>QEXX01000066.1 GCA_003130835.1 Anaerolineae bacterium | reverse complement strand
CCTCCGTGCCTTCGTGGTTAGGGTTTGCCTAACACCAAGACACGAAGACACTAAGGTTTTTTTAGTTCCCTTCGTGTCTCCGTGCCTTCGTGGTTAGAATTCGTCTAACACCAAGACACGAAGACACTAAGGTTTTTTCGTTTGCTCCGTGTCTCCGTGCCTTTGTGGTTAGAATTCGCCTAACACCAAGACACGAAGACACTAAGGTTTTTTCGTTTGCTCCGTGTCTTTGTGCCTTCGTGGTTAGAATTCGTCTAACACCAAGACACCAAGACACTAAGGTTTTTTTAGTTCCCTTCGTGTCTTTGTGCCTTCGTGGTTAGAATTCGTCTAACACCAAGACACCAAGACACTAAGGTTTTTTTTAGTTCCCTCCGTGTCTCCGTGTCTTCGTGGTTAGAATTCGTCTAACACCAAGACACGAAGGTTTTTTTGGTTTTTCCGCCCTGTGGGTGGCTACGAAAAGGTCACCTGCCCGGCTTGCCAGACCATGCGGCGGCGGCGGTATGCCCAACACATATACGACACGGTGACAAAATAACTGGCTGGCAGGCGGTTGAGGGCGGTGATCTTGGTGCCCAGCACGGTGGTCTTGCCGCCAAAGCCCATGGGTCCAATGCCCAACTGGTTGGCTTCCTCGGTCAGGCGTTTCTCCAATTGCGCCAGTTGCGGGTTTTCGTTCTCGTCGTCCAAGCGGCGGAAGAGCACCTCTTTGGAGGCGTAATAGGCTGAGCCGCGGTCGCCGCCGATGGCAACGCCAAGGATGCCCGGCGCGCAGCCCTGTCCTTGCGCCTGATGGACGGCATCCAGCACGACGCGGCGCACCCCTTCCAGATCGCGCCCAGCCTTGAGGGCGTTATACGGCAGGGAATACTGCGCCCCAACGTTCTCACAGCCGCCGCCCTTGAGCATCAAATCGACTGTCAAGGTATCGCCCTCCACCTCTTCGAAGTGGATGGTGGGGAAGTAATCGCCGCCCAGATTGTTGCCGCTGTTCTTGCCGCTCAGCGCATCGACCGAATTGGGGCGCAGATAGGATCGCTGGGTGGCTTGCACCACGGCTTGCTCGATTTGCTGGCGCAGTTTGCGCGTTGACCAGCCTTCGGGGTGATAAACATAGAAGATGGGCGTGCCGGTATCCTGACAGATGGGCGTCTGATTGGCGCGCGAAAGCTCTACGTTCTTCAGGATGGTCTCCAAGGCGCCGCGCGCAGCCGAACCGGGCTCTTCTTGTTCAACCGCCCGGCGCAGGGCAGCTTCGACATCGGGGGGCAGATCCGTGGCGGCTAAACGGATAAGTTCCAAAAAGTGAGGGGTTAACTCTGGGGTCATGTGTCCTCCTTATTTCACTGCATAGAAGCAAGGCACGAAATCTTCGCCGTTGTGTATTTTATCGCCATTTTGGAGAGATGGCTAGCGAGAACGCCGAGGCTACAGAGGGCTGCGCTGCCCGACGCTTCACTCCCATTCAATGGTCGCCGGAGGTTTGCTGGTGATGTCATAGACGACGCGATTGACCCCCTTGACCTCGTTCACAATGCGGTTAGCAACCCGTGCCAACAGGTCGTGGGGCAGTCTTGCCCAATCGGCGGTCATAAAATCTTCCGTGGTGACCGCCCGCAGGGCAACCGTTTCTTGATAGGTGCGCTGATCGCCCATCACGCCCACCGATTGCACCGGCAGCAACACCGCAAAGGCTTGGGCAGTGCCTTCCACGTGTTCATCGGTGGTGCGCAAGCGCAGATAGCCGGCTTTCTGCAGCTCTTCGGTGAAGATGGCATCGGCTTGGCGCAAGATGTCCAATCGTTCGGCGGTCACCTCACCCAAACAGCGCACGGCCAAGCCCGGACCGGGAAACGGCTGGCGCCAGACGATTTCTGCGGGCAGCCCTAAGGCTTCGCCCACCAGGCGCACTTCATCCTTGAAGAGATAGCGCAGGGGTTCCACCAACTCGAACTGCATATCGGCAGGCAAGCCGCCCACGTTGTGATGGGTCTTGATGCGCTGGGCTTGGGCGCGGTCGGGCGCGCTGGATTCGACCACATCGGGATAAATGGTGCCCTGCACCAAAAAGGGTGGACTGCCCACCTGCCGCGCTTGGGCTTCAAACAGGCGGATAAAGGTTTCGCCGATGATCTGGCGCTTGCGTTCGGGGTCGGTGACGCCTTTCAACGCCCGGAGGAAGGTCTCGGCAGCCTCGATCACCAGGAGTTCGATTCCCAGGTGGGTTTGTAAGGCTTGGCGCACCTGTTTGGCTTCGCCGAGGCGCAAAAGCCCGGTGTCCACAAACACGGCAATCAGTTGCTCGCCAAGCGCTTTTTGAACCAGAGCGGTTGCCACGGTGGAATCCACCCCTCCGCTGACGGCTGAGAGCACGCGCTGATCGCCGACCTGGTGGCGCACCCGCTGCACCGTTTGTTCGATCATCGAAGCCGGCGTCCATTCCGCTTTGGCAGCGCAGATTTGCAGGGCAAAGCGGCGAATCATCTCCAAGCCGTTGGGGGTGTGGCGCACTTCGGGGTGAAATTGCAAGGCAAAATAGCGGCGCTCAAAATCCGCCATGGCTGCAATGGGAGAGCGCTCGCTGGCGGCAATGGCGACAAAGCCGGGCGGCAGGGCTTCGATGCGGTCGCCGTGCGACATCCACACTTGTTCTTCGCCCTGAATGAGCGGATTGGGTTGTAACGGGGTCACGCGGGCATAGCCGTACTCGCGCTGCGGGGCGGGGTTGACCTGCCCGCCCAGTTGGTACGCCAGGGCTTGCATCCCATAACAGATGCCCAAGATCGGCCGCCCGCTGTGCAAGACGTAATCGGGGATGCGCGGCGCCTGTTCCTCATAGACAGAGGCCGGCCCGCCGGAAAGGATAAAGCCTTTGGGCGCCAAGCTGAGCACTTGCTCGGCGGGCGCATTCCAAGGAAACAGCTCACAGTACACCTGGCACTCGCGCACCCGCCGAGCGATCAACTGGGAAGTCTGAGACCCGAAATCCAGGACAACCAAACTGTCCATGTCAGTCTTCAAAGGTGATGGTGTTGTTGTCCATCGAGCGGATGCGCGCCAGGCTCTCGATCGGCACATTGAGATAAGCCAATGCCTGGCGCCCTCCTTCGAAGGTCTTTTCGATCAGCGCGCCCACGCCGACAATTTGAGCGCCGGCCGCTTCGGCGAGGCGAACCAACCCCAAAATGGTTGCCCCGGTGGCGAGGAAGTCGTCAATGATCAAAACTCGCTCTCCGCCGGCGAGATATTCAGGGGAAACGATCAGCTCCACCGTGCGCCCTTTGGTATGCGAAGGCGTCAGGGTGAGATAGACCTGATCGGGCATGGTGATCGGCTTGTGCTTGCGCGCATAGACGACCGGGATGCCCAAATGCAGGGCGGTGGTCAGGGCTGGTGCAATGCCTGAGATCTCGGCGGTGAGCACCTTGGTCGCTCCCACCCCTTGAAAGCGCCGTGCCAGCTCTTTGCCGCATTCATCCATCAGGCAGGCATCCACTTGGTGATTGATAAAGCTATCCACCTTGAGAATGCCGTTCCCCAAATTGCGCCCCTCCTTTAGAATTCGTTGCTTAAGTGCCTCCATTTTTGGACCTCCGAAACAAAAAAATGAAATCACGCTGCCTAGCTGGGGTTTGGTTCAGAAAAGCAAGCCTCTTACCGGTGATGATGGAATTGTATCGCAGAAATCGAGTCAGCAGGTAGATGCATTGGGGTTCTGTCTTTGCTCGCCGAACCGCACCCCTCAACGGCGACTATGTTCTCTGATTTCGGTTGACCCAGAAGACCGGCAGGAACCCTGCGAAGAGGGGCAGCCATTGGCTTGCCGCTTAGGCAGGGACGCTAGCCAGATTGTGGTCGCCACCGAAGAAGTCATGGCTGCTCCTGCCTTTCAAACCCTTGGCAATTGTCTTGTATAAATTGTTGGAAAGGGCGAGATAAATCTCGTGCTACCGCGTAAGCGACATGCATGTCACCTGAGACCACGAGATAAATCATTCGTGCCGCGACATGCATGTCACCTGAGACCACGAGATAAATCATTCGTACCGCGACATTTATGTCGCCTGAAACCACGAGATAAATCATTCGTACCGCGACATTTATGTCGCCTAAATCCACGAGAT
>QEXX01000065.1 GCA_003130835.1 Anaerolineae bacterium | reverse complement strand
TCGCCCCTCTGCAAGCGCCAATTTTAGAGGCTTTAGCCAAAGCCGGCTACCAGCCTGCGTGGGATTTTTCGCTGTATATCTTTGAATACGCCGAGTAGGCGAAGTGAGGCCCATTTAACAAACCATCCATTTGGGGAAGGCGGTTTTGCCTTCTGACCGCAGGAGAAGGATTTTCCATCCGGTGTGCTGGGTAGCTAAATAGAAGCTTTTCTCAAGCCAGAGCCACGAAATTGCCAGGATCTCTATAAATCGGGATTCTTAAATTATGATAAAATCCGCCTATGAAGGTCGCATTTGTTCTCCTGACCGCCCTGGGCATGGTGGTGATCAGCGCTTTGCTGATTGTACCAATGCCGGCGCCGGCTGCCGCAGACCTTCACACGGTGATCATCGTCCTGAAGGAACAACCTCAGGCAGCCATTGCCGCTCAGGTGTGGACAGAAACACAAGCGCAACTCGAGGCGGCTGAGAGCGAACTGCGCCAGGCTCATCCGCTCTCCCAATGGCGGCAGCGCAACCCTGCCCCGCTTACCCGCCAAGAGGAAGATGACCTCGCCGATCAATTCGCCCAACAAGCCCTCGATGAAGCCACCCTAGCCCGCTTGCAAGAGAAAGCTGAGCGTGTGGAAGCCTTGCGGCAGGCAGCCCGCCAAGAGATCGTGCAGCGCAGTTTGCCGTACTTGCAGAAAAGCCAAGCCGGCTTGGTGAGCCAAATCCAAGCCTGGGGCGGCGAAGTGATTTACCAATACAGCCTGTGGAATGCCCTGGCAGCCCGAGTGCCCGCTGAACGGCTGAGCGATCTACAAGCCCTTGAGGCGGTAGAAGCGGTCTTGGAGGATGGGGTAATGCAGCCACTGTTGGATGTCTCGGTGCCGACCATTGGCGCGCCGGCTTTTTGGAACGCCGGGTACACCGGTCAGGGGGTGGATGTGGCGGTGATAGATACCGGGATCGACGCCAACCATCCTGAGCTGAGCGGCAAGGTGTTAGAACAGAAACGATGCCTGGATGGTTTGGGAGCTTCCTATAACACAAGCGATCCTTCTCCCGATGACGTCAATGGGCATGGCACGCATGTCGGTGGCATCATTGCCAGTCAGCATGCTTCATACCGGGGCGTCGCCTATGGTATCCGTACATTAATTAACGCCAAAGCGGGCGGTGATCCCGATGGTTACGATGGTGGAGGGGCAAGTATGGCCGACTCTGATGCCATGAAGTGTATTGAATGGGCGCTGATCGGCAACCCGTATGGCGCCGAAGTGGTCAATTTTAGTTTCGGCGGATCGACCTCGAACGATGACACGCCTCTTGCCCGCTTTTTTGATGCGCTGGTCAGCCAGATGAATGTAGTGGCAGCCATTGCGGCCGGCAATAGTGGTTCTGCTTTTCAAACTCTTTTGTCACCTGGCATTGCGCCTAACGCGATCAGCGTGGCAAATGTGCAAGACCAAGGGACAATTGACCGCAACGATGATACGATTCGTGACAGTTCTAGCCGCGGCCCCACGGTTGGCGGGCGCAAGAAGCCCGATCTGGCTGCGCCCGGCACGGTGATTCGGTCCACCAATAACAATTGGGAGGGTGCAAATGACGATTGGGTCTCCTATACCGGCACCAGCATGGCGGCACCGCACGTTGCCGGGGCGGCTGCGCTCCTGATCAGCCGCGGCCTGAGTGAGCCCCTGGCGGTCAAGGCGCTGCTGATCAATACGGCTGAAGACAAAGGCGATTCAGGCTGGGACCCGGCTTATGGCTGGGGATATATAGACCTGAATAACGCTGCTTTCCACATCGAGGATGTTTTTGTCAACGCAGTTGCAGAAGCGCCTGATGTGCGTTTTTACGCCGGGCCGGCCCTCAGCGGCGATACGGCAACGCTGGTGTGGAACCGCCGCGTGCCCTATAACGGGCCCAATTACCCTTATACAGCCTATACCTTGAGCGACCTCAACTTGTATGCTTACCGCGAGGCGGATAACTCCCGAATTGGCAGCAGCACCAGTTCCATTGATAATGTCGAACAAGTCAGGTTCTCGGCAAATGAGAGCAAAGCCGTCTTAGCCGTGCGTGTCTCAGGTGATATTGTCGGCGCAGCAGCCGAGAAGTATGCCCTGGCGCTGCCGGAAGGCTTTACCCCTCATTTAGGCCCGTACTTGAGCTTGTTTGCCTCGCTGCAGGGCGACCTGCAAGGAGCGGCTGGCGAGGTGATCACGGTCACTTTGAAAGTCAAGAATACCGGTGACCTCAAAGCCTTCAATAACACGGTTACCATTACCCCTTCCGCTAACTTGAACCTGCTCTCCAGTGCGCCTCTTAGCGAGTCAATTCCTGACCTAGCCGTGGGAGAAGTTTACATCCTCAGCCTGAGTTGGACGTTTCAGAAGCAGAATGCGGCAGAAGCTGAGCTGCATTTCACCGCCCACAGCTACTCGTATGAAAGCGACTTTTTTTCCGTTGGTTTTTTACCCTATCATAATTACTATTTTCCTCTGATTTTCCGCTAACCCTTCCTGAACCATCAACTCGCTGACGCTGAAGCTTCGTTCAGCGCCAATGATCTACAACGCAGCCTCAAGAGAGGCTGTTGCAGGGAAGTTACCCTTCAGCTTTATCCTGCTCTATCTTCTTTCCAACAACAGGTTATAATTGCTCGAAATTCATACAAATCTTAAGCTTGCCCTGTCAGAACAGCCAAGCCCGCTGAGCTGTCGTCAGTGGCAGAAACGGAAACAAGCAGATGTCTGTCTCAGAACTCACCCTGACCGAGACTCTTCGACTGGCGCTTGAACGCCCGCCCCACTGGCTTCAGGCGGCTTCCTCTGCCTTGCAAGCGCCGGACTGGGTGGCACTTAACCTAGATGATCTGCGCGAGGGCGACATTCTCATTCTCACGGCAGCCGAGTGCACCGAAGAAATCCTTCGAGAAGCCCAGCGCAAAAACGCCGCCCTAGTCATTGTGATTGGCAAAATCAACGATCTTCCACCCAATTTTTCGCTTCCTCTGGCTTATACCGACGAGAGGGTGGATAAACGCACTTTGCAGAAACGCTTAATGGCGGTGCTGATCAACGCCCGCGCCGCAACGATCGAACGCGGCGCACATATTCACGCTCAAATGGCGCAATTGGAGGCGGAAGGACGGGGTTTGGAAGGTTTGGTGCAGGCGATGTCGGAAATGACGGCTCGCGGAGTGATCTTACAAGATAAGCGCGGTAGCATCCTCGCCCACCATCCATCCACCACGTTAGCTGCCATTTGGCAGGATATCCTTGCCCAGTTCAGTGAATTACGTCCCTTGCCCGAAGCTTTCCTAGACCGCAAGCGACTTGGCAGTCAACCGACCATTCATTGCCAAGACTTGGGCGGTGGCTTGGGTTGTCTGATCGCGCCGGTTGTGGTCGGAGAAGTGGCGCGGGGCTATCTCTCGCTGGTGGGGGTGCAGGGCGAGTTTGATTCGCTTGATTATCTGGTCGCCGAACAGGGCGGGTTGGTCTTGGCGATCGAAATGGCGCGCAATAAAGCTATTCGCGAAACCGAGAAACGCCTCAAGGGCGATTTGCTTAACGCTCTATTACAAGAAATTCTCACCCCCCGCGATGCGCGCTTATGGCTACAAACCATGGGGTTGAACCCTCAGCAAGCTCACGTTGCCCTGCGCTTTATGTGGGATACGCCCTCTGCTCCCTCCCGACGGCGCTTAGAGACCATTATCAACGGCGAGATTGCCCAGCGCGGCTTACGGGCAATTGTCCATCCGATGGGCTCTGAGGTGATCTGCTTTTGTCCGCTAGCAAGTGCCACTGCCCGCCCGCAAGAGGCAATTGCCCTTGCCGAAGCCATCCTGCGTCAGGCGCAGCGCGAGTACCCACAGGCAATCGTGCGTTGCGGTATTGGTACACCGGCTCTGGAAGTGGGCGAATGGCGCGTTTCCTTCTCCCGCGCCGGCCAAGCCCTGGATATGGCACGGCGCCTGAACGAGCGTGCTCCCCTGTATTATCCCGATCTCTCCGTCTATCGTTTGTTGCTCCAATTAGAACACAGCCCAGAGCTAATTGCCTTTCAGGAAGAAATCTTGGGCAATTTGCTCGCCACCGAAAACCCGCAAGAGTTCATTAACACCCTAGAAGCCTTCTTCGCCCACAACGGCAACCTCTCACAAACCGCCGAAGCCTTGTACATTCACCGCAATACCCTCGTCTATCGTTTGGAACGCATTGCGGCCATCACCAATATCGATTTAGATAAACCGGAGAACCGGTTAGCCATTCAACTTGCCTTGCACATTTATCGCATGACGCGCCCCTTGGAAGAGCGATAGGTTGTTTTTGTGCAAGTTGTCCAATTGGTAGGGGAAAAGATTAGCGAAATCATCTATAGCCTCATGCGAAATGTTTTTGTATAGTAAAGGGTAAGGATGGATGGTTTTCCCATGCTTGAAGCGCTTGATTTGGTGGTCTCCTCTCTTGTAATCAGCATCATGATGATGGGCATGATGATGTCTCGACGCGCTTCGGTGTGGGAAGCAGCGGTTTGTTTGCGGTTTTAGAGTCGTTCCGCAGCACCCTTCTGGCAGGCTACCCACACCGAGTAGCCTGCTTTTTTATCTTAATTTACGGAAAAAGCAGGAGGATGAGTGATGGAAAAGACAACCTCAACCAACGATTGGCTTACGCTTACAGGCGCAGGGTTTCTGGCACTTCCTTCAGCCTCGCCGAAGCTCGGCAACTCTACCCAAGCGGTGCATGGCGGCCGAGTGGAGAATCCCTACCATTCGATCACCGAGCCCTTAGTTTCTACAGCCACCTACACTTTCGAAAACACGCAAACGATCAACGAATACATGCGTCAAAAATTGTGGGGGGAACCGCTTGATCGCAGCGAATATGGGCGCTATGGAAACCCCACCATCACCGCAGCCGAGGCGCGCTTAGCAGCGCTGGAAGGAGCACAAGAAGCAGTGCTGTTCGCCTCTGGGATGCAAGCCATCTCCACCCTTTTGTTGAGTTTGCTTTCTGCCGGGGATCACTTAATCATCACCGAAAACCTCTACCGCAAAACGCGCCAATTTTGTACCGCCACCCTTCCTAAGTATGGCATTACGTGTAGCGTTGTGCCCATGAACGACCGCCAAGCCCTCACCGCGGCGATTCGCCCGAATACCCGCCTGCTGTTTTCCGAATCCCCAACCAACCCTCACAACCGTCTCTTGGATATTGAACAATTTGTAGAAGTTGCCCGTCAACATCATTTGTTGACCGTGGTTGATTCCACGTTTGCCACACCCTTTAACCTGCGTCCTCTCGAGTGGGGTGTAGATGTTGTGGTGCATTCAGCGACCAAATATCTGGCAGGCCACAATGACCTGCTGGCAGGGGTTGTTGCTGGACGGCATGAACTCATCGCTGGCTTGCGCGAGTTTCAGGGAGTGGTTGGAGCCATCAGCGATGCCTATATTGCTTCCTTGCTGATTCGCGGTCTTAAGACTTTAGGGTTGCGCATTGCCCGCCACAATGAAAATGCACGCCAAATCGCTGAATACTTGGCTGCCCATCCGGCCGTGGAGCGGGTTTGGTATCCCAGCTTGCCGTCCCATCCCGATTACGCCATCGGTTTACGCCAATACAAGGGCTTTGGTGGGGTAGTCTCTTTCACCGTCAAAGGAGACGCTCAGCGTACCGCCCGTGTATTAGACGCCCTGCAGATTCCGCTCTTGGCGGTCTCGTTGGGGGGATGCGAGTCGTTGGTCTCTCAACCGGCTGTGATCTCCTATTATGAGCTTTCGCGCCAAGAACGGCGCGCATTGGGCATTGAGGACAATTTAATCCGCTATTCGGTGGGGATAGAAGATGCAGACGATCTGATTGCCGACTTGGAGCAAGCGTTGCGGCAGGTGTGATGGCTCTTTGGCGGCGCTTCCGGCGCAAATCTTGACAAAAACCGGACAATAAGTTATATATTTATTATAATAACTCACCTTACGCAGTGTGGTAGCACGAGATTTATCTCGTGGTTTCAGGTGACATGCATGTCGCGGCACGAAGGATTTATCTCGTGGATTCAGGCGACATGCATGTCGCTTACGCGGTAGCACGAGATTTATCTCGTGTATTCAGGCGACATGAATGTCGCTTACGCGGTAGCGCGAGATTTATCTCGTGGTTTCAGGTGACATGCATGTCGCTTACGCGGTAGCACGAGATTTATCTCGTGAATTCAGGCGACATGAATGTCGCGGCACGAATGAACTGCGTAACAT
>QEXX01000064.1 GCA_003130835.1 Anaerolineae bacterium | reverse complement strand
CTCAAACTGTGGCACCTTCGGCAACCCCTGTACTTTTCCGCACTTCTACGCTGACTCCCTCGCCGACCATCACCCTGCCGTTTGGAATCGCTGTGGCTGCCACGACGGTTGCCCCAGCGCAGAATCTGCCCCAATCGGTGTCAAGTCCCTCTTCCGAAATGGTGCTTGATTTGCAGTCTCTCTCCATGACTGCCACGGCGGTTGAAGCCGCCAGGCAATCTGAACTGTTGCAAGAAGAAGGCAAGCCAGAAGACGCCTCAAGCCAGATGGGCTTTGGGACTCAGGTTTTGGACATCGCCTACGTGATTTTTCTTGTTCTTGTGGGTGGCTTGCTCATTCTCTTAATCGTCTTGGTGCGGCGTAGAGGAGCGATATGAGCACAGGCAGGCTTGAACGATGGATGAGCAATCTGGTGATTCTCGGTAGTACGTTGTTAGGATGTTTTTCATTTCTCTACCCATTTTTTACACCCGACTTCGAACAATCTCCTAGCCCAGCCGGCATCCGTGTAAGTGAAATGCCCCTGACGATGACGTTGATCTTGGGTTTGTGTGTAATTGCTTTGCTATTTGAATCTCAGCAAAGTACTGCTAATGCCCGCTTTGTAGCGTTGATGGGGGTTTTGGTGGCCTTGAATTCAGTCTTGCGCTATATCGAGTTAGCCATCCCCGGTCCGGGCGGGTTTAGCCCGATCTTCTTTTTGATTATCTTATCTGGGTATTTGTTTGGAGCCAGGTTTGGCTTTGTCATGGGAGCAATGACGTTGTTTGTCTCGGCAATTTTGACCGGTGGAGTCGGCCCTTGGCTACCAAGCCAGATGTTTACTGCCGGTTGGGTGGGGATGAGCGCAGCAATTCTTTCTCCCTTGGTTTGCCATTTGGGCTGGCAGGGGAAAGTTGGCGAGACGGTCGTCTTGGCAGTCTTTGGCGCAATGTGGGGGTTACTGTATGGCGCCATTATGAATCTATGGTCGTGGCCATTTTTGATTGGACCGGCCGATCAATATTGGCAACCCGGTCTCTCGTTTGCTCAGACGCTTGCCCGCTATGGCGTCTTTTATTTGGTGACCTCTTTAGCGTGGGACCTTGGGCGTTCGTTTGGGAACGTATTGTTGCTTGTGTTTTTGGCTCCCGTTACCTTGCGGGTGCTGCGTCGTTTTCGCGAGCGGTTCATCTTCGTGTACTTAACTGCGGAGGTGTGAGCCGATGCCAGAAGGACACACGTCCACACCATTTCATGGATGGGTATGGCTAACTTGGATGACTACAATTCTCTTGTGCGTCTCGTTGACGCGCAATCCTCTCTATTTGGTGGTGGTTTGGTTGTGTGTGGCGATTGTGCATGCCGCGGGTGGCATGGGGGAGTTAGCAGGGGGAAACACTCCCTTTCCCTTCTGGTTGAGTTTATTGGTTATCCTGGTGGGTGCTGTATTCAATGCCTTGACCGTGCATGTGGGGGAAAGAATCATTTTTGTCTTGCCTGGCAATCTTCCCTTCTTGAGCGGCAGGGTTACCTGGGAAGCTGTTGTGTATGGAGCGACAAATGGCATTGCCTTGAGCGTGATTCTTTTGGCGTTTTGGGTCTTTAATCGGAACGTCGCCATTTCTTCTTTTCTGAGAATGCTACCACGTGCTTTTCATTCGGTTGCAATTGTAGCCTCGATTGCGATCACCTTTGTACCTTTATTGCAGCGCGAACTTGAACAGATTCAGGAGGCGCAAGTAATCCGCGGTAACGACCTATCTGGCTTTAGAAATAAGCTGGCATTGCTTTTACCTCTCTTAATCAGTTCTTTGGAACATGCTTTTCAATTGGCGGAGGTGATGACCGCACGCGGTTTCCTTAAGTCTTCTGAGCTGACCCATGCGGCGATCTGGCGAGGGGCTTTTTTAGGCGGGTTTGGTCTTATGCTGGGCGGGTGGCTGTCGCGGTTTTGGGGTTTACCCGGTTGGGCAGCCAATTTGCTCTTTGTGGCTGCTTTGGCTATCTTTGGAATTGTCTTCTTGGTCGAATCACGACAAGTTCATTTCACGGTCTATCGTTCTACTCGTTTTCGCCTGAGGGACGCTTTGGCGATGAGTGGACCTGTTCTTCTAGCTGTTTTTTTCGTTTTCCATCGTTTTGTTTTCGGAGAGCAGCTATTGGATTACACACCCTACCCGGTTTTAACCAGGCCGCCTTTCAAGCCTCTCGTGGCGTGCCTCTTGTTAGGAATACTCAATCCCTTTCTGGTAACCCTCTTTCAATCGCATGATTCAGTTTCATAATCTCTCTTTTAAGTACCATTCGCACCAGAGATGGGTCATTCGACAGGCAAATTTTGCTATCCCCTCAGGTAGTTTTTGCCTGATCTGCGGCTCATCAGGAAGTGGAAAATCCACGTTATTGCGGTTGATGAATGGGCTGGTGCCTCATTTCAGTGGAGGTATCTTGGAAGGCGAGATCGAAGTTGAGGGACTCAATCCCGTTCAGGCAGGGCCTGGCAAAATGAGCCAGAAAGTGGGTTTTGTTTTCCAAGACCCAGAAACACAATTTCTTCTAGATTGTGTTGAGGATGAAATTGCCTTTAATTTAGAAAACGCAGCCATGCCTGCTGCCCAAATAGCTCAGCGAATTACCGATACCTTACAGGCATTAGGAATTGCACACCTAAGGCGACGGAAATTGGAAAGTTTATCGGGGGGAGAAAAACAAAAAGTAGCCATAGCCACGGTCTTATCCTTGGCACCCACCATCTTAATCCTCGATGAACCCACCTCACAATTGGATGGACAATCCGCAGAAGAGGTTCTAAGCTTGATCCAAAACCTAGCCCGACAGCGCCGTCTAACCATCGTGATGGCTGAGCATCGCTTAGACCGTCTGTTACATTTTACAGATTGGCTTGTCTATCTGCCTGGTCATGGAGAGCCACTCCTTGCAGGGGAGCCGCGCCGCATCCTCAACCAGATGGATACCGTACCGCCGATGGTGCAACTCGGAAAGTGGCTGGGGTATCAGCCTTTGCCGCTCTCTGTCAGCGAAGGACGCCAGATGCTCTGCAACTTGGGCTTGGATAAAGTTTATAACAACAACCGTTCAGCTCAGAGTCCGTTAGTGAACGCAGATGTTCCAATGCCGGTTTTATCGCTTGAAAATGTCAGCGTCCGCTTTGGGAACACGCAAGCGGTATCTCAAGTGAACTTGCAACTTTACGCCTCGCAAATTGCCTGTTTGATGGGCGTAAATGGGGCCGGCAAAACAAGCCTGCTGCGAGCAATTCTTGGCTTGGTGGCGTTGAGCGAAGGTTGCATTCGCTTGCTCTCCGAAGACCTGAGGGGAGTGCCCACTTGGAAAAGGAGCCGGCTGATCGGCTATTTGCCTCAAGATCCAAACGCGCTCTTATATTCGGAAACAGTCTTGGAAGAGTTGCTGCTCACCTTACGCAATCATGGTTACCCTGAAGATATAGACAAGGCTCTTGGGCTGTTAGAAAGGTTAGGGGTATCTGCGCATGCAGAGCGTTATCCGCGTGACCTGAGCGTGGGTGAACGTCAGCGGGTGGCTCTAGGAGCAATTCTGATCACGCAACCGCTGGTTTTGCTGCTCGACGAACCGACGCGCGGTTTGGATGAGAAAGCCAAAACCAATTTAGCCCAGTTATTGCGATCTTTCGCCAAGCAAGGGATGTCCATCTTGGTTGTTACACACGATGTCGAGTTTATGTTGACCCTAGCCGATCGGTTGTTGATCATGGAGAAAGGGCGAATCATTCAAGATGGAAGTCCGCTTGCTGCCTTGCGTCAGTCCAATCTGCCCCCTGCACAACTGTTGCAATTGTTTCCCGATCAGGAATTTCGCACGCTCGATGAAGTCTGGCAAACTATGGGCGAAGCTTTGTCCCGCATGCCCGACAGAAGCGATCGCCCGGCATCGCTCGCTTGCCACAGTGATGGCAATAGACTGCTCCTTCAGGAATGACGTCTTTAGGTTCGATAACCAATCGCCGCCGGCGTGATCGGTTGGACTTCTGGCGTGGCTTGACCGTTCGGGCTTGCCAAAACCACCAAGTCACCGAGCCGACAATCAGGAAAACGCCTAAGCCACCCAACACCCAAGGGATGAAATTGCCTGTCACCGTTGTCGTGGAAGTAACATTTCCCATCGGAGCGCTAGGTTGCACTTGTAAACTCTCGGCCGTCAGAGAGTCATTGGATTTCCGATATTGAAGGCTGACTTCGAAGCCTTGACCAACCGCCAGCGAGTCAACTTGGGTGACGTAGTAGGTCAATCCATCTTTGCCTACCGCAACGTTGGTCGTGTTGGGGGTGATCTTCATCTCGGTTGCACCCATGGGTTGTTGAATTTGGATGGTCAATGCTTCAACCGGGTAATCTCCGCTCCATTTGTAGTGAAAAGTGCGTTGAGAGCCATCTTTCTTCAGGGTTGGGTCGTAATATTCCAATTGGACTTCGGGTAGGGTAGTAGTAAATACGATTTCGCTCCATTCCCCAAGCACATTTTGGGTGTAGGAGAGGTTGGTGAGCGACCCATCGGCTGAACGGACAGCCAGAGCATTGGGTTCGCCCGCAGCGCTAGGGATGCGAATGCGCAGCTCAGCAGGGAGGCTTGCCTCACTGGG
>QEXX01000063.1 GCA_003130835.1 Anaerolineae bacterium | reverse complement strand
AGCTACTCCTTTCTATGCCTCAATATATCTAGATACCGAAGAAATTATAGCTCGCATCATACCAAAGAAACGCCAAAACGTCAACGGAGCGATGGAGGCTATTTGTAAAATTTCCGCACGATTTTCACCAAAAACCAAATTAATGCTGTACAATATCTTGACAAATTATATATTAGTTGTATAATAAAAGCATCTAAATCTTAACGGCAAAACTCAGGAGAACCCAATGAACGACCCATTGATCGAAACCCCCCAATTGCTAACCATGCCCCAACCCTTTATCTTGTTGGAAGGTCAACTTAAGCCTGCTGAGAGCATTCAACAAGCCGTTCATCAAATTTTACTTGAGATCGGTGAAGATCCCACTCGTGACGGGCTGATCAACACCCCTGATCGCGTTGCCCGCATGTACAAGGAGTTAACTAGCGGCTACCACACCGATCCCGATCAACTCATCAACGGCGCCTTGTTTGACGTTGAGTATGCTGATATGGTGCTGGTGCGCGATATCGAGTTCTACTCTCTGTGTGAACATCATCTATTACCCTTCTTTGGCAAAGCGCATGTCGCCTATATTCCTGACAAGAAGGTCATCGGCTTGAGCAAAATTCCGCGCATCGTCGAGATGTTTGCTCGCCGCCTGCAAGTCCAAGAGCGTATGACCACTCAAATCGCCGATTTGCTGGAAGAAAAACTCCATCCCAAAGGAATTGCTGTTGTGGTCGAAGGCGCTCACATGTGTGCCATGATGCGCGGCGTCAAAAAGGTAGAAGCCATGATGACCACTAGCACGATGCGAGGTCTATTCAAGATCGACCAAGAGCTGCGCCGCGAATTCTATGCCCAGCTCACGCGCCGCCGTTATGATGAATGATGCACAAGAGGTTATGCAAACCCAAAACGTTCTCATTACCGGAGCAGGTCGGCGGATAGGTCGCCAATTAGCCTTGGCAGCAGCTCAAGCCGGTGCCAATGTCGCTATCCATTACCACACTTCCAAGGAAAGCGCCGAGCAAACTGCGCAAGAGATTCGTTCTCTAGGCAGAAAAGCTGTGATCCTCTGCGCCGACCTCGCTCAAGTTGACCAGCTCCCGTTGCTCATTGAACAAGCTGAGCGAGAACTAGGACATCTGAACGCATTGGTCAACAACGCTTCAATTTTCGAGCCTCTGGATTGGGAGACAACCACCCTAAGCGATTGGGAGCGACACTTACAAGTGAACTTAACCGCTCCATTTATCCTCAGCCAAGCCTTTGCCCGCGCCTTAGGAACAGAGGCAAGCGGTCGAATTATCAACATTCTCGATTGGCGCGCCTTGCGCCCTGGACCCGACCACCTGCCCTACACGATCAGCAAAGCCGCCCTGGCAGCCCTCACCCGTTCGCTTGCCCAAGCCTTCGCACCCCATATCACCGTAAACGGCTTGGCGCTGGGCGCCATCTTGCCCCCAGTCTATCAAAACTCAAGCAAAAATCTCGCCGACCTGCTGGCAAACGTTCCAGCAGCCCGCTGGGCAAACCTGGATGAGGTCACCGCTGCATTCGTCTTCCTGCTTTGCGGTCCCACATATATTACCGGCGAGATTCTGCACATTGACGGCGGCAGACACTTAGTCTAACCGCTTTGTGACGGAAGAATGACAGGAGGTAGGATGGACAAAATCTTTATCAAAGACCTAGTTGCCCGTGGCATTATCGGCATTAACGACTGGGAACGCGAGAATCCCCAAGAGATCCTCATCAACATCACCCTCTACTGTGACACCCGCCGAGCGGGCGAGCAAGATGCCATCGAATATAGCGTGAACTATCGCACGATCGCCAAAAAAGCTCAAGCACACGCTGAGACCGCTGCGCGGCTCACCGTTGAGGCTCTCGCGGAAGATATTGCCCGTCTCTGCTTTGAAGAGCCGCATGTTCAAAAGGTGCTCGTGCGAGTGGAGAAACCGGGCGCCGTGCGCTTTGCTAAGTCTGTTGGTGTCGAAATCGAACGTGTGCGCTCATAGGAGGCAACAATGGAGCACCTTGTCTATATTTCACTCGGTTCCAATATCCTGCCCCATCGGCACCTCCCCAAGGCGATAGAACTGCTGGGGCAACAGGTGAGGTTGCTAGCCGTCTCATCCGTCTACGAGACGCCCCCGGTCGGCACTCATGGGAGCAATTTTCTCAACGCTGTCGTGGTTGCCAGCACCGACCACACCCCCCAGCAATTGAAAGACAAGGTGTTACGCCCGCTGGAAAGCGCACTTGGACGTCAGCGCACAGAGGACAAATTCGCGCCGCGTACCATTGATCTAGATATCATTGCCTATGATGGAGTCGTCATCGACCAAGATATTTTCCGCTACGCTCATCTGGCGGTTCCTCTGGCAGAAATCCTGCGCCGCTACCCCTTGAAGAACGAGACTCGTCGCATCCAATCCTTAGCCGAGCAATTCCAGCGCCAGCAACCGTTTATCCCTGTGCCATTGCTTGGTTTTTAGGGTTCTCCATCATAAATCGTAGCGCATTTAGAGTCGCTTAATTTTTCTCTGGATGCTTTTTTTCCACTGGATTTTGTTCGTTCCCGAATTGCTCACTTAGCTTAATTGCCTGCCCCAACGCTTCCTCTAGTTTATCAAGTTGTTGCATTAATGCCGGAGTGAGCGAATGAGCGGGAAAACGGCGCTTGAGATCTTCGAGTTGTTGGCGTAGTTTCGCAAGGCGATCTTCTTCCGAAAACCCTTGTTGACCGCTTGTGTTCACGGCAATACCTGCAAAGCATTTAGAGAACAAGCTGTCGTACACACTGCGCACCCCAAACATAGCTCAGAATTGAGCTCTGGCAACTCGTAAGGTTGATCTTGGCGTAGCACTTTTCGTTTACAAATCAACGCAGCGCGGCAAACCCCGTTTTCACAGGATTGTGGATCGCATTGATGATAATTCAAGACAACCATCCGCTTCGGCATATCTTTTCTCCTTGGGGGGCAATCCCTTCTATTTCTCAGGCAACTGTCGTTGTGCCTTATTCTTTAGATGGAATTGCGCTGCGTGTGGTTACATCGGCGCCAATAACCTTGCTTCTGATATCCTTCATGGTGTCGCCGTCTGTGACGGCGGGATAGGGGAGAATTTCGGTGTCGGTGTTGGAGTCAAGGTTACAGAGAGCAATTCGATTTGCGGCACCCAACCGATGCGCCCCTCCCAATCGCGGATTTTTAACCAAACCAAACCCCCATACACCCATTGTTCGTCATAGACACTTACAATATCTTTTGGGTGGATCGTTCCAATCACAGGACCCCCGGGTTGCTGAAGGATCTCCAGTCGTTGGAGGCCGTTACGCAGGATAGCCAAATATGGCGTTGGGGTAAAGGTCGGGGGAATGGGTGTAGCCGTTGAGGTAGCCGTGGGAGTTTGGGTATGGGTTGGAGTAGCAGAAGGAGTATAAGTAAACGTGGGTGTCAAGGTCACAGGGGTATGGGTTGGGGTAAAAGTGGGTGGGATGAGGGGATCCAAGCGCAAAGCAACGACCTGATTGACCACCACCGATACCGGACGTTGTAAACGTACAGCGATATTCTTTTGTAGCAAGTTAACATCCTGATAGATTAACGGCTTTTCAACCCGCAAGGTGATCACGAGACGCAAACCATCACCCTGTTGCTCAACTTGTAAACGGCTAAGTTCTGCATCGAAAGAGGCGATCTCCTGGTTGACCACATCGCTAATCCGTCGACTCTCGGTAGCCTCGCGGAACAATCTAGCGGAAAACAAGCTGAGCGGTACCAGTAGTGATAACGTAAAAAGGGCAGAAAGGATCAGGGGACGTGGCAATCTACCCAACTGCCTTCCGCTTGGCGTAAACCCCATGGCAAAGAAAATCAGCATCGAGGCAAAGGCGATCGTCACGGCATTGGTGAGAAAAAGCAAAAACGCCCCTGCGGCCACATCCCATTTCGCCAGCGCAACCCCAATCCCAAGCGTGCACAGCGGAGGCATGAGCGCGGTTGCAATGGCAACGCCGGGCAACGCCGCCGACAAGGTCGGTTGTGCTAGAGCATAAGCAGCCGCCAATCCACCGGCAAGGGCTATGGTCAAATCGATCGGGCTGGGGCGGGTACGGGCAATGACTTCATTCGGCAGTTCCACCAGAGTGATAATCGGCAAAAAGCGATTGAAATAGGTCACCAAGGCAGAAATCGCCACCGCCAAGACTGCCCCCCGGATCAAAGCACTCCCCCCTCGCCGGATCAAACCGGTATCCCCGGCCACCGACCCAGCGCCGATTCCAATAATCGGCGACATCAGGGGGGCGACCAACATCGCCCCGATTATTACTGACGGTGAATCGGTCAACAAACCACAAGTTGCAATGATACTCGATAGGATAACTAGGAAGAAGTAATCGAAATTCGGTGTCGAGGCTTGTCGTAAGTGGACTAAGACTTCTGCCCTTCGTTCACGCGTGAGCGGGTTAAAAAGGTGTCGAAGCCAAAACCAAAAGACGACACGCCAAGAAGGGGACGAGGGTTGATCATTCATTCGTTTGACTGCCAAATTCTACTATATTTTTATGTCGAAGACCGCTTGTGTGAATCCCGTTCATCCACAAAGGCACAAAACTTCGTTTTTCCGATTTGCGCAGGGATTGCTTGACAATTAGAATAACTGTTCTATAATCAAGGTATGGATGCTTTTGAGCGATTGTGCCTTCTCTCGAATGAAATGGCTTGGGAAGCGGATGAGGAACTCAGCTCCTGTCCTTCTTCCCATCCCCTCTCACCAGAGAGACACATCCTTGTATATCAAGCAAAAACCCCAAGAGGCAAATCGATCCGCCTTTTAAAGACCCTCCTTTCCTCTGCCTGCGAACGAGACTGTTACTACTGCCCCTTCCGCGCCGGACGAAACCACAGGCGTGCCACCTTCCGGCCTGAGGAATTTGCGCGCCTCTTTATCCAGCTCCACCAAGCCGGGATTGCCGAAGGTCTGTTTCTATCCAGCGGTTTAGCAGGTGGCGGAGTCCGCACGCAGGATAAGCTCTTGGATACAGCGGATATTTTGAGAAACAAATTGGGCTATCGCGGCTACTTGCACCTCAAACTGATGCCGGGGGCAGACAAAGACCAAGTCCTGCGCGCCATGCAACTCGCTGACCGAGTCTCGATCAACCTCGAAGCGCCCAACGCCGAACGGTTATCTCAACTTGCCCCACACAAGGGCTTTTTCGACGAAATTCTCCAACCCTTGCAATGGGTAGAGCAGCTTCGCCGCACCCAACCTTCTAATCAGGGATGGCAGGGACGTTGGCCCTCGGTGGTCACTCAATTGGTCTTAGGCGCAGCGGGCGAAAGTGACCTTGAAATCTTGCAAACCAGCGAATGGCTCTTTCGCTCTCTCAGACTTTCTCGCACGTATTATTCGCCCTTCCAGCCGGTGCCAGACACGCCTTTAGAAAATCACCCCCCAGCCGATCGGTTACGCCAACGGCGTCTCTATCAAGCCTCCTTCTTGTTGCGCGATTATGGTTTCCGCCTGAGCGATCTCACCTTTGGCAACGACTCAAACTTGCCGCTCGGCATTGATCCCAAGACGGCGTATGCCGACCGCTATCTGCGCGAAACGCCCGTCGAAATCAATCGGGCAACGCCACAACAATTGCTGCGGGTACCCGGCATTGGTCCACAGGGCGTTCAGCGCATTCTACAAGCTCGCCAACATACTCGCTTGACCGATCTGTCCCAACTGAAGAAGTTAGGGGTGCAAACCCACCGGGCTGCTCCCTATCTGTTACTGAATGGGCGTCGCCCAATCCGCCAACTTCGTTTTGCGGGAATGACGCCTGCATAAATAGGACAGTTCGCTTGACCCTAAAGGAATGCCATGGAGCGTAAAAACCGAAACTCCCCCACTGTCCAGCTGCAATTACCCCTTCGGAATCGACGGTTTCCTCACTTCCTGAGGCTGGTTCTCCTGTTCGGAGTTCTCGCCCTCGCCTGTGATTTATCCCAATTTCTCCCGGCTTCGCCTCCGCCTTCTCCACAGGCAGGCGAAGTCACGCTTATCATCGAGAGCACCCCCGAAACGATTCTGCCCAGCATCGAGCCAACCATCACCCTGGCTGTCGAAGAATCTCAGCATTTTCAATACCTGCCCCTGCTTTCCGGCGGCGGTGCAACTGCCGAAGCCAAAGGGCTGACTTCTCCTCCCACCCCAGAACCAACCCAAAAGCCTAATGGCTCTTCGGCAACGCCAACGGTCACCCCAACCGTTTATGCTACCATCACCCCCATTCCCCTCTCGTATCTTTGTATTCCGCTCCAAACACCCCAACTTGGCTTGGTCACCAAAGTCATCGATGGGGATACCATTCGCGTGCTCCTCGATGGCAAAGAAGAAAAAGTGCGCTATATCGGCATCGACGCCCCCGAAAGCACCACAACCCAAGAAGCTTTTGGTAAAGAGGCAACCAAACGCAACGCCCAATTGGTGCGCAATCAAATTGTCGAGTTGTATCGGGATGTCTCCGAAACCGATCGCTACGGGCGTTTGCTGCGCTATGTGGTGACCAACTCGGTTTTCGTCAATCTCAAACTGATCGAGGAAGGCTATGCCAAAGCCGTGACCTATCCGCCCGATGTTGCTTGTGCCACGATTTTCCAATATGCCGAACGAACAGCGCGAGAACTCGGCAAAGGTTTATGGGTAGCGGCAACACCCTCAGCTTCTCCCAATTGCGATCCAGCTTATCCGGACGTGTGCATCCCTTCCCCACCCCCCGATCTAAGCTGCGCCGAGATCAGTTTTCGTAATTTTCGTGTTTTACCACCCGATCCGCACGGATTTGATGGAGACCAGGATGGTTTGGGCTGCGAAAACCAATAGCTAAATCGCTTCCCCTTTGAATTGGCTCAGATAGAGGTGGTGATAGAACCCTTGGCGACTTAATAGTTCCTGATGTTTGCCCATCTCCACAATCTCACCGTCGCGGATGACCACTACCACATCAGCATCGCGGATGGTGCGCAGGCGATGAGCAATGACAAAACTGGTGCGCCCTTGCATCAAGCGCAATAGGGCTTTTTGAATGCGCGCTTCTGTGCGCGTGTCGACGCTGCTGGTCGCTTCATCCAAAATCAGGATGGCCGGGTCGGCTAAGATAGCGCGGGCGATGGCGATCATTTGGCGCTGCCCTTGACTCAGGTTGCTTGCCCGCTCAGAGAGCAGGGTTTGATAACCGTGTGGTAGACGGCGTATGAACGGGTCAGCTTCAGCCAAGATGGCCGCTTGAATCACCTCGTCATCGCTGGCATCCAAGCGACCGTAACGAATATTTTCCATCACCGTCGTCGAGAAAAGGAAGGTATCCTGCAAGACGATCCCCAATAGACGACGCAGCTCCGGTTTGGGAATCTGGCGTAAATCTCGTCCATCCAGGCAGATACACCCCTCATCGACTTCATAAAATCTGGAGAGCAAATTGACTAGGGTTGTTTTTCCAGCCCCGGTTGGACCCACCAAGGCAATGGTCTGACCCGCTTTGGCTTCGAGACTGAAGTTCTTGATCACCCGTTTTTGGGGGTGATAGCCAAAGCTCACATTGCGAAAGGTGACCTCACCGCGTACCTCACTGACGCGCAGGTTTCCATTTGATTGGGTTTCTTCAGACGGGATGTCGATCACCTCGAAGACTCTTTCGGCACCGGCTAAGGCTGCTTGGATGGCGTTATACAGATTGGCTAATTGACGCAGGGGGTTGATAAAGTTGCGCGCATAGCTGATAAACGTGGCAATCATCCCCACGCTGACCAGTTGATGCAGCGCCAACCAACCCCCTAAGCCGGCGATGGCAATCACAAACAAATTGCCCAATTGGTTCGTCAGCGGCATTAACAGCAAAGCGTATGAATTCGCAGCCACCGCCGCTCGATACACGGCTTGATTTTCTTGGCGAAAATTTTGCAACACCGATTCGTTCCGCCGAAATGCCTTGACCACCCGCAGTCCGCTGATCGCTTCCTCCATCACCCCATTTAGCTTGCCCAGCGAGCTTTGCAATTCGCGGAATCCCTTGCGAGTATAACGGGCGATGAAATCGGTGAACCAAAACATGAGCGGCACAACCACCACTGCCGCCAGCGCCAACCAGAGATTGAGAACGAACATGGCGATTAGGATGCCGCCCAGCGAGAGCGTACTGGCAAGCAGGGAGACAAGGTTCTGGGAAACAGCTTGATTGATGGCATCCACATCGTTGGTTAGGCGGCTCATCACTTCCCCAACGGTATGCGAGTCAAAGAAACTGATCGGCAGAGTTTGGAGATGCTCAAACAGATCGCGACGCAATTTCTGTAACGCCCGCTGTGAGATAGCTGCCATCAACCAGCCCGAAGCCGCTTCAGCCAGATTGCCGACCAGAAAGACGCCAAGCATCAAGAGTGCCCAGCGCGGCAGGTTGTGTAAGCTTCGGGTTTGGATCACTTCATCGATGGTTTTGCCAATCAGGATCGGAGCCGTTAACCCACAAAGGGTATAGATCAAAACCAGCAAGACCACCCCCATCAAAAGCCAGCCATGACCACCGAAGTAGGGCAGCAAACGACGGATGGCATGGCGGGGATGGCGGGCTTTCTCGATCCGACTGACGGCCATGGGCCCTCGACTCATGCGCAGGCGGAAATCGGGATTCGCTTGGGCAGAACGGCGCTCAGACATGTTGAATTTCCACCTCCTGCGCATCGCCAAGTTGAGAGGCGTAAATCTCTTGGTAAACGGGGCTGTTCTGCAACAGTTCACGATGGCTGCCCTCAGCGACGATTTTGCCTTGCTCTAAGACCACGATCTTATCCGCCCCTAAGACCGTACTGATGCGTTGAGCGACCATCACACAAGTGCGATTTTTCAACCACTGGCGCAGACCACTCTGGATTTTCGCTTCCGTCTCGACATCCACCGAACTGGTGCTGTCATCCAAGAGCAGAATCGAGGGACGGGTCAGGAGCGCGCGCGCAATGGCGAGGCGCTGTTTTTGCCCGCCCGACAGGTTGACCCCGCGCTCTTCAACATGGGTATCATAGCCTTGAGGAAGCTCCAAGATGAAATCATGTGCTTGGGCAATTTTTGCAGCCATCACCACCTCTTCATCGCTAGCTTGTGGGCGACCATAGCGGATATTTTCCCGCACCGTGCCAGAAAATAAAATCGTTTCCTGTGGGACAATGGCAATCTGCTTTAGCAGCGAATCTTGCTGCAGCTCTCGCACATCATAGCCATCGATTCGAACACTGCCCTCACATACATCATAAAAACGTGGGATGAGGTGCAGGAGGGTTGTCTTCCCCGCCCCGGTGGCGCCGAGAATCGCCACGGTTTGGCCGGCTTCAATATCGAGATCGATGCCATCCAAGACCATGCCATCGTTCGATCCATTGTATCGAAAGCGCACACCGCGGAAAGAGATGCGGGGTTGAGCCTCGGCCGGCAAAGGTTTTGCCTGCGGCTCATCCAGCACTTCGGGCTGTTGATCCAAAATCTCGTTCACCCGTTCTGCTGAAGCCATCGCTGCTGCCCACACGTTTGCCAAGTTGACCATGATCAACAAAGGTCCCATGGCTGTCTGAAGATAGTTGATAAAGGCAACCAATTGCCCCGGGGTCACTTGTCCACCCACCGTCTGAACACCACCGCCCCAAATGACAACCACAATCGCTGCATTAAGACAAGCACTCAAAGATGGTCCCATTGTAGACAAGAACTGCATCACGCGAATGTTGCGCTCGGTGTAATCCTCATTGGTCACTGCAAACCGTTTTGCCTCATGCTCGGCGCGCACAAATGCTTTCACCACCCGCACACCGGCGATGTTCTCTTGCAACACCGTATTTAAGCGGTCTAACTTCTGCTGCAGGGTTAAGAACAAGGGTCCCATGCGGCTGGCGAAGAAGACAATCAAGACGATTGCCACCAACATCAAGGGAGAGATCAGGATGGCGAGCGATCGGGAGGTGCGGTACATCAGAATAACGCTACCGAGCATGATCAGCGGGGCACGAGTGCCGATCCGTAGGGTGATCTGCACCAAGCGTTGCACAACGCTGGTATCACTCGCCAAGCGCACCATCCATTGCCCGGTTTGCAGGCGGTCGAGGTTGCCAAAGGAAAAGGATTGCATTTTGACAAACAGGGCTTCGCGCAGGTCGCGCGCCAAACTTTCTCCCACTTGAACCGACGTGTTGTTGTTTCCGATAGCAAACAAAGTGTCCAGCGCTGAAATCCCCAACATCAGGAAAAAGGTGCGATAGACCTCGGAGAGATCATTTGCTAAGATGCCTTGATCGATAATGCGTTGTACCAGGCGCGGGATGGTCAAATCGAGGAGTACGACAACCACCAACAGCAACAAGGATAGCAGACTTTTTTTCCAATAAGGTTTTAGAAAAGGAAGCAGCTTGATTAAGTGTTTCATCTCAAAGGAGCTTCTTCAACCTTTCCAAAGCGTGGATGATCTGATTTACTTCGGCGGGGTCGAGTGGGGCAAAAAGCCGCAGTGTCCAGCGGCGTGTTCTGAGCGAAATGGCATCGAGCAAAGCATCCCCGCTCTCGGTTAATTCGAGAAACACCTGGCGGCGGTCTTGGGGGTTCACCTTGCGGCGCACCAAACCGCGCTGAACCAAGGTATCGACAATTTGGCTCACGGCTGGACGACTAATCCGTTTCTGTTTTGCCAGTTCGCTGACCGAGGCTCTTCCCTGGCGGATATGGCGCAGAATGTGAAATTGCTCGACCGTCACCTCGAACTCTTCGGAAGCGATCTGATGGATTTGAGCGTGAATCTCGCGCCACAGCGGCGGCACGGTTTCCCAAAATATCTCCACCAATCGCTCCAGGGCTGAGGTATTCTCGTCCGCGTTCATCAATTCGTTTCGCCTTTCTTTATATCCTCAGCACAAATTGATTAACTCACCTTACGCAGTAGCACGAGATTTATCTCGTGGATTCAGGCGACATGAATGTCGCTTACGCGGTAGCACGAGATTTATCTCGTGGTTT
>QEXX01000062.1 GCA_003130835.1 Anaerolineae bacterium | reverse complement strand
GTAGCACGAGATTTATCTCGTGGATTTAGACGACATGAATGTCGCGGCACGAATGATTTATCTCGTGGATTCAGGCGACATAAATGTCGCTTACGCGGTAGCACGAGATTTATCTCGTGGATTTAGGCGACATGAATGTCGCGGCACGAATGAACTGCGTAACGTCAGTTAAGAAATTCTAACAAGTCCTTAACCGTATTTTGCAGCCGCAGGACATACAATTAGTCCCAGAAGAAGGACGGTCCCCGAGAAGACGATCTTCTTCTCGCAGACAAAGTCCAAAAACCGAAATTGTTCTGGAGGAGAACATGTTAAAACCATCTGCTTTACGAGCTTTGAGTCTGATGATTGCCCTGGCGTTGGTGTTAGCAGCCTGCGCGCCGGCTGCCACGCCCACGCCTGAGCCAGCCGTTCAGACTCAAGTGCCTGCCGAACCCACTCAACCCCCTGAACCTACTCCTACCGCTGAGCCCACGGCTACTCCCGCCCCTCAAATTGGTTCAGCCGAGCGACCGATTAAGGTTTTATTTGTCCCCTCGGTGGACGCCGAGAAGATCGTCGCCAGTGGGCAACTGCTTGCCGAAGCGCTCAACCAAGCCACCGGATTGGCCTTTGAGGTGGTCGTACCAACCTCTTATGCAGCCACCCTTGAAGAGATGTGCGCTTCCCCGGACGATACGATGGGCTTTATCCCCGGTTTGGGCTACGTCTTAGCCGAACAGCTCTGCGGCGTGAAGGTGGCCGGTAAAGCCGTGCGCTTTGGTTATGACTGGTATGCTGCCATGATCGTTGTCCAACGAGACAGCCAATATCAGACGATTGCCGATTTGAACGGTAAGAAATGGGCTTACCCTGATGCCGCCTCGACTTCTGGTTACCTTTATCCCTTGCACATGTTCAAGGAAGCTGGGGTCACGCCCGGGGAAAGCGTAGCCGCTGGCAGCCATGACGCAGCCATTAAGGCTGTTTACAACGGAGAGGCGGATTTTGGCACTGCTTTCTTCAGCCCGCCGCGCGTGGACGGGAAAGCGATCGAGTGGGAACCGGGTCAGAATCCCGATGTGCCAGCCGATTTGCTAGATTCGTGTAGTCCAACACAAGATGAGAAAGCCTTGATGTGCGGCAACTTCGAGATCCGCGATGCCCGCCGCAACTTGCGCAAAGAGCTGCCCGATGTGGCGCAAAAAGTGCGCATCCTTGCGACCACTCCGAAAATCCCCAATGACACCGTCTCGTTTGGACCCGACTTCCCTGACGATTTGATGCAAAAGATTATGGACGCATTGTTTGCCTTCGCTCAAAACGACCCCGAAGGTTTTGCCAAAGCCTTCGAAGCGTATTCCTGGACGGGCATCAACCCGGCGACCGATGCGGAATACGACCCCATCCGCTTTGCCATCCAAGCCTCTGGCTTCAAAATCGAAGACCTTGGTCAGTAACTCCCTCCCTGCTTAAGTCGGACAGAAGGCAATCTTCTGTCCGACTTTTCGGTTAAAATTCAGGCGATGTTAGAGGTGCGCAACTTGACCAAAATTTACGAAGGGGGTGTGCTGGCGCTCAACCGCGTCAGCTTTCAAGTTCCCCAAGGACAATTTTTAGCTATCATCGGCTTAAGTGGTTCTGGCAAATCGACCTTATTGCGCTGCATCAACCGCCTGATCGAGCCGACCGAAGGCGAGGTCATTTGGAAGGGAGTCAATATCACGACCGCTTCTCCTCAAGAGCTGCGCCTTGTGCGGCGCAAGATCGGCATGGTCTTTCAAAACTTCAATTTGGTTTACCGCTCGAAAGTGATCACCAATGTCTTGTGCGGCAGGCTGGGCTATGTCAATCCGGCGTGGAGTCTCATCAACCGTTTCTCCCAAGAGGATATTCAAAAAGCGCTGCGGCAATTGGAGCGGGTTGGGATTGCCGATAAAGCCTTTCAGCGAGCGGATGAATTGAGCGGTGGGCAGCAACAACGGGTGGGCATCGCCCGAGCCTTAATGCAAGACCCCGAAATGATCTTAGCTGATGAACCGGTTGCCAGTTTAGACCCGGTGCTTGCCCACAGCATTATGCGCTATTTAGAACAAATCAACAAAGAGGATGGCGTAACGATCCTGTGCAGTTTGCACTTCTTGGACCTCGTCCACCGTTACGCCGATCGGGTGATTGCTTTGAACAAAGGCAATCTGGTCTTTGAAGGACTTCCGCAGGAGATCGACGATCAGAAATTCAAAGAAATCTACGGACGAGAGGCGGAGAGAATCGGCTAATGGAAAAGAAAACCCAACCTTCGATTTGGAAATCGCTCCGATTAGGTTTGGGAATCCTTGCTGTTTTGGTGGTCTATGCCTACGGTTTTCAGGTAACGAAGGTTGATCTCGCCGAATTCCGCAAGGAGAGCCGTCAGGACAGCCGCATTCGGGTGATGCGGGCACTGGTCAAACCGGATATCTTCGAATTTGACCAAGAAGAATTTACCGTTTTTGCCCCCATTTATGTTCCTTGTCCAAACCAGATGCCGCAAATCCCCCCACCCGACCCTAACCAACCTTATCTCGTCATTCCTAGTCAGTGCGGCAAACCGAATCAAAGCATCCAAGTTGAGGGCTTTAACTTTCAGCCCAACATTAAGGGCCCGATCTTCTTTGTGCCCTCTTCGGACCCGAACGCCAGCCTTGCCCTGCAGCGCGGCAACATCGAAACCGATAGCCAAGGGCACTTCCTCATCACGATTCGCCTACCCAATCGCCCCAGTGAGGAGGTGCAATATCTTAAAGTGGTGACCCGACGCAATGTCGGCTTGCCGCGCTTTAGCCAGACCGCCAAAGACACCTGGGATAAGATCATTGAGACCATCTTTTTAGCCCTGCTGGCAACCACTATCGGCACGCTCTTTTCGCTGCCGATCAGCTTCTTCGCCGCCCGCAACCTGATGAAAGAGGTCAAAAGTCCGCTAACCAGCATTAGCCTAGCCGCTTTGGGCTGGCCGATTGGCATAGCTTTGGGCTTGAACGCAGCCCGTCTGATTCAGTCTTTTCTCGCCCCATGGCGCCATCAAAGCCCGGCCTCCCTAGTCCTGGGCGTTGGTTCTGCCCTAGCGGGAACCCTTTTACTGCGTTGGGCGGTCTTCGACCCTCGGCGAGAACAAGACAATCGCTCAACCAAAATGCTACGGACAGTGGCTCAGCTCGCCGGGCTGGTGGCTTGGGTGTTGGCATTTTTTGCGCTTAGCCAACTCGGTGTGAAGGTGGGCTTCTCCCTAGCCAGCCACTTGGGGCGCTTTGCCTTTCTGGGCAACTTTATCGGCCAACTCTCCGATGTGGTAACCGTTCTCCTAACGCCTGCGGTTGCCCTAGCCGGCGGTGCTTGGGTCGGCAGTTTGGGCGGAGAACTGGGGACAAAATGGAATGATACCCTACCTGCAGCCGTGCTCAAGTTGCTGAATAGTTTGTTCAGTGCTTTTGCCATGGCGACCTTATTTGGCTTACTAGGTTGGGGGATTGGTTGGCTGTATGAAATCAAGACCATAGCCTATACCCTGTTCTATCCGGCTGCGGTTGGCGCCGTTTTGGGCGCTCTGTTAGCTCTTTTCACCCAACCCAAACAACCTCTACCGATTGGCTTGGTGATCTATACCCTCACACGCACCCTGCTCAACGCCGTGCGATCGATCGAGGCGTTGATTATGGCGATTGTCGCCGTGATTTGGGTGGGCATTGGCCCCTTTGCCGGTGTGTTGGCATTGGGGTTACATACCATTGCTTCGCTGGCTAAGTTATACTCCGAGCAGGTTGAGTCGATTTTGCCGGGCCCGATCGAAGCGATCACGGCTACCGGCGCCACCCGACTGCAAACGATCGTTTATGCCGTGATTCCGCAGATTATCCCTCCCTATATTTCGTTCACTATGTACCGCTGGGATATTAATGTGCGCATGTCCACCATTATCGGTTTTGCCGGAGGTGGAGGCATTGGTTTCTTGCTCATTCAAAATATCAACTTGCTCAATTACCGCGCTGCCAGCACGCAGATGCTTGCCATTGCGGTGGTGGTGGCTGCAATGGACTACCTTAGTTCGGCGATGCGCGAGCGATTTGTCTAAAAGAAAGGTTTAGCGGTGGATATTTGGAAGTTTCAACGCCTTGTCCTTCAGCGATTGTTCATCTGGGTTGGCATTTCCATTGCGCTCGGTTTGGCTTTTCTGCTCTTCCGCAATGAATACTGGAATGGCATGGCAATTCAGTTTATCGCTTGGGCGGTGGTCAATTTTGCCATTGCCTTTTTTGGAAAACGCAGTCTCGAACGTCGCTATGCAAGCCTAAAGAGAAACGAGCGCCAAGCCCAGGCAGAAACCGAGCGTCTCAAATTGGTGCGCACCTTATGGGTCAATACCATCTTGGACGCTTTTTACATCATCGGTGGCCGCCTGGTGATGATTTATCTGGGCAAGGATTCCCTGCTGTGGCAAGGAATGGGGCTGGGGATCATCCTGCAGGGCAGCTTTTTGTTCTTTTTTGACCTAATCCATGCGCGGTTGGCGTCCAACCTCGCTATGTAGTGAAATGGCGTGAAAGACGCAGTCATCCAACAACTGCTTTCTCTGAACCGCCAATTCTACGAACGCTTTGCCCATCCATTCTCGCAGACGCGGTTGCGTTTGCAACCGGGCGTCAGACGCTGCCTGCCTCGCCTAGCACAAGCCCAATCGGTGCTGGATGTTGGCTGTGGCAATGGCGAATTGTATCTTGCCCTGCGCCAAGCCGCATTTCATGGCCGCTATGTGGGGGTGGATTTCAGCCGCCCTCTGCTGGAGATTGCCGCCCATCGCTGGGCAGACTTCGAAAAAGGCAGCCCTGACCAAGCACCTTTCCATGCCGTTGAGATCACCCAAGCGGGCTGGCAGGAGGTTTTGGGCGGGGAGACCTTCTCTGCCATCACGGCTTTTGCTGTTTTCCATCATATCCCTTCCTTTGAATTACGTCTGCAGGTGCTCACCACCCTGAGAGACCTCTTAGCACAAACCGGGCAAGGCCGGCTCTATCTTTCCAATTGGCAGTTCCTCAACAGCGCTCGCTACCGGGAGCGCCTTCAATCTTGGGAAGAGATCGGGTTGGCGGCCGACGATGTTGAAAGCGGCGACTATTTGCTGGATTGGCGCGAGGCAGGACGAGGCTTGCGTTATGTCCATCATTTTACTGCTGACGAGCTAACCAGGCTTGCTGCCCAAAGTGGGTTTCAAGTGCTCGAATCGTTTTATAGCGATGGACGAGAAGGCAATTTGGCGCTCTATCAGGTGTGGGCTAGGGTGGAACCGCAATTCTAAATTTGACGATCCGTTCTTGGATGAGAATCCTTCAGGCAAAATGACGCTTTGAGAATTGCTGCAATGCAGCGCAATTGCCCTCTTAAATTCTCCAATCTGGGGTAGAATACGGTAAATAAGCATGCATCTCTTAGCCATCTACACCGGCGAGTACGGACAACGCCACATCGAAAACATCCGCGCCCATGCCCCCCAGCATTGGCGGCTGGAAACTTGGTTGGCGCCAACCCGCTTTCCGTTGGTGATCGATGATCCAGCCGATTTTTTACCTGATGAAGTCCCCCCGGTTGATCTGATCCTCTCGTTTGCGGAGGTCAAAGGGGTAGCTGAATTATTGCCCGACTTAGCCAAGTGCTGCGGTGCCAAGGCGGTGCTTGCTCCCATTGATAACGAAGCTTGGTTGCCGCGCGGCTTGGCTCGGCAATTGCGCACCTGGTTGGAGAAGCTTGGCGTTGCTTGTGCGACACCAAAACCGTTGTGTTCGCTGACCGAGCACGATTACTTGATCACCCGTCGGCAACGCCTGACCTATCAAAGCCCCTACATCTCCGAATTTGCTCGTTATTTTGGCCGTCCCTCATTTCGGATTGTTGTTGACCCCAAAACCCGTTTGATCGTGGCAGCCGACGTTCAACGCGATGCAACCTGTGGTTGTGCTCGATTTGTCGCCCAGGGCTTAGTAGGCGTTTCGGTGGACGAAGCACAGGAAAAGGCTGGCTTGTTACACCACCACTATCCTTGTCTCGCCAGCATGGGGATTGATGTCGATTTTGGCGATACCTTAATGCACGTTTCGGGCAATATCTTCAAAGATGAGGTGGGGGAACCAATCAAACCCTATCGCCACATCCAATACATTGTGCCGGGCACGCGCAGTGAAGATTAGTCCTGCTCCAACTGGCGGGCGAGTTCTTCTGCGGCGGCTAACTCATCGGGGGTATTGACGTTTTGAAAGGCAAGTCCAAGCGGATCGAAGATACTGACTTCCTCCATGCTGAAAAAGCGCAGGTTGGCTTCCCAGAACCAGGCATCGGCGCGCCAGTGACCGTCTTCGATGGCTTGACGGATCAAGGGTAAACAGTTTTCGCGCCGATAGACGGCGTGAAACGGCTCATTGCCGTTGGCTGTCTGCGGGATGACAGCGTCGGCGTGGCTCTCTTCAAGAGTGCGAAAGAGGATCTCAAGCAGGTCAGGGTTGGCAAAGGGCATATCACAGGCAACCACCGCCACAAAGGTGTAATGGGCGCTGCGCAAAGCCGTATATAGCCCTCCCAAGGCACCTCTGCCCGGGAAGACATCACCGACCAGAGGCACGTTGAGAAAGGAGTACCGCTCGGGGTGATTGGTCGTCACCAAAGCTTCATCGACCACCGGAATCAAGCGCTCCAAGATGCGTTGAACCAAGGGCTTGCCCAAAAAGGGCAAAAGGCCCTTGTCCCTGCCCATTCGTTTTGACTCGCCGCCAGCCTGCACAACCAACGATCGCATACTAATTAAATTTTACAATAAAAACCCCTGGCAAGCGCAGTGAATTTCAACCATTCTCAGAGCAAGCTCAGAGAGGGGGAAACCATTGCAAAAGGATAACTTTGCACAGCCATTGCGTCAGGCAGCCAGCAGGAACAGGCGATGAACAGGATAAGCAGCCGTGACGCTAAAGGCAAAACGCAGCCGGCTATTGCTGGAGTCGCTGCAAGGAATCCCCCTTGTCAGTGGCGATTGGATAGGGTATGCTTAACGGCGGGAGTGGTTGAGTCCCGGTGGGTTCCCCGGTCTTCAAAACCGGTGGCGGGTCGCGTTGCGGGCCGCGGTGGGTTCGACTCCCATCCACTCCCGCTGGAGGTATAGGAATGTTTGTTACAGATTACGATCCGCTTACTTCGATTGTTGCTCGATACTTGCGCATCAGCGATGTCACCCATGGGGACGGCAAACAACTCTACGCAGTGCGTTATCGCGGTCAATTGTATGGTGAGTCCGCACAAGCCTACGACCAGCTTTCTGCCGCCCTTAAACCCTTAGGCTATATGCCGCTCTTCCGCTTAGAAAATGATCAACATGTCGTCTATTTGGTGAACGCTTTGCCGGAGGCAAAGCCGTCCAAGACGGCTCTCAACGTCATCCTCTTTGTGCTAACCGTATTGAGCGTGATCATCGCCGGGGTGATCTATTCTTTAGGTGGACAAGAACTGCCCCTCAATCCGCGCGGCTTGGAAGATTGGCTGCCGGCCATTCGCGCCAGCTTGAACAACGGCATTGCCTTTGCTGCCAGCTTGCTCGCCATCCTGCTGGCTCACGAATTCGGCCATTATCTGGTGGGGCGTGCCCATGGCGAAAAGGTCACCTTGCCTTACTTTCTGCCTTTTCCCTTTAGTGCGTTTGGCACTTTGGGGGCATTTATCAATATGAAAACACCGCCGAAAAACAAACGCACTTTGTTGGACTTAAGCTTAGCCGGGCCTTTAGCCGGTTTAGCCGTGGCTTTTCCTATCTTGATCCTTGGTCTATCGCTCTCGAGGATCAGCCCTTTGCCCAGCAGTCCGCACAGCGGCGTGGGCATCCAGATTGAGGGCAACTCGCTCTTGTACTTATTGGCAAAATGGATCGTGTACGGCAAATTACTGCCTCAGCCGCTCAGTTACGGTGATTTACCCCCGTGGTTGTATTGGCTGCGCTATATTTTTACCGGCCGCCCGTTTCCCTACGGTGGCATCGATGTCTTGCTTCATCCGGTCGCTTGGGCAGGTTGGGCTGGCTTATTGGTGACCTCCTTGAATCTGATTCCAGCCGGGCAGTTAGATGGCGGACATGTCACTTACGTCTTGCTGGGGAAAAAGGCGCCGCGTCTGTTGCCTTTTGTCTTAGGCGCTCTGGTGCTGTTGGGTCTGTTTTGGAATGGCTGGTGGATCTGGGCGCTGTTGGTCTTCGCCTTGGGCCGCCAATATGCCGAGCCGCTCGATCAGATTACCGAGCTTGATTCGACTCGGCGGCTCATCGCTTGGCTTGCTATCCTTTTGTTTGTTCTGGTCTTTATCCCGGTGCCCCTATTAAGCCTTAGTTGAGGGGTGAAGTGGCCAACGAAGCCCTATTGCAGGACGCGATCGAAGCCATCCGTCAGGAGAAATTCGAACGCGCCCGAGATATTTTGACGCGTCTGCTGCGCACCGATCAAAAAAATCCCACCTACTGGCTATGGATGAGCGCAGCCGTCCGAACTACTAAGGAAAGACGCTACTGTCTTGAAACTGTCTTGCGCCTAGACCCAGATAACGAGCTGGCAAAGCAAGGGTTGGCATTAATGGGGATCGAAAGCCCTGCGGGCGAGGTACGCCCTCTATCCTTGCCGCGGCGTAAATGGGATGTGGAAGATCAGATTTACCTTCCGCAACAGCCGCGCGCAACCAGCCGCAAGGCGCAACTCCTGAAGCGATTCGCTGTGCCAGCCATTGTGTTGATTCTCATCATCCTAGCCGGCCTCGGTTATGCTCTTTTTATGCCGCGCAAAGCGCTGCCTACCTACCTTCCTCCGACACGCACGCCTGGACCGCCGCCAACCTTCACCCCAACCCCAACCTATATTGGTTTCGTTGCTCCGCCAACACCTGCGGGTGAAATCACCGCCCAACCAACCCCTTTGTGGATGTTGCTCGAAGCGACCTACACCCCGACGCCTCTGTATGTCAATACCCCTCATCCCATCTCGGAGGCTTTTCGATCGGGTTTAGTGGCTTACCAGCAAGGCGAGTGGGAAACCGCCCTCGCTTTCCTAAAACAAGCTTGGCAAGTGGAACCGCAAGCAGCCGATATCCCCTATTACTTGGGAGAGACCTATCGCTTGATGGGAGAACTGCGCCAAGCCATGCAAGCCTATGGGCAGGCGTTGCAAATTGACCCCCGCTTTGCCCCTGCCCTTTTGGGTCGGGCGCGGGCAAACCGATCCCTTAATCCTAAAACCGATGTCCTTCCCGATCTCGATCAAGCGATTCAAATTGATCCCAATCTGGCGGAAGCCTATTTGGAACGAGCTAGTGTCTATCTCAATCAAAGTGAGGTGCAGAAAGCCTTGCAGGATGTCGAAAAAGCAGAGGCGCTTTTGCCCTCCTCGCCCTTGCCTCCTCTGATGCGGGCAAAGATTCTCCTGCAGCAAAATCAAGTTAAACAAGCCTACCAAGAAGCCCAAAAAGCCTTTGAGCGCGATCGCACCCTGTTAGAGGCCTATCGTCTATTGGGCGAAACTGCCTTATTGAACGGGGAGGTGGAAAAGGCTCAGGAGGTGCTGAAGCTCTATTTAGACTACGAAAAGAAGGATAGCGGCGCCTATCTCCTGTACGGCAGAGCCTTGGTGGGGATAGCCGGACAGGAAGACCTGATCACTGGCATGCTTGTCAGATTGCCCATTCCAAAAGGTGCAGAAAAAGCGCTGGGAACTTTGAACCGCGCTATCGAACTGGACAAGGGCGACCCTTGGGCATATTTGATTCGCAGTTGTGTCCTTCTCGAACTCGATGAGGGACAAAAGGCCGTCAACGATCTAAGCGAGGCACGCTCTGCCTTGTTCCAAACTGCCAACGCCCAACGCGATCCCTTGTGGTTTGCGTATCATCTGGCGTTGAGCCGTGCCCTCCTGCAAGCCGGGCGTCTAGAATCGGCTGAAAAACAATTCAACTACGCAGCCGATTTTGCCAAGAGCAACCTCGAAAGAGCTGCCCTCTATTATTGGAGAGGGCAAGTCTACCTTGCTCTCGATCGGAAAAGCCTCGCCCAACGCGATTGGGCAGCCCTGCTCCAACTGCCTGCTCAGAATGTGCCGTTGGAGTGGCGGCGCACGGCGCAGAGCTTTTTTGCAACCCCAACCCCAACTTCTACGCCGTCTGGCGCTCCTTCATCCCCGCCGCGCACCCCTTCACCCTCTGTCTCATCCCCCACGCCGATTAGAACTGCTACCCCTTGATCCTATCCGATGAAGACTCGTTCTCCCTTCGAAACCCCGCTCATTCCTTCGTCCCAGTCTGAGAGCAGCGGCCTAGAGCAAGAAACTTTGGCGGCTTCGCCCGTCTTGCGGCGAATTCTACTGGTTGCTTTTTTGATTCTGGTGCTTTTCATCTTTCTGCTCTCTCAGCGCAGCGATCGCTTTTGGCTCAGCGCCATGGCGTTGCTTTTCGTTCTGTTGGCAGAAACAACCTTCAGTTTGCGTGACTTGCGGCATAAAGCTCACCAGCAAAACCAACAACTTTCTACCTTGAACGCCGTCAGCCAAGCCATGCAAAATGCCTCCCGCCTAGATGAAATTCTGGCCGCCATTCAGCAACGCGTCCGTCAACAATTGGGGGTGGATAATTTCTACGTTGCCCTCTATGACGAACCCAACCATCAAATTTGGTATCCTATGGCGGTCAAAGGTGGGCAGATTGTCTATTGGGCAGTGCGTCCATTGGCGAACCGCCTGACCGATCGCGTCATTCTTGAGCGGCGCGCCATCTTACTGCCGGGGCAAGCCCATCAGGAACTAAAACGCATCGGTTTGCCTTTGGGCGAAGAACCGCTTTCCGCTTGGATGGGAGTGCCATTGCAAGTGGCTGATCACGTCTTAGGCTGTCTGGCGGTTTTTTCGTATTCACCTTATACTACCTTCTCCAAAGGGGACCTGGAATTTTTGCAGACCTTAGCCGGGCAAGTCGCCATTGCGGTGCAGAACCGCTTATTAAGCGAGCAAATTGAACAAAGTCAACAACGCATTCAAAAGATGGCGCAGCAGAGCCAACAGCGTGAATTGTTGACCGAGACCTTAGTGCACGATCTGCGCTCGCCCATCAGCACTGTGCTCAGCGCTTTAGAGGTGATAAACAACGTGCTGGAAAAAGAGGCAGTGCCTCAAAAGGACACCTTACGCCGTGCAGTTCAGATCGCTCAGCAAGGTGCCGATCGTTTGCTCAAGTTGACTGACCGCGTGCTGGAAATTACCCGTATGGAAGAGAGCGGCGTTCAACTGAAAAAACAGCCGATCCATGTTTCCGAATGGATGCTTTCGATTTACCATGAATATCAGGCGCGTTGCGCGGCTGAACAACTCTTTTTTGATTTACACCTTGAGCCCAACCTACCCACACTCATCGCCGATGAAGAAAAGCTGAGCCGTGTTTTGCACAATTTGTTAGACAATGCGATTAACTTCACACCGCGCGGTGGGGCAATCCGCCTTGCGGCGTCTGCACCGCAAGCGGGTTTTTTGAGTTTGCAGGTGGAGGATACCGGGCCGGGTATCCCCCCCGCAGATCGCGAGAAGGTCTTCGAGCGGTTTTATCAGGTGGCTGGACAAGAAGCCAAGCAACGCGGTTCCGGCTTGGGATTGACGTTTTGCAAGCTGGTTGTGCAAGCGCATGGCGGTGAGATTTGGGTGGAAAGCTCGCCGGAAGGCGGTTGCCGCATGGTGGTGCAGTTGCCCGTTCAGCCTTCAGCAGAAAATTCAGCCCCGCCAGATTCGGCCGGCTCGGATTGATCCTGCTTTGGTTGGCGGAGGGGTAGGGAAATGTAAAACGTCGAGCCACGTCCGAGTTGACTCTCGACCCAAGCACGGCCGTGATGCCGTTCGGCAACGGATTTGACGATTGCCAATCCTAAACCCGAACCGCTGCCTTTCGCGCCAGGGCGCTTGACGCGGAAGAACTTGTCAAATAAACGGGGTTGGTCTAGGGGGGCAATCCCAATGCCCGTATCGCGCACGGCAAAGATCACCTGGTCATCTTTCACCCGTGCTCCAACTTGAACCTTGCCCCCATCCTCGGTGAACTTAATGGCGTTATCCAGCAGATTGTGCAAGGCTTGGTTGACCAGCGCTGCATCGGCCTCGATCAATGGCAGTCCCTCGCTCGGCAAATCTGTCGAAAGCTGAATGTGCTTCTGGGTGGCGTGAAATTGAACATCGCTAACAGCTTTTTCAATCAGCTCTTTCGGTTTGACCAATTCGAGCTGTAAGCCCAGCCCAGCCTCAATGCGCCCCAAATCCAGCAGGTTATTCACCAAGCGGGTCATATTCTCGACCGACAGGATGATTTTTTGAACATAGCCTAATTGGTGTTCGTTCAATGAGCCAGCCATCTCTAGCATGGTGGCATATCCCCTCATCAGGGTCAGTGGAGCGCGTAAGTCATGCGAGACATTGGCGACAAATTCGGACTTTAGCGCGTCCAATTCTTTGAAGTGGGTGATGTCACGCAGTAAACAGACGCGATTAACGGGGCGACCTTCCGCGTAAACGGTGGAGATGGTTGCCGAGTAAATTTTTCCGTCCGGCAAGCTCAGTTCTATAGCATGCAAGCTTTCCCCACTGGCTTGCATCCGTTCGCTCAATTCTGGAGGTAGGCGGATTTGGGATGGGGAGGCAATCAACTCCTTACGGCTTGAAAAAGCCCGTAAGGCGGCCGGGTTTGCCAAAGAGACTTGCCCTTTGGGATCGGTGACCAAAATGGGGTCTGCGGTCGAGGTCAAGATCGCCTCCAGCCGTTTGCGCCCAATTTCAGCCGTCAGAAAGTGACGGGCATTGGCTACTGCCAACGCGGTTTGTCCGGCTAGGGTGGTGATGAAGCGAATCTCTTCCTCGCTGAAGGGATGTGCCAAGTCGAACGCCAGCCATAAGGCGCCGACCACTTCGTTTTCGAGCTTGAGCGCCACCGCCACAAGCGATTCGGGCACCGGCGCGTTCGGCGGATAGGTTAAGATGCGCGGGCGAAAAGGATGGGATAAAACGAGACGTTCTTGCTGGCGGCAGACGGTCAGGATTTGCTCATCTAAATCGGCGTAAAGTTGGGCAGCATGACCATCGGCATAGACGGTCAGACGATTTTCCTCTGCGTCCATACCCGGCAGCGCGCCAGGTGCCAAGACAATCCGCACCGAGGCTGCCCCTAATGACAGGGCAGCTTCAAGAACCGGTCGAATTGCCTGAGCCAAATCCAGGCTCGAGGCAACCCCTTGGCTCACCCACAGCAAACGATTGAGTTCCTCCAACCTCGATTTCAAGCTCAGCCGCATGGTTTCGAAAGCAGCCCGCAGACGTCCTTCTTCGTCCTCTCCTTTGGTTTCCACCGCTTGATCCAAGCGCCCTTGGGCGATGGTTGTGGCTTGCTCGGCTAGCCATTGCAAGGAAGAGGTGATTTTGTTGAGGTTATAGCGAAAATACACAATCGCACCGCCGCCTAACAAGAACATGGCAATCAGGATTGGCGCGGCAATGTTGATGGCAAGTTGTTGAGCTTGGCGAGCCGGCAGGCTGAGCACCACCGTCCAAGGCCGCCCGCGGGCAGCCTTAACGTACACCAAACGGCGTGTCCCATCTGGCGCGGTCTCGTCGAATAAGGTATCCCGCACATCGGTACGACCGCTATAGGGCTCCATCAGTCGGGCGGCTTGGGGATGAAACAGGATTAAGCCGTTTTCGTCGAGTAAGAGACCCTCTCCCTGATAAGCGGTCATGCCGCGCAGAATGCTCAGCAGAGATTGCGTCATCGGATTGACGCTCAAAGCGGTGCGCCCAATCAGCACGCGCTGTGTGACGCCTTGGGCATCCTGAAGGGCAGCGATAAATGAGATTTGGGCAGCCTCTTCGCCACTCTGGGGCGGGGCGGAATAGGTTTGAAAGGGAACGCCACCGAGCGCCAAGCGAATGCCAATTTGCTCGGCAACCTGGGCTGCGGCGCGGTGATAATCACTTTGAGGATAGCCGGCAATGCTTTCACCTTGCTGATTGAGCACATAGAACTGGGTAAAAAACGGCACGGCGCGCAGATGTTCTTGCAAATAGCCATCGAGTTCGGTCGGTGAGCCGCTGAGCAGACGCTGGTCTTGAGCAATGTGTTGGATGCGGTTCTGGCCGGCTTCTAAAAAGTACGGAATGCTATCGGCGGAAAGTTGCGCAATCCCCTGCAAACGGTCGGTGATCATCTGCCGCGCAGCGTTTTCGGCAACCTGCCAGACAATCCCCATTAAGAAAACGGTCAGGAACAAGACCAGAGGCAAAAAGAGATAGACAAAGCGGGCAGAAAGGCTGCGCTCAGCCGGGGAGGGAATCAACGGCGCCGGATTCCCCCAGCGTTTCGGAGCAAGCAGGGAGACTATCTCGGCGGCTATCCCCCCGATCCAGAACATCCCAGCCGTTGCCAAGGTCGTGTGGCGCAGGTTGGTCAGAACATAGTCTAGGCGCACTGCTGCCGAGCCATCCACCAGCCAGAGGCGGGTCAGCAAAAACACGAATGGAGTCACCGCAGAGAGCAAGATAGCTGCGATCAGAGGATGCCGCAACCAGCGATAGAAGGCGGTGCGGTAGCGTTGATGAATCATGACACTGAAAAAGGCTGCGTAGAAAAGATACTCCAGCGGGGTAAAGATGCTGTGCGTTGACCAAACCATTAACAAAATACTGCTCAGCCCGGCGACCAGAATTGCCGGCATGACCCCATAAAACCCAGCCACAATCATCCAGGGCAAAGCTGCAAAGAGCATCAGCGCAGCCGATGCGGCTTGAAGGGGCAAACCCGGCGGCGGCAAGGCACCTGAAGCGCTCAGACGCAGGCCGACGAACAGGGTCGTGATAAGAGAAGCCACGATGGCGAATGCCACCATCAACCACGCTTCCCCGCTCCAACGGCTGGGAAACTGGCGCCAACGGTAGAGTATCGAGCCGACCAACAAAGCGCTCAGCGACCAAGCCAGCAAGAGAGCCAGCCTGGCCGGCCAACTGGAGGGTAAAGCTAAATAGGCCGGGAGTTGGGTTAGGGAAAGAATCCACTCAATTTGCATCCGCTGCTCCGTTCTCTATAGCCATTCAAAGGTCGTTTGTGTAGCTTGGCTTAGGTCGCTATAGACACCGCGCAGCTCCGGTGGCAATAGGGCGGCCAAGACATACATGGCTTCGTCAGTCATCAAACGCAGTTCTTCTTTGGATGGGCGTTTCAAGTCTGGGCGATAGCGAAAGGGTTTGCCAAAGCGCACCTGAACGCCGGGTTGCTTCCAGCGCTGCGCAGTGCGAAAGGCTGGAAAACCAACCGTGCCCCAAACGGCTGTGGGAATCAACGGCGCACCGCTGCGGGCTGCCAAATAGGCAATGCCTTCCTTTGCCTGCGAGAGGGCTAGCCGACGCGTCCCTTCTGGGGCAACTAAGACAATTTCGCCGGCGCGCAAGACCTCGAGTACCTGTTGCACCGCGCGCCGATCGAATTCTTCGCGGCGCACCGGAATAACGCCCCACAAGCGCGGAATCAGCCCCACAATGGGATAATCGTAAACTTCGATTTTGGCGAGGGGCACAATATTACGCGGCACAACGTGCACAATGACTACCGGATCCACAAAGGCAATGTGGTTGATATAGAGGATAGCTGGCCCTTGGGTGGGAATGTTCTCGACCCCCTCTACCCCATCGAGCTTGACCAGCAAGGTCATCCCAATGGTGCGCAAGAGGAAACGCAGGAAGCGCCGTTTGGCTTCCCAACTGGCATGGTTATACCGCGCAGAGGTCGTTTGGGGTAAAGAAGTGTTCAGGGTCTGTTGGCGTTGCATCATGAAATACCTTCTTCGGCTGGTAGAGAAAACTCCGCGTAGATGCCGCGGTACTCGGGTGGCAAGAGGGCGGCGATTGCCAGCATCACCAAGTCCGCATTGCGTTGGCGGGCTTGGCGGCGGGCTTCCCCTTTGGCGAGGATGGGTGGCAAGCGAAGCGGTTTACCAATATTCATCTCTAACTTTGGACGTTCGAGGCGTAAGGCGCGTTGTAGGAAGTCGTCGGTTGTGCCGACAATCCCCACCGGCACGACCGGCACGCCGCTCCTTTCGACCAAATAAGCTACGCCAGGATAGGCGCGGCGCAGACCGGGCTGATGGGTGCGTCCACCTTCAGGGGCGATCAACAACGGCCGGCCGCTGGCGAGGATGGCTAAGGCTTGTTCCATCACCTGCCGGTCATATTGACCGCGGTGAACTTGAATGCCATAATACAGGCGGGCTAGGATGTTCTGCCCTTTGCGTCTCCACACCTCCACCGCTCCCATTGCTTCCAATTCAGACGGCCAAAAGGCGACAATGAAGGGTGCCTCAAACAAGGAGATGTGGTTGATGGCAACCAGATAGGCGCCACTCTTGGGGACGTTTTCCAAGCCGCGGATGCAAACCGAACTGAGCAGGTGAAACAGGCCGCGAAAGATCGGCCGCAAGACCTTGCGTGCTAAGCGATTGAAGAAAGGAACTCGATAAGGGGCAAGAGCGTTCTCCTGCATGTTAAGTCGCCTGCTTCTGCCGAGAGCGAACGATCTGCAACGCCAGCTCAAAAACCTGATCGAGGTCTTTGCCATCGGAGTCGATATAGACGGCGTCTTCAGCCGGGCGCAGTGGGGCAACCGCGCGGGTCGAATCGATCCGGTCGCGCTCGCGCAGGGACTGAAGCACTTCCTCGTACTTCACTTCTTCCCCCCGTGCCTGTCTTTCGGCAAACCGTCGCCGCGCGCGTTCTTCTAAGGAGGCGTCTAGGTAAATCTTGATGGCTGCTTCCGGCAGAACCACCGTGCCAATATCCCTGCCCACCATCACCACCTTGCCACGCAAGCCAATGCGCCGCTGTTGCTGGCTCAGCGCTCGCCGCACGCCTGGGTAGATGGACACGATAGAGACATGGTCGTCCACCTGGGGCTGGCGAATCGCCCAGGTGACGTCTTGATTGCCGATCCAGACATCGTAAGCCCTGCCATCAGCCTGTGTGGGTTGGGTAACCTCAATGGGCACCTTTTCAGCAAGGGCGGTCAGTGTCTCTTCGTCCTGCATGGAGATGCCTTGTTGCAGGGCAAGCCAGGTCAGGGCGCGGTACATCACGCCGGTATCGAAATACAAATAACCTAACGCCTGCGCCAGCCGCTGTCCGAGGGTGGATTTTCCCGAAGCAGCCGGCCCATCGATGGTGATAATTTGCGTTGTGTCGAGGTCTTTGGGAAGGTCAAGGTTGTTCAAGCGGCAACTCCTCTTCAAGCGGCAATTCTTGGGGCAGGGTGCCTCCTGCTCCTGCATTGAGGGATTGACCCTCTGGAAAAAGGTCGCTCCGCGCCCATAGGATCAACGGTTGAATTTCCCATGTGCCCTTGCGGAAGAGCAGCCAATTCAAGGGGGAGAGGGATAGGCTTTGCCAATTCGGCTGGTAACGCCAGTTAAAATCCTGCCCGCGGTAGGCTGCTGCAAAGGAGGGATTTTCAGCAATGGCAGGAGTAATCATGAGGGCGGGCAGTTGGTCTGCTTGGCGGAGCGATAATTGGGCAAGCGCCTGCTCTTCGGGCAGGATGGTTACCGTATGTTGATGACGCAATAACCAGCGCACGGCCGGCGAGTCCAGGGCAATCAGGACTGGCAGACTATCGGCGCGGCCGGTTTTCCAGCGCGAGAGGTCTTGAACAGTTTTCAACAGCAAATCGGCATCGCCGATCTGGGGATACGGCTTCCACAACTCTTGCCGAAAGACTTGACTCCACGGATACGAAAAAGCCATTCCCCAGACGTTTGAAATGGTATAGAGAGAAAAAGCGACCAAGAAACCAAGCAGCATTCCCTGCCAAGCTAGGCGGGCGGGCAACACCATCTCTGCCAGCCACACAAACAGGGCGATTAAAACCAGGCTGGAAAACACGCTTGCCAACCGCAGCCAATCCGCAGCGCCATAAGCCAAAAGGGAAGTGTACGCAGCCAATTGTAGCCAAAAGAGGCAAAGGAAGACAAAGGTGATCCCCGCCAAAGTCCAGGTCGCCCAGAGAGGTTGCTCCAGCTTTTCAACCCAATAAGCGATTTCTTGAGCGGCGTAAACCCATAATGGAAGGATCACCCAAATCAAGTTCGACATCTGGCGGGCTGGATAGACCAAGACCAGCAGAGCCGCCATTCCGATCCAAATACCGAGAAAGCGTTGCAAGCGCAGGTCATTCGGACGTTCGTTTTTCTGAGGGCGAAGGATCCATCGTCCTACCCCAATGCTGCCAAAGACGATAGCCGGCAGTTGATAGACGCCTAAAGACAACAAAATCTCCGGGATCGAAACAGAGGCCGCAGCCTTCCAACCGGCAAGAAAAGTGAGCAAAGGGGAAACACTCGCCCCCAAACCGCGCGGGTAGAAGAAGAACAGCGTACTGCCAAACAAGATTGTCAGGACGGTTGCAACCCCAATTGTCTGCCATGCGTTTGCAACCAACCAGGCTTGTCCCCCAAGGAGCCATGGGGTTTCAGAGGCTGAGGAAAGCCGTTTCTCTAGCGCGCTGAAAGCAAACCCGGCTAGAAGCAGCACCAAACTACCATACCAGAAGGGAGGACCACTCAAAATCCCGAAGCCAAGTGCGATTCCCGTCAGGCTCCAGCGACCCTGGGCGGCGAAGAGAGCCATGGCGCTCAGAGTCGCCAGAGCCGGCATAACCGAACCCATCTGGCGCGATTGCGCCACTAAGGCTGGATCGAACGCCAGCGCAAGCGCCAAGACCAGCGTCAGGGAAGGGCCAAGTCGCCGCCGTTGGGAAATGATGGCTAGAATGAGCAGCGTGCCACTGGCAGCCGCGAAGAAGCGGGCAAGGAAGTTGCTGCTGCCAAAGAGGAAGAAAAGCCCCGCGCTGACCATCACTTCTAAGGGGTAGGCTTGAATCACAGCGGCTTTGCCTTGGGCAATTTGCAAGGCTTGTAAGGCAAGCTCAGCTTCGCCATCGGTCAGCGGCGCTGTTCCTAATCCTCCAAAGCGCAGCAGAGCGGCAGCGACCACAGCCAGCCAGAGAATTGCAGTTTGCGTAGCAATGATTCGTTGTTTCATTTTGGACAACTGAATTATACCCAAAGAAAGGGGAGCAGCCCTTTAAGGGGTCTGATAAATGGTGACTTGCCCAGCTTGATAAACAGGAATAAAAGCACGTTGGAATTTCGCTTCGTACAAGCCGCCTGGGCAGTTTCCCTCACCCGGACGATAGGTATTTCGTTCTAAATCTCCGACGAAGATATAACGGATTTGGTATTGTTCTACGATTTGTAAAGCTTCGGTCAGATTGCGCGAACAGTACAAACGCTCAAGATCGGCTTGACGGGTGCCCATCTCACGCGCTCCGCCGCGCCATTGGCTCTCGTGCCCGGTCCAGCCCAGCACAATTGGCTGACCGGAGAGCGTCCCTACCCGCGCATATTGGCTATAGCTGCCACCCGTAGGGCTAACAGCTTCTGCAACCACTCCGAGCGGCGCTTGGCTCAGCCAGGCAATCGCTTGCATTTCATTTGGGTTTTGCCGCCAGAAGTAAGCCGTGCTGTCCAACGTGTAACCTTCTGGAGGCCGGAAGTTATTGGTTTTACTCAAGGTAGCCAAAATCGTGTAGATCAACCCGCCAAGGATGAGCAAAACAGAGACTCCCAAACTCACCTTTGCCCAGAGCGAAGCTGGATCGCTCAAGGGTTGACGCTCTTTCGATGTCCGCCGTTTGGCTGCCAGGCGCAGGGTAGGCTCGGACTGTCCAGAGGGTGTCTGGCTTGGATTGTCACGGGGCGGGGCAGGGTAGGTAAAACAGGCAACTGCGTAGGCTGCTGATATCCCCCAAAGCAACCAGGCTTGATAGTAAAACTTAAACACAGTATTCATGCGCCAACCAAACTGGTCGCGCAAGTAGAAAAATTCGGGGAAGAGCACTAACAAAGCACCACCTAGAATAAGGAGGGCAACAAAACCCTTTACCCCTTTTTCTTCGCCTCTCCCTTTGAGAAAGGGATCAGGGAGCAGGTTCATCAATAGCGCCAAGCTGCCGCTTAGAAGCGTTCCTAGGGTTGCCCAACCAGCGCTATACAGCAGGCGGCGAAAAATCGCTACCGGAAGCCAATCTCCAATCGTAGCTGCCCCCATCGATCCCATGAACAACCCACCCAAGGCTGGCATAGAACTGATCAAAAAGCCCATCGCCATAGAGAGAAGCCATAAGCCTGCCAGGAGACCCAAGACCCAGCCAATCGCTCGCTTTAGATAGGGGCGAAGGTCACGATAATGCCAAGTCAGCCAGCCAAAGAGCGGCACGAGCAAGGGAGCAAACATCACCCATAAATGCGCCCCACGGGTTGGATAGACCAGATTCGGCAAAAAGCCCCCGGCTTGAGAGGAAAAGCCCAAATAAAAGGGCAGGTACAGGATGCCGCCCCAAACCCCGCTCCAAATCCCAAAGCGCAGGAAATCTTTGAAGAACTCTATCGCCTTCGCCACTCCCTTCCTTTCCTCTTGTGCAAGTGCAGAGGCGTTCGGGCTGGAGGTGTCATCCCTTCGCTCTTCAGGAGAGGGGGTAAAGATGAGAGCAGCTTTTCCCAACGCGTACGCTGCGGCGCACAAAGCGACATAAATGGGAAAATCCCAAGTATTCAGAAACGCCAAGCCGCCCAAAATAAGGGCTGCCACCAGACTCTCGCTCAAAGGAATAGCCAGCGGGAAGGTTAACCCAAAGTGGTGCTCACCCAAAGCGATTTCACCAGCCGCTGAGAGCTGGGTTGAAGATTTCCAATAGAACCAAAGGTTGAGTGCCAGCGCCATCGCCAAGAAAGCAAAGGGCATTGCCAGCACGTGGGGGTGTAAATCGGCGAGGATATAGGAAAAGGCTGGAAATTCATCGATGATCTCGCGCGGCGCACCGCTCACATCGTAATCCTGCACCACCCGTGAAGCCCGCCACCACCAATACCAGCGCTTGGGTAAGCCATCGAAAGGCGATTGTGGCGGTTGGCTTAGCTCGACCAAATCCAGCCATTTCCAGAACGGAGAAATCCAAGTGCCGTTGCGCTGTTGCCAGAACAAGCCGGCTGCATGCAGGACTTCTAGCAAGCCGCCCAAGTTGCCTACCAATAGCACCATGACAGGCGCCAACAAAGATTTCCATGCAAAGCGATGACCGAATTGCAAGTTCAGCAGATTGCTCAATAACCCATAGGCACCCAAGGCGCTTAAGGCAAATACAAGGCTAATGCCTAAGTTAAACGCCACACCCCCGCTGGTGCCGCACAGCTTTGCCAGCATGGCAACGAGAACATAGCCGAAGTAATAATAGGAGATGGCATAACCGGAGAGCCAAGGGTCATGGGGTGGAAAGGTCTCCGAACGCAAGATGGCATTAATGAAAGCCAACTCCATCGGCTTTTCGGTGCCCAGCGCTTCCGGATTGGCAGCGCGGGTTATTGCCAAACCGACAAAAGCAAGCAGAAACAACGCCTCCATCACGCCGACCTGGCGGCGGTTTTCTTGCCACCAAAGCTGGAATTCCGTCTTGCCGATTTTGAGGAACAAGGAAAGGCTGATGGCAAGCATTAGCCCCAAGGCAAAGACGATTCCCTCCCTGCGATTGTCGGTCAGATGTAGGGAGGTCAATAGCCAAAAGCTGTATCCCCAAAGGAGCCATCCCAGCGTGCGGCTAAAGGCAAAGCCCCGATCGGGCAGGCGTCTGAACAACCAAAAAGAGATGGGAAAGCTCGACCACCCCACCAGCGTGATGACGACATACCAAAGAATGGGATCGCTCATGGCTGGTTCACCTCATAGATGACCGTTTGCCCGTCCCGATAGACTTCCTGCCACAGCAAGCCGTTGGCAGCCTCGAATTTATCCAATCCAGGCCCAGGGTATTTGCCGCGCTCTTGCTGGCCAACGATAATATAGCGCACCTGATATTTTTGCAAGAAGTTCACCGCAGCTTGTATATCGAGCGTGCGGTAGAATTCTTCAATCTCCTCAATGCGTTGGGTCACCCAATTGGCCGGCAGCAGGGTGCGTTGTTGCTGCTGATGCCATTCCCAACCGACCACACCCGGCAAGCCGGTGTAGATGCTAAAGCGCGAACCCCAGCGGTATAAGTCTCGCAAGTTTGCTTCCACAATAACCGGCGACCCTTGGATGTGGTCCTGCATCCACAAGATGGCGCGGTAATCTTGGCTGAGGTCCATTTCTCCCCAACTGTCGGTGTACTTGGAATAAGCCATGAACGCCATGCCGTCTAAGGTGTGCGGTGCGTTTTCGCTCATACGGTCTTTGATCTTGGCGGTGGTGGCGGTGATGGGATAGAGGGCAGCCGACAAAACCAGGCATAAAAAGGCGCTTTTCCACAGGGTACCCCACTTCTCGCGCCAATTTAACAATTTCGGCATCAACCAAGCCAAAGCGGCCCCGGCTGCCACTGAAAACATCGTCCACACTTGTAGATAGAACTTGAAGACGGTGTTCATCCGTCCGATGTCGCCAGCCACCACGACGATTTCGACCATCAAAGTGACCATTAAGCCGGTGCCGACTAGAAAGAGCACAAACCGTTTTTCATCGGGCTGGTCGCGGCGCAAGATCAGAAGGCCAGCCCAAACCGCCAAAGGCAAAACCATCCAAGCGATAGCGACTTTCAGCCATGCCATTAAACCGATGATCACCACCAACAATAATAGAAGTCCGTAGCCGATCCACGGCAAGGCGGGCTTGAGTTTTCTCAAGGCGGAGAGGGGCGTTTTTGCCATCCAATCGATGCTTTCCCAAACCAGCCAGGAGACGATTACGAACAAGAACAACCCCCAATGGACAAGGTAGGAAAGGCTAGGGGTATGAGTGCCACCCCATAAATTAATCTTGGAATATCCCCAGCCCAGCCAACGAGTGAAGGGATAAAACAAGAGATTTGAGGCAATCACGAGAGTACCTACGAACAACACAACTTCTCCCACAACCCGCAGCCATGCCCTCGCTGTACTGCTTGTACTCTCGTCGTTCTTCGTCTCACCCATCAGCGCAGGGCGTAAGACGCGATACGCCACAATCGCGCTGACCAATACCAGATAGGGATAATAGTCCGAATAATTGGTTGGGCGTAGAACGCCGACCAGCAAACCACCCATCCCTAGGCGCGTAACGTTTCGAAGATTAAGTTTGACCTCTGGCAGGAGGAGGATCGATAAGGCAAATGCAAGGGTTAATAAAGAAAGCGGCAGGGCAAACAAATGGGCGTGCGGATCCGCATAGAGCACGGTAAAGAAGGGGAACTCGGTGATCGGTTCGACATCATTGGGGGCTGGGATGGCGCGGCTGGGGATCCAATACCAATCGCCCAGACTGTAGGGCAAATTCATCCCCTTCAAAACCTCCACAAAGCCCTGCAAAGTCCAAACGGCGCGCATCAGTAAATTAGCTCCTTCGAGGCTCCCACCGGGCGCAACCAGTTTTTGGTAGCCGTTTAGGATCATTCTTAAAGTGCCCAGATTGCCCAATACCGCCATGCCCAAAGCTGAGGATAGACCAGCGATCCATGAAAGACTGAAATTGGCATCCCCGCTCGATGCGGCGTTTTTCCGCCAGCGGGCGACCAAATTCCAACCTAACGAAAAGGCTCCGAGGGCGATCAAGCTGAACGTCGTGGGCAGGATTAAGTTATAAGCAATGGCTGGGACAATGCCCAACCACTTGACCACCACGCCCATCAGCACAAAACCGTAGTAATAATAGTTCAAATAACCGCCAGCATACCAGGGATCATAGGGCGGAAAAGAAGTGCTTTTCAGAATGGCGTTGAAGTAGGCAAAATCCATCGGTTTCTCGCCGCCCTTCCACGGGTGCCACAAGTCCGGGTTGCCTAAACGGATGAAGAGATCAACCAGGAAAAAGGTAAGAAAGACGATTTCCACCCAAAGGAATTGCTTTTTGCGTTGACGAAATTCTTGGCGCAAGCCTTGCCAATCGAGCAGGGCAAAGGCGAGCGAGATCAAGAACAGCGCTCCAAAGACGACGCTGATCGTTAGGCGATGAAACGGGACGCGCACCGAACCCAACAGCCAGACAAAATAGGAAAGCAAAAGCAAGCCAAAGGTGCGCGAGAGCGGGTAGCCGCGGTCATCCAAACCGGCGAAGACCTGGCGGGTCAGGGGATAAACTACCCAGCCCAAAAGGCTCAAAGTCAAATACCAAACTAGAACGGACACTAAATGATTGCGGTTGTGCAAAGCGTTGCGGTTGAATAGCTCCGACCAGGTGCCGCCGTTTTGCTGTTCGCGCAAGCGGTCGGGCGGCAGGAGTAGCAAGCCTGGGAATTTGGAAGCTTGGCGCGGCGTTAGGTGGATGACTTTTGAAAGATCGACTGCGGTGAGCAGCCGCCGCACACTCAAAGAGTCGTAATCAGCCCGTTTGCGGAAGATCAACACCTTAGGATGGTCATAAACGGTAAAGGCTTCTTCGGCGAATTGATCGTTGATGCGCCAGTTACCTAAGTTAGGGAACGACTCGAAGACTTGCACCAATTCAAAGCCCAATTGCCCTTGAAATTTGCCGGGTTGGGCAACGTTGTAACACCAAATGACATCTTTCTCCTGCGGACAGCCGATCAACAAGCGATAATAGGCCGTGGAAAGGGGATAGCGTTCCGGAACGCGCGGTACGGTGCCCCATTGGCGATTGGAAGAAATGAAAATATAATCCGCTTGATCGAGGATGGAAAGGAATCGCGCCAGCTTTTCAGGGTTATCATCCCAGTACATCTCGAACACGAGATCGCGTTGGTAGATGCCACCATAACCATCGTAACCATCCAACCGCAAAGGCAAACCGTCATCCCAAGAGCTTTCGTTGGCAGGGGCGGCGCCGGCAATGGTCAGGGCAGCCGAGGAATCGCCTTGCAGGGAGAGGGTAAGTTGGATTTGCTGGCCTTTTTCAACCCCAATTGGCGGTGAAAAATCGATGGTTACGCCATCACCCCGCCGGTCGGATACAGGTAGGAAATCGTCCTGAATCGTGGCACTCCAGTTCGTTTCAGGCTGGGTGGTTTTAGCTAGGTTAAGGGTGAGCGTTTTTTCTTGTGGTAAATCGGTTACATCCCGCACATGGGCGAGGGTGATCTGCTCGATCTTGCCGCTGACCGCCGGGGTAAGGATCGTGCGGTAGGGTGTGCCTGCGGTGATGAGATTGTCATAAGGAAACGGCACGGGTTGGCGGTAGAGCGTGCCATCCTCCTGTCGAATGCTTAACTGAATCGGAGGCGGCACGTTCTGATAAATCCAGCGTGAGGCAGCTACGCGGGTCACCGGGCGGGTGTAGATGCGGGTGAAAGCAAATGCCCAGAGGAAGGTCAACCCCAGTACCAGCAGAGCCAAGCTGAGCGCAGCCGTGCGCCTCAATTTCTCATTTCTCCAAACGGAGAGACGCTCGGTTTGCGCCTGGGGGCGCGTCTGCCAGAGGGCAAAGATTGCCCAAGCTGCCAAAATAGTCAAGCCAGGATAGGAGGGCAACTGATACCGCATCGTTGGGTTGGGTTGCAAGGATTGCCAAGTGAAGTAAAATGCCGTCCAACCCCATAACACCCCAGCCGCGCCGAGTTCGCCTTTGATCAGCCTCCATCCCATCCAGAGAAAGCCCACCCATGCCAGAATGCCCAACGGTAAACCTAGCCCCCAAACGGTTAGATTCTGCCACGAAAACCAACGAGGGCGGCGTGCCCATTGCAAAGCGGGTGGAAAATCGACATCGCCGGCGCTTTGGTTGCGCTGTTCGCGGATGTTTGCTACCCAAGCCTCATTCGGTTTCAAGCCGAAGAAGCCCGGTCCGGCGAAGGCGTAGGGTTGAAAAATTCTAAAGGTTAGGATGCTCACCGCCCCGGCGGCGGCTAAACAGAAGAGGGTTTGATTCCAAAAGTCTGCCTGCGTCTGTTCTCGCCAACCTTCGCGCTGAGCTTTCCAATAACGCAACCCAAATGCCAATGGGAGGAGGAACGCCAACGGATAAGCCGTCAGTTTGGACGCCATGGCACACCCAAAGCTGACCCCAAAAGCCACGCTGGTCCAAAACTGCGCTGAGCGCAACCATTCCAGCCACTTGCCCCCGATTAAAGTGAAAGCCTTCTGCTCTCCTCCTTTGGGTGCGGACTCAGGGATGAGATCCTCTGCTCTTTCCCCTTTGGCAGAGGGGGTAAGCCAAAGGGCACTTGCTCCCTTGCCTTCGGGCAAGGCGTTAGGGGAGGGCG
>QEXX01000061.1 GCA_003130835.1 Anaerolineae bacterium | reverse complement strand
CCGCTTGCTCTGGGGAGTAGCCAGACTATGGATTACCGCTTCCACCCTCAAACTGCTCAACACCTACCCACCCCCAGCAAGTTTTGGGTAATCACCAGGATTCTTCTTGTTTTCGGAATTTCTTCGCCACTTTGTCTTGCTGAGGAGTGAAAAAAAGCAAGCCATAGAAGGATTACGGCTTGCTTTTGACTTCAGTCTGCCTCCTACGGCTGAAGTCTCAAGATGCGCTTTCAGGATGACCCGCTTGGTAAATTTGGTCGGTTTTGGCCGCCATAATAAAGTCGTTGCGGTGCAAGCCGCCGACGGCGTGCGTCCACCATGTGACGGTGACTTTTCCCCATTCGGTGAGCAGTGCCGGATGATGGTCTTGCTCTTCGGCAATGGCGCCAATGCGATTGGTAAATTCCAGCGCTTGAGAGAAATTTTTAAACCGAAAGACGCGTTGTAATCGTAAAACGCCATCGGCTTCGCGTACCTCCCAATCCGTTAGAAGTTCCTTTAGGGAGGCGATTTCTGCTTGGCTGAGGGGAGCATCCCCTCGACGGCAGGGAATGCATTTAGCTTGTCTTAGCTCTTCAAGATCGTTCATGAACCTTCTCCTAACTGGGCTACTTGACGGAGTAATCCTAACACTAATAATCCAAGTTTGATCCCTTCTCCGGCGTTCATTTGTAGTCGGCCTTGTTCCTTTTCCGCGCGTTGAACGAGTAAATAGGCTGCGCTTAGCCCAACAAGCGCGCCAATGATCCCACCAAGCAGTAGGGTTTTGGTTCTCCAGCTTTCTGTTTCCATGATTGACTCCCTGTCTTTCCTTCGAGATTTAGTGGAAGCCGCCGCGGCGCAAACGATGCCAAATTGCTAGCCACGCTTGCAGACGGATGATTGGTTCCACACTGCCATCGGCTACCTGTTTTGTCTTTTGAGAGACGAGTCGAACAAAATCCTGTGCCGAACGGGTGTAGATCGGTAAGTTCCGCAGGAGTTTTGCCAGCCCCACAATTAAGCCGATGGTTAGGGCGAGAAAGATCAGCCCGAACACCATCGTGGGGAGGATTAAGCCAATAAGCGCAATTTCGGCGCCTTGCGCCGTGTTGAAGGAGGTTGCTTTTCCGAGAAGGAACCCAATCCCAATGAGCAGAAGAGTTGCCCCAAGAAAAGGCAAAATAATTTGGTACAGGCTTTCGCGGCGATGATTTTGGGTGGTAATCGGATTGGGTGAGCGGATTGGGCGAGGAGAAGGTCTTTCCATGTGGGTCAAAAAATAAAAACGACTAGTGAAACTTGCTTGGGGGTATTATACCAAACAACCTATCCTCATTCTATCTATTTATCTTGCAATTAAGGTTTTGCCAATCCGCCAATCATCCTCTTGCTTCGGGGGTTTCTCTTCTTCCTAATAAAGCTACCCAGTCCCCCTGTTGCCGGCCGTGAATCTGCTGAAACCCCGCTTGCTGCAGGGCATCTTCGATTGCGGCTCTTTGATCCATTAAGATGCCGCTTAGAATCAAGGCTCCCTGTGGCTTTACCAGGTCAGCCAAACCTTTGTCGAACAGCTCCAAGATGACCGGAGCGAGGATATTTGCCACAACCAGATCGGCTTGTTTGAGAGAGAATTCAGCGCGCCGAATCTCTTCTACAGAGCCTAGCCCGATTTCGATGCGGTTGGCTACGCCATTGGCTTGAGCATTTTCGAGGCTGGAACGCACCGCAATGGCATCCACGTCTACGGCTAAAGCGTGTTGCACGCCCAACTTAACGGCAGCGATGGAAAGGATGCCCGATCCACAGCCTATGTCGATGAAGGTGTTGTATCTAGAAGAAGCCTCACTCTCGGAACCAAGCAACCATTCCAACCACTCTAGGCACAATTGTGTGCTCGGATGAGTGCCGGTGCCGAAAGCCATGCCCGGGTCTAAAGTGACCGCAATCCGCTGAGGGGCTGGGTTCTCCAGCCAGGCCGGCACAATGACCAACCGCTCGCCGATCAGGATCGGGTGATAGTGTTTCTTCCAGGCTTCAGACCAATCGGTTTCTTGCAGGGTTCGATAGACCGGGGATGGTAAGGGCTGGATGCGTCCGAGATACCATAGAGCTTGTTCAAGCTGGCTGCGCTTTTCTTCCAAGGTCTCATCAACCGGAAGGTAAGCGCACACGCGCACGTCTCCACTCGGAATACCTTGTCCATCCGCTTGGAAACCGCTGACTTCCATTTCCATTGCCACGCCGTTTGGAGCAAAGCGACCAAGCACTTCAGCAACGGCTTCGGCTAGTTCTCCGTTGACGGTTAGACAGACTTCTAACCAAGAATCTCGATCCATTATCCCCCTAAAGCTTCTTTCAACCAATCCATAAAGCTGCGTTCTTGGGGACGCGCCTCAGTGCCCAAGCTCTTGCCGAGTTGCTCAAATAGATGGCGTTGTTCTGGGGTTAGGCGGGTGGGGATTTCGACGTTAATCACCACCAATTGATCGCCACGCCCGTTCCCGCGCAGGTGAGGCACCCCCTTTCCCTTCATACGCAACACTTTGCCGGGTTGCGTGCCGGGGGGAATTCGCAGTTTTGCCGGCCCGTCCACCGTGGGGATTTCGACATCAGCGCCTAATGCAGCTTGCGCAACATTAATGTCCAGGTCTAGCAAGATGTCATTGTCACGCCGCCGGAAGTACTTATGGGGTTGGACGTTAATGGCAATGTACAAATTCCCATTGGGTCCGCCGTTGACACCCGGCTGTCCTTCCCCTGCCAGACGGATTTGGGTGCCGCTATCGACTCCGGCCGGAACACTGACGATCTTTTGGCGTGTCACCCGTTCAAGCCCACGCCCGCGGCAGGTATGGCAAGGTGTGGTGATGGTCTCGCCGCTGCCACCGCAAGTAGGACAAGTGCTGACTTGAACCATCGATCCAAGCAACGTCTGGCGCACTTGACGAATTTCACCGCTGCCATTACAGGTGGAACAGCGGGTGGGGGAAGTGCCGGGCTCAGCCCCACTGCCATTACAGGTCTTGCACACTTCATCGCGGGTGATCGAGATCTCTTTTTCAGCGCCGAAAACAGCCTCTTCGAATGTGAGGTCTAATTGGATTTGCAGGTCTGCACCGCGGCGCGGCATGTTGCGGGTGCGTCGCGAAGAGCTTCGCCCGAAACCTCCAAAACCGAACAAATCACTGAAAAGATCGGCAAAGTCCGAAAAATCTACGGTGGTGAAGTCAGGCATGCCGCCCATACCTTGTAAGCCTTCGTGACCAAAGCGGTCATAAGCTGCGCGCCGTTCGGGGTCGGAAAGCACCGCATAGGCTTCGTTGATTTCTTTGAACTTTTCCTCAGCGTCTGGGGATTTATTGACATCCGGGTGGTATTGGCGCGCCAAACGGCGGAAGGCCGATTTTAGGTCTTCCGCCGATGCGTTACGGGGTACTCCTAAAATCTCATAGTAATCTCGTTTCGCCATCAGACGTTACGAAACTCTCCATCTACAACGTCTTCTTCGCCGCTTTTGCCTTCACCACTACCTGGGCCTTGTTCACCCGTCGATGGCCCGGCTTGAGATGCGCTGGATTGATAGGCGGCTGTGCCGATTTGTTGGATCGCCTGGAAGAGGGTTTCGGTCTCTTGCTTGATCTGCTGGATGTTATCGGTGTTCATGGCGCTGCGCACTTTGGAGACTTGCTCTTCAACTTTGGTCTTAACATCCGCCGGCACCTTATCGCCGAGGTCGCGCAGGACTTTTTCGGCCGTGTAGACCGCGTTATCGGCTGTATTGCGGGCTTCGATTAACTCTTTGCGCCGCCGGTCTTCTTCAGCGTGTGCTTCTGCTTCCTTGCGCATGCGTTCGACTTCCGCCTCGCTCAAGCCGGAAGAAGCGGTAATGGTGATGTTTTGGCTGCGCCCAGTGGCTTTATCAACGGCCGTGACCTTGAGAATGCCATTGGCGTCAATATCAAAGGTTACCTCGATTTGAGGCACCCCGCGCGGCGCCGGAGGGATTCCATCCAAGATAAATTTGCCTAACGACTTGTTATCGGCTGCCATAGGCCGCTCGCCTTGGAGCACATGAATTTCCACCTGGCTCTGGTTGTCGCTGGCAGTAGAGAAGATTTGGGTTTTGCGGGTTGGGATGGTGGTATTGCGCTCAATCATCGGCGTAGCAACGCCGCCGAGGGTTTCGATCGATAAGGTGAGTGGGGTTACGTCAAGGAGTAAGATATCCTTGACCTCGCCACCCAATACCCCGGCTTGGATAGCTGCACCTACCGCGACCACCTCATCAGGGTTGACGCCTTTATGGGGTTCTTTGCCAAATAGCTTTCGCACAGCTTCTTGCACAGCCGGCATGCGCGTCATACCGCCCACCAAGACCACTTCATCAATTTGATGCGGTTCCAGACCGGCGTCTTTGAGCGCTTGGCGCACTGGCCCTAAGGTGCGTTCAATCAGGTCTTGAGTGAGCTGTTCTAGCTTGGCGCGGGTCAAAGTCATGGTGAGATGCTTCGGCCCACTGGCATCGGCTGTTATATAGGGCAGGTTGATCTCGGTCTGCATCAAACTGGATAACTCGATCTTGGCTTTTTCAGCGGCTTCTTTTAGACGCTGTAGCGCCTGACGGTCTTGGCGCAAATCGATACCATGCTCTTTCTTAAATTCATCGGCCACATAGTCGATGATGCGCTGATCGAAGTCATCCCCCCCCAAAAACGTGTCACCACTGGTCGAGCGCACTTGAAATACGCCTTCCCCTACATCCAAAATGGAAATATCAAAGGTGCCACCGCCGAGATCATAAACGGCAATCACTTGGTCTTTTTTCTTATCCAAGCCATAGGCAAGCGAGGAGGCTGTCGGTTCGTTGATGATGCGCAGGACCTCCAAGCCGGCAATGCGTCCGGCGTCTTTGGTGGCGTTGCGTTGCGCGTCGTTGAAGTAGGCTGGGACGGTGATGACCGCTTGGGTGACTGGCTCGCCGAGATAAGCTTCGGCGTCAGCTTTGATCTTTGCCAAAATCATAGCGGAAATTTCTGGGGGGGAGTATTCCTTCCCATCCAAAACGACCCGCACGTCGCCGTTTGGAGCAGCAGTGACTTTGTACGGAACGCGGCTCATCGCCTTTTTCACTTCGGGGTCATCATAGCGCCGCCCCATAAAGCGTTTGATCGAAAAGATGGTGTTTTCGGGGTTGACCACTGCTTGGTTGCGCGCCACGCGCCCGACCAAGCGTTCGTGGTTCTTATTTACAGCTACCACCGAAGGCACTAAGCGTTCCCCCTCTGCAGAGGGGATGACCGTAGGTTCGCCGCCTTCCATGACTGCAACAACCGAGTTGGTTGTTCCTAAATCAATGCCAATAATTTTGCCCATATTTCGCCTCCAGATAGAATTTCGTTTCAGTTTCCTTGGTCAGGCGGCGACCTAACGCGCTACACGCACCATTGCCGGGCGCAAGACGCGATCGCCTACTTGATAGCCTTGTTTGACAACCTCGATAATCTGGCCTTCCTCATAGCCTTCGACTTCCTCATGGGAAATGGCTTCATGCAGGTTTGGATCGAATTGTTTGCCTTCAGCTTCGATCTTGGTGACTCCTTCTGCCTCCATAATGGAGAACAACTTGCGATAAATCAGTTCAATGCCCTGCGCCCATTCGGTGTTTTGAATCTCGGGAGGGCAATTTTTTAACGCTCGCTCGAGGTCATCTACGACTTCGAGAAACTTTTTTAACACCGCACTGCTGGCAAGTTGATAGGTTTGGGCTTGCTCGCGTTCAACACGCTTTTTATAGTTGGCAAACTCCGCTCGAGCGCGTTGCCAACCATCCAGATATTCATTGGCTTTCTTTTCCAGTTCGTTCAATTTGGTTTGTAAATCCTCTTCTTCAATAGGTGCTTGCGGCAGACTTTCCGCTGCCTCGGCTTGTTCTTCACCCAATTGCTGTTCTTCGACCATGAGGGGTTGGGGGGTGGGATTTTCCTCGTTGTTGTTCGGTTTTTCCTCGCTCATCCTGAGCTACCTCCTGCATAGAATTCAACAGCGGCTGCGCTCTACTCCGAGTGCAATTCGACGACTAGGTCACTGAGCAAGCCAGCTACAAAGCGCACGGTGGAGATGCTTCGTCCATAAGCCATGCGAATTGGGCCTAAGACACCAAGCGCGCCGGTTGCCAGACCGGGGGCGCCGTAGCGGGCTAAAACCATTGAACAGTCACGCAATTCCTCCCAAGTGCCTTCACCGCCGATTAAGACTTGAACGCCGCCTACGTTGGTCGTTTCCAGGGTTCGGGTCAGTAAATCCTCGAGGAGCGGTCGTTCTTCTAGGATGCGTAATGCTTTGCGCGCCGACTCGCTCTCCGAAAATTCTGGCTGCGAGAGAACATGAGTCAATCCATCTCGATAGACTTCGCTGCCCAACAATTGACTGGCATGGCGCAGTTCCTCAACAATCAAGCGCACTAAGTCTTGTTCGAGCACATCCAATGGCGTTGTTAAGGCGCTGATAGCCTCCGGCGCCAAACCGCTCAACAATTGATTGAGATGATTGGCTGCTGCGCTGAGTTGTTCTTGCGTGACCGGCTCGGCTAGAGTCAACATTTGCTGGCGCACATCTCCACCTGCCAAGACCAAAACCATCAACACCTGCCGGCCGCGCGTGCTGATCAATTCCAAGTGCTTAAAGCGCGCCTGCTCGACATGGGGAGCAGTGACCAAGGAAGCCGCTTTAGCTTGCTGGGCAAGCACAGAAGCTGCAAGGCGCATCCAACGGTCGGGGTCATAACCGACTTGATAGAATTGATGCGTGATGGTGCGTTTGGTGTCGGCGGGCAGGTCAATGTGTCCCATCAGTTGGCGGACAAAATAGCGGTAACCTTCCTCGGTTGGCACCCGCCCAGCCGAGGTGTGTGGTTGACGCAAGTAGCCGGCTTCGGTCAGTGCAGCCATGTCATTGCGAATGGTGGCCGGCGATGCATCCAATTGATAGCGCTTTTGCAAGCTCTCCGAACCAACCGGTTGAGCCGTCTCGATATATTCACGGATAATCAACGCTAAAATCAATCGTTGTCGTTCGGTTAACTCAGCCATAGCGACCTATCCAAATTAGCACTCTCAAGGTGAGAGTGCTAAAACTTCGCTTAACATGATACCATGCAGACGGTTTGCCGTCAAGAAGGCTTGTCGGTTTTGGCGTGATTTCTAACAATAAATTAACTGACGTTACGCAGTTCATTCGTGCCGCGACATTCATGTCGCCTGAAACCACGAGATAAATCATTCGTGCCGCGACATTCATGTCGCCTAAATCCACGAGATAAATCTCGTGCTACCGCGTAAGCGACATGTATGTCGCCTGAAACCACGAGATAAATCTCGTGCTACCGCGTAAGCGACATGCATGTCGCCTGAAACCACGAGATAAATCTCGTGCTACCGCGTAAGGTG
>QEXX01000060.1 GCA_003130835.1 Anaerolineae bacterium | reverse complement strand
GACATTCATGTCGTCTAAATCCACGAGATAAATCTCGTGCTACCGCGTAAGCGACATGCATGTCACCTGAAACCACGAGATAAATCTCGTGCTGCTGCGTAAGGTGAGTTAAGCATATTGGTTGAGTTCGTATTCGACCAATTCTCCCTGCTGGTAGACAAATTTACCACTAAAGAAGCCGGGCTGGTCAAGTAAAGGGAGAAATTTACGGTCGCCTTCCCAAAGCGGTAAATCGAGCACTTTGTCATTTTCAATCCAGGCGAGGTTGCCTTCAAGTGAGTCGGCGATCTCGCCTTCAAAGTCATCACAAACGAAGACAAAGGCGTACCAATCTTCATCGTTGGCGAATTTTGGGAAGGTCAGGAAGCCCTTGAGTTGTAGGCCTTTGACTTGTAAGCCGGCTTCCTCGAAAACTTCGCGGCGCACACACTCTTCTGGGCTTTCGCCAGGCTCGAACTTTCCTCCCAAGCCGTTCCATTTTCCTTGATGGATGTCATTTTGCTTTTTGACGCGATGAATCATTAATGTTTTGCCGTCCTTACGAAGATAACACAGGGTGGCGAGTTTCATGCGCCTGATTTTACTGCATTGTGTTGTGATTGTCGAATCGCACTGGCAGAAACGGGATTATTTTCACCCATGATTCATTCCCTTCCCTTCAGCATTGCGGGTTGAGGAGCGTAACGCAACATGGGGTGTTGCAACCGCACTGGCTTTCCTGGACAAAACCAGACCCTTGCGACATAACGCAAGACAAAAAAGACTCTACTGAAAAGAGCCTGTTCACCACGAAGTCACAAAGGCGCTAAGACAATATAGTAATGAAAATTTCGTGGCTTTGTGTCTTTGTGACTTTGTGGTCCCATACCCTTTTTGCAGTGGACTCAAAAAAGAAAAACCCTCTCCGAAGGAGAGGGTTTGGATCAGGCAGTTGATTATTCTTCTTCTGGCTCTCGTTTGGCTAACTCGTGATCGAGCATTAGCACGGCTGTGCCATGCGCATCGATCATCTTGAGCTTTTCGATGATCTCGGTGGCGTTCTTTTCCTCCTCAACCTGCTCTTCGATGAACCATTGCAACATCACCTGGCTAGGATAATCTTTTTCCTTCAGGGCTAGCTCGTAAAGGTCGTTGATGTTTTTGGTCACCTTCTGTTCGTGGGCTAGAACCTGTTCGAAGGCTTCTAGGTTTGAGTTCCAGCTCGAAGGGGGTTGGTCAATCGCTTTGAGGGTTACTTGCCCGCCACGCTCAAGGATAAAGTCATAGAACTTCATCGCATGTCCAAGCTCTTCTTTGGCTTGAATGCGCAGCCAATTGGCGAAACCGCTCAGGGTTTTGCTCTCGAAGTGGGCTGCCATCGACAGGTAAAGATAAGCTGAAAACAGCTCATTTTTGATTTGTTCATTCATAGCATCTTGCATAGCTTTCGGGATCATGGTTCTTGCTCCTTTTCTAAAGTTTGTGCTCCAAAACAGGAGTATTAAGATTTTTTTGGATTAAATCTATTTTATCACTAGTCGCAGAGGATGGCTTGCCCGCAGAGGCATTTTGATAGATTTCTAACAATACTTGTCAAAGATGCTGCAGACTCCATTCCCGCTGTATCCCCAAGCGCGTCCCTTGTTGTAAATGGCTGCTCAAAAAGCCTTCCTTTCCCCTCTAACCTTATCGTTACCCAACCCGCCAGCGAGGCGCAAGCCTCCTGCTGGCGAAGCATGGTGAACAAGCACGTCTGACCGGCGGTTAGGCGTTGCAATGCAGGCATTCACGCTTCCTCTCCTTGTAGACACAAGCCTCCCCACTAGCGAGATAGTGCGGGGGGACGAGCACCTTCTGAAAGAACAGCGGAATGCAGGTGCCGTCGCCTGTCATAAAGTTGGCGACAAATGTCATATTTTGGGCAGAAGCATTGTGACAACTTCTTCCATAAGCTGGTTGACAAAGGATATAAGACTTGCTACAATAAAATTAGTTCCGTTGACCCGTCATCGCACCAATTCAGGGAATCCCTGATTGGTCGTAAGGGTCTCGTTGAAAATTTCATTGCCATCGCCCGATCGAAACCGGTCAGGGAGGACGTGTTTATTTATGGGTAGGTTACAGGCAGGTTGCAACCTACTGTCTCTGGAGCGATGGCAGTTCGAAAGACTCTCCGCCAAACAATTCGTCAAAGACCAGCTTCAGTGATGGTGATTGGAGGTGGGATTGGGGGTATGCGCGCTGCCCTCGATCTGGCTGAGGCGGGGCTGAAGGTTTATCTTGTTGAACAGACACCCTGTCTTGGTGGGCGAGTTGCACAACTGGGTTTTATGTTCCCACAACATGACTGTGTTTTGTGCCGTGGCACAGCCGACCATGGCTATGGCTGTACGCGCCCTTCAATTTCCCCTGCTTACATTCAACACAATCAACATCCCAATATTGACATTTTGACTCTAACCCGTGTGGTGGACGTCGCTGGGCAGGCGGGGGACTTCACTGTCTCGCTTCGTCAAGAACCACGTTATGTGGATGTCAACCGCTGTATCAATTGTGGATATTGCGCTCAGGTGTGCCCGATCGAATTACCCGATTCTTACCAACGCGGGTTGACCATGCGCAAGGCAGCCTATAAAGTGGCTGCACGGGCTACGCCGGATGCGTATGTGATTGATTATGGCCCCTATTGCGAGACTTGTGGAAAATGTGCTGAAATCTGTCCTACCCAAGCGATTAACCTGCAGGATCAACCCCGCTTGATGACCGTAGAAGTTGGGGCAATCATCTTGGCAATTGGATTTCAAGTCTTTAACCCCACCGAACTGGAGGAATTAGGATTCGGGCGGTATATCAATGTCTTGGAAGCCATGCAGTATGAGCGTTTGGCGAGCCGCTCAGGGCCTACCGAGGGGATTATTCAAAGGCCTTCGGATCACAAAAAGCCCCGCTCGATCTTGTGGTTGCAATGCGTTGGTTCAAGAGATCAAGAGCATACCTACTGCTCGTCCATTTGTTGTATGTTTGCTACAAAAGAAGCGATTCTGGCAAAACAGCGTTTAGGGGAACAGGTGGAATGTACAGTCTTCAATATGGACGAGCGCGCTTTTAACAAGGAGTATAGTCGCTACTTTGCTCGAGCTCGCGACAAACATGGCATTCGCTACGTGCATTGTAGATTGTCGGGCATTTATGAAGATCCTCAAACAAAAGACTTGATTGTGCAATATGCCTCGCCCAACGGCAAAAAGGTCGAAGAACGGTTTGAGATGGTGGTCTTAGCCACCGGATTACAACCCCCTGCTGCAGCGAGGGAGTTGTTCTCAATCCTAGAAATCGAGCCAAATGAATTTGGTTTCTGTCAGACAGATAAGTTTGTTCCCTTACAAACCTCGCACCCTGGCATATTTGTCTGTGGAGCATTTTCATCTCCTAAGGAGATCGTCGAGACGATTTTGGATGCCAGCGGCGCGGCCGCTGAAGTGATGCGCTTGCTCAATGATCGCTTGAATGCCTATCGATTTTCCCATGAAGCGCCATTCCTTTCCAACGAGAGTTTTCCACCCGAACGCGAGGTGAGCAATGAACCACCACGAATTGGGGTCTTCAATTGCACATGTGCCGGCACGCTATGCGAAGTGCTCAATCTCAAAGCCATTGCTCAGCAAGCTGCGGAATGGCCGGCGGTTCAATACACCCAACTGCTCGATTTAGCTTGTTTTCCGCATGGGTTACAGCAAATTCAAGCTGCAATACAAGAACATGACCTAAACCGCGTTGTGATTGGAGCGTGTAGCAACCGCACCCATGATTCCCTCTTTCAAAAAACGGTGCGGGCAGCCGGTTTGAACCCATATCTCCTAGAGGTGGTTAATTTGCAAGAGCAATGCAGTAGTGTCCATCGGTGGCAGAGTGAACAGGCGAATCGCAAAGCGCGTGAAATGATGCGGATGGCTGTCGGGCGGGTAAGTTTAGCAAAGCCGGTATATAAAGAAAAGCATGTTTGCCATCCGGCGGCATTAGTCATTGGAGGAGGGGTAGCTGGGATGACGGCTGCTTTAGCCATTGCGGATAGCGGTTACGATGTGCACTTAGTCGAGCGGTCGGAAATGTTAGGGGGAAATCTGTTGAATTTGTACTACGTAGCCGAGGGTTACAACCCTCAGCGGCTCTTACGCGATCTGGTCAATCGCGTACGTGCTCATACCCGCATCCAGGTGTACACTCGCACCGAAGTAGCCCGTCATCGCGGTCACGTGGGTGATTTTCGTTCCGAATTAAAGACGCTTTTACCAGATGGCAAAGTTCTTTCCACTGAAGTGCGACATGGGGTTACCATTGTGGCAACCGGGGGACAGGAAGCCCATCAACACCCCTGGTTGCAGTTGCCGGGTGTGATCACCCAGCGCGAGTTGGAAGAAATGATCATCCATGAACCACAGAAAGTAGCTGAGTGGAAGAACGTCGTCATGATCCAGTGTGTGGGTAAAGATGGCATGGCGGATTACTGCTCTAGGGTTTGCTGTACGAACACGATGAAAAATGCGATCCGCCTGAAATTATTTAACCCTGCTTGTCAGGTGATGGTGTTACACCGCAACATCGTAACTTATGGCTTTCGGGAAAAATATTATACCGAAGCCCGCCAGCGGGGTGTCATCTTTGTGCGCTGGTCGGATGACCTCCCACCACAGGTCCTTTGGGATGATGTTGCCATGAAACCTTTGGTGCGCGTGCGTGACTTAGCCCTGGACCGCTGGATCGAAGTTCGCGCGGATATTGTGCCGCTCAGTGTGTCGGTTGTCCCGGCCGAGGGAAGCCAAGCCTTGGCGCGTAAATTGCGCGTGCCACTTTCAAGCGAAGGCTTTTTTGAAGAGGCGCAATTGAAACTGCGCCCAATGGACTTCATGCGCGAGGGAATCTTCTTGGCCGGAATGGCAGCCTATCCAAAATTCATCGAAGAAAGCATCAGCCATGCCTTAGCAGCAGCCGGGCGGGCACTGACACTGTTGACTCAAAAGTCGCTCTATCTTGGAGGCGTTGTGGCGTATGTCGATCCACAAAAGTGTGTTGGCTGTCTGACTTGTACACGCACTTGTCCGTTTGGGATTCCACAGGTGATTCAACCGACCGATTGGGTCGAGATCAGCGGCGAGCAAAATTTGGAGACCTTCTACACCGATTTGCCCTCCCGCCATCAGCAACCACGTAGCGGGGTGGGAGGTTTGGGCGGGGCTGCCTTTATTGACCCTGCCCAGTGCCAAGGGTGTGGCACATGTACTGGCGAGTGTCCGGCAAATGCCATTCAATTGATCCACTATACCGATGAGCAAATGATGCTTCGCCAAATCCGAGGGTTGGGAGAATGGTTGAGCGATCCTATCCATTAAGTTCGATGACTTCCTTAGAAAAGCTTCCTACAGCGGAATTTGAACCGCAAATAACTGCTTTTTACTGCATTTATTGTGGTTATATGGCAGCGGATACCGCCGGCATCTTGCACGTTCAATACCCGGCAAATGTCAAGTTTGTGCGTATGCCCTGCACGGGCAAGACAGATATTCGCTACATTCTAGAAGCCTTTGAACAAGGTGCAGATGGTGTTTATATCGTCGCTTGTCCGATCGGAAATTGTCATCATGTACGCGGCAATGAACGTGGTTGGGCACGTGTAAAGCGGGCAAAGAAGCTTCTTGATGAGATCGGCCTTGGCGGGGAGCGTGTAGATATCTTTTTTATGTCGGGTAGCCAAGGAGCTTCTTTTGCGATTGCTGCCCAAACCATGACGGAACGCATCCGCAAGCTAGGCCCAAACCCGATCAAAGGTGTAAAGACTCAAGCAGACCGCCAGATTCAGGAAGATTTGGGTGAGGATGACATTAACTTTCGAGGTAGGAGACGGTATAAACCCGACCACTGACGACGGATAGAGGGTAGTAGTTATGTTAAATACGTCAAAGGAGGAACTTCGCTTCACCCCAGAGAGCGATTGCAGCTCGATCGGAGCGGTGATGGTGGTTGGGGGTGGTATTGCTGGCATGCAAGCTGCGCTCGATCTTGCCGATCAGGGTTTTAAAGTTTACTTAGTCGAAGCCAAAAGCGCCATTGGTGGCAAGATGGCGCAATTGGATAAAACCTTCCCGACCAATGATTGTGCCATGTGCACCATCTCGCCCAAATTGGTGGAAACCGGACGCCACCCCAATATTGAGCTGATGACACTCACGCAAGTGGTAGACATACGAGGCGAAGCAGGTAATTTTACAGTTACCATACAACATGAGCCGCGCTATGTGGACAGTAGCAAATGCGTAGCCTGTGGGGACTGCGAGAAGGTCTGTCCGGTGATTGTCCCCGACCGGTTTAATGAAAACCTAATCAAAAAACACGCCATCTATAAACTTTACCCTCAAGCGGTTCCCAACGCCTTTGCAATTGAAAAACGGGGCATCTCTCCCTGTCGCGATGCTTGCCCGGCCGGTCAACGCGCCCAAGGCTATATTGCCCTGATTCGCGAGGGCCGTTATCACGATGCATTGCGGGTTATCAAAATGGATAACCCATTTCCAGGCATCTGTGGGCGAATTTGTAATCATCGCTGTGAAACAGCGTGTAATCGCGGCTTAGTGGATGAGCCGATCAATATTCGGGCACTCAAACGGTTTGTAACCGATAAGGTGTATGCCGAGCCCCGTCAAGCCGTTCAAGCTGCCGAGCGGCTTTACCCCCAACGCGTGGCGATTATTGGGGCAGGTCCGTGTGGCTTAACGGCGGCGCAGGACTTGGCAAGGGCTGGCTATGGAGTAACAGTTTTTGAAGCCATGCCGGTCGCTGGAGGGATGTTGCGTTTAGGGGTGCCGGAGTATCGTCTGCCAACCTGGATTATCGAACGGGAGGTACAAGATATTCTCGACTTGGGGATTGAACTGCGCTTGAACACGCAGGTGAATAACCTAGATGATGTGTTTGCTGAGGGTTTTGATGCCGTTTTAATTGCTGTCGGGGCGCATGAGGGGATTCGCTTGCGTATCCCCGGCGCAAACCTTGAAGGGGTGCTGGTGAACACCCATTTTCTTCGGGATGTTCGTCTAGGTAAGTACGTACCGCGCCACGAAGACGGAAAACCGCTCGAAGAAGGTAAGCTGCAATTGGGCAAAAATGTGCTTGTTCTTGGGGGAGGGAATGTGGCTGTGGATTGTGCGCGCACTGCTGTTCGATTGGGGGCGACAGTAGCGATGGCGTGCCTTGAATCACGGGAAACGATGCCGGCTCACCCGTGGGAAGTACAAGCTGCCGAAGAAGAAGGGGTGAAAATTTATAACGACTTGACATTTGAGCAAATCCTTTCCGATGAAAATGGCCGCGCTTGTGGAGTGGAATGTATGCGGGTGGCGTCCTTCCACTTCGATGAAAGCGGCCGCTTGCACGTCGAGAAAGTGCCCGACTCGAATTTTGTCATTCCCTGTGACACGGTGATCTTTTCGGTGGGTCAACGGGCAGGTTTGGCGTTTATTCCAGCCGATACCGGTGTGGGAATCACTCAGAAACAAACCATTGCCATCAATCCAAATACAATGGCTGCCACCCGCCCCGGCGTGTTTGCTGCGGGGGATAGTGTCTCGGGTACAGCTTTTGTCATTGAGGCGGTTGCCAGCGGGCATCGGGCTGCCGAGTCGATCATTCGTTACCTGCAAGGGGAAGCCCTAGAGCGACCGCCAAGACCCGAGTTGCCGGTCGTTCGCTTGAGCCAACAAGAGATCGAAGAACGCATTACTAGGGGCGAGATACGCCGTCAGGGACGAGTTCCCTTGCCAGAGTTGCCCCCTGAACAGCGACGGACGACCTTTGAGGAAGTCGAGCGTGGTTACGACGATGAAAGCGCCCAAGCAGAAGCTGCCAGATGTTTGGCATGTGGGGTCTGTTCAGAATGTATGAGCTGTGTGTTTGCTTGTGGGGCAAATGCGATTAATCACGATATGCCCCCCTTCAGGGAAGAAGTTAAGGTAGGAGCGATTGTACTCGCACCTGGTTATGAAGTCTATCACGCCGAACTTTCAGAGGAGTATGGTTTTGGTAGATACCCGAATGTGATCACCGCTTTGCAATACGAACGTTTGCTTTCTGCCTCCGGCCCGACCTTCGGGCATGTCCAACGTCCGTCTGATGGACGGCAACCGACCCGAATTGCCTTTCTGCAGTGTGTTGGGTCGCGCGACCAGAGCCATGATTATTGCTCGGCTGTGTGTTGTATGTATGCGACCAAAGAAGCCATCATGACCAAAGAACATCATGCGGAGATCGAAGTCCAAGTGTTCATGATGGATATGCGCGCTTTTTCTAAAGGCTATTGGGCTTATTTTGAGCGCGCCGAAAAGAATTACGGAGTTCAATATATCCGCTGTCGGGTGAGTTGCGTCCGCGAAGATCCCCAAACCCATAACTTGTGGATCACCTATCAAGACGAGAATAAACAGCTTCAGGCGCACGAATTCGACTTGGTTGTGCTCTCGGTGGGGATGGAGATCTCACCGGAAGTGCGCAACCTTGGACGGCGCTTGGGGATTGAGTTGGATGAATATGGGTTCTGTCACACAGTACAATTCAGCCCCGTGCAGACCAGTCGGCCGGGAATCTATGCCGTAGGTCCTTTCCGTGAGCCGAAAGATATCCCTGAGTCGGTGGTCGAAGCGAGCGGGGCGGCTGCATGCGCAGCGGCTCAATTGAGTGGTGTGCGTTTTCAATTGACTCGTAAGCGCGAATTTCCACCCGAACGCGATGTAAGTCAGGAAGAACCGCGGATTGGAGTTTTCGTTTGTCATTGTGGTTCCAATATTGGGGGATATTTGGATGTTAAAGCGGTAACCGAATACGCTCGGCATTTGCCCTATGTTGTTCATGCCGAGGATAACCTTTATACCTGTTCGCAAGACAGTATCCGTCATATTACCGAGCAAATCCAGGCGTTGCGTCTCAATCGCGTTGTCGTAGCTTCCTGTACTCCCCTAACTCATCAGCCGCTTTTTCAGGATGTGCTGCGCGCAGCGGGCTTGAACCCCTATCTCTTCGAAATGGCAAATATCCGCAACCAATGCTCGTGGGTTCATTCTCATGATTGGGAAGCAGCCACCCAAAAGGCTTGTCAGTTGGTGCGCATGGCGGTTGCAAAAGCGGCTTTGTTGACCCCTCAACAAACCATTCCTGTCCCTATTGAACACTCTGCTTTGGTGGTCGGTGGTGGAGTAAGCGGTCTCTCTGCTGCACTAAACCTCGCCCAGCAGGGATTCCGAGTCCATCTCGTTGAACGCGAAGCTGAGCTTGGGGGAAATCTTCGCCATGTGTACACTGCCTTTCCAGCAGGGACGCTGAATAATTTGCAAAGTAGCCCACAAGCCTTGCTTGCAACCTTGATCCAACAAGTCCAGCAGCACGCAAAGATTGTCATCCACACGCAAAGCCGCGTGGTGGACTTTGGCGGTTTCAGCGGCAATTTTGTCACCAAAGTGGAAACAAGCGATGGGAAACGAGAGGAAATTCGGCATGGCGTCACGATTTTAGCCATTGGTGGGCAGGAATATCGAGGAACGGAGTATGGTCTTGGGAGCAATGCAGCCATCTTAACCCAATTGGACTTGGAAAAGAAGATGGCGTTCCATCCAGAAGAGGTGCGTGCTTGGAAATCTCTGGCAATGATCTTGTGTGTTGGGCCTGCGGAGCATTATTGTAGCCGCATCTGTTGCAGCATAGCCCTGAAGAACGCCCTTGCTCTAAAAGAACTCAATCCACAAATCCAAATTAGCATCTTTTATCGCGATATCCGTGCTTATGGTTTCAAAGAAAGGCTTTATGCTCAGGCTCGCGCTAAGGGGGTGGTGTTTATCCGTTATCGTGCAGAGCAAAAGCCACAAGTGATGGTTACAGATAAAAAAGAAGGAGTGCAAATTGAGGCAATAGACCTAGTGCTGGGTCGAAAAATTTCGCTCATTGTTGATGCCTTAGCTTTGTCGATGCCGGTCGTGCCTTCTGAGACGGCGGGTGAGGTGTCGAAGTTGTTCAAAGTGCCCTTAGGCGTGGATGGCTTTTTCCAAGAAGCGCATGTCAAATTACGCCCGGTAGATGTCTCTACAGAAGGAATTTACATTGCTGGCATGGCCCATTATCCAAAACTCGTTGACGAAAGCATGATTCAAGCTTTGGCGGCAGCCTCTCGAGCAGGGCGCGTGCTGAGCCAAGAAGCTCTCTCTGCTGGCGGTAGAGTAGCGGTTGTCGATGCGGCGAAATGTACAGCTTGTCTTACCTGTGTTCGCATTTGTCCATTTAATGTCCCGCAAATCAAAGCTGAATTGAGAGGAGTTGGTGGCATCCAAGGCGCAGCCTACATCGAGGCAGCGGTTTGTCAGGGTTGTGGTACCTGTGTGGCAGAATGCCCGGCTCGGGCAATTCAGTTGATGTACTATACCGATGCCCAAATTTTGGCGAAAGTTTCTGCCTTGTTTGCTCTGGAAAGGCATCCCGAAGAATGTCTAGCGTGAACGTGGATTATCAGATTGTGGCTTTTTGTTGTCAATACTGTGCCTATGCGGCGGCGGATTTAGCTGGTGGCTTGCGTTTGCAATATCCGCCAAATGTGAAAATTGTTCAAATCCCTTGTACGGGTAAGATGGATGTTCTCTATGCCTTACAAGCGTTTGAGTCGGGTGCAGATGCCGTCATGGTGGCGGGTTGTATGCCTGGGGATTGTCATTTTTTAGAAGGAAATTTCAATGCTGTGCGGCGAGTTGAACGGGTAAAAGACCTCTTGCGTCAAATCGGTCTCGAAGCTGAACGGATTAGGATGTTTCATATTTCTTCTTCAATGGCGAGCCAATTTGTTGCTGCAACGGAGGAAATGTTAAGAACGGTAGAAGCGATCGGACCAAATCCCTTGCGAGTGAGTGGCAAAGCACATCCCCAGGAGACTTGCGGTCTGCCAAGCGGATGATACCAAGATCCCCGTAATCCTTGTTTTAGGTTTTTTGGAGGTGTTAAGTGATCATCGCTGAACAAAAACCGTTTGAAGAGATCAAAAATTTGATTGAACCCGCCCAACGGGTGCTCGTGGTTGGCTGCGGCACCTGTGTGACCGTCTGTTTCGCGGGTGGAGCACGGGAGGCGGCAATTCTGGCAGCCTCGTTGCGCATGGCTTCGAAACTGAATGGTGACCCAAAAGAGGTTACCGATGTCACTGTCCAACGCCAATGCGAATGGGAATACCTCGATACAATAGCCGAACAAATTAATGAGGCAGATATTGTATTATCGATTGGCTGCGGAATTGGTGTGCAAGCAATTGCCGAGCGCTATCCCAAAACTTGGGTGGTGCCGGGTTTGAATACCGCTTTCCTCGGTTTGCCTGCAGAACAGGGTGTTTGGGTGGAACGTTGCGCAGCCTGTGGAGATTGTATTTTGGGTTTGACGGCTGGAATCTGTCCAATTGCGCGTTGTTCCAAGTCATTGTTAAATGGGCCTTGTGGCGGCTCCCAAGATGGTCATTGTGAAGTGAACGAAGAGATACCCTGTGCATGGCAATTGATCTATGATCGCTTGCAATCCTTAGGCAAACTTGAAATGCTCTACGAAATCCGCCCCCCAAAGAATTGGAGAACTTCGAGAGATGGTGGCCCGCGCAAGATTGTGCGTCCCGATTTGCGTCTGAGCGAGGAGGAGTAAAAAATGGCTGATCCGATGGCACCCAATGGTTATGTCAGTGGCTCAAATTTGGAGAGAGTGCTGAAATCGGGCAATTTTGCGGTGACGGCCGAGTTGGGGCCGCCTCAGAGTGCCGATGCAGAGGTGATCCGCAAGAAAGCAGCCTTATTGCGAGGGTTTTGTGATGCGGTCAATATTACTGATAATCAAACGGCCATTGTGCGGATGTCTAGCATTGGGGCAGGGGCGCTCTTGGTACGCGAGGGGCTAGAGCCGGTCATCCAAATGACCTGCCGCGATCGGAATCGATTGGCGATCCAGAGTGATCTCTTGGGGGCGTATGCTTTGGGAATGCGCAATGTTTTGTGCTTAACCGGTGATCATCAGACGTTTGGAAACCACCCACAGGCAAAGAATGTATTTGATATCGACTCAATCCAACTGGTTCAGATTGTCAAAAACCTACGCGATCAGCACATCTTCCAATGCGGAGATCCCTTGAAAGGGCTAGAACCCCGCTTTTTTATCGGGGCAGCCGAGTCGCCCTTTGCGCATCCGATCGAGTTTCGACCTTACCGGCTAGGGAAGAAAATCAAAGCTGGGGCGAATTTCATCCAAACCCAACTAGTCTTTGATATCCCTGCATTTGAAGCCTTTATGGAAAAAGTGCGTGCTCTGGGCTTGCATCAACAGGCTTATCTCTTGGCGGGGGTTGGCCCACTGAAAAGCCCGGCCATGGCAAAGTACATGAAAGAGAATGTGCCTGGCATTCTGATCCCGCAAGAACTGATCGACCGGTTAGAGGAAGCGGGACGCCCTTGGGCAGGAAAGAGTAGAGACGAATTAACCAAAGAAGAGAAAAAAGCTCGCTCAGAAGCCTGGAAGCAAACCGGGATTGAGATCTGTATTGAATTGATTCAAAAAATTCTAAAAATCGAGGGAGTTGCGGGCGTTCATATTATGGCGATTGAATGGGAAGAAGCGGTGGAGCCGATTGTTAAAGGAGCTGGTTTGTACCCTCGCCCAGTAATAGAGCCATTACCGGTCTGAAAAAGATAAGAATGGAGATGGCAATGGAAAAAGAGAATCTGACCGCGACGCCGATTGTGGAAATTCGGCCGAATCTAGCCCAACGAGTTGAACGGGAATTGGGGCAGAATGTTTACTTATGCTACCAGTGTGTCAAATGTACGAGTGGATGTCCGATGAGCGAGTTTTTTGACTGGCAGCCGAATCAGATCATGAGGGCGTTGCAGTTTGGTCAAGAGGAGATCGTCCTGCACAGCGTAACTCCTTGGTTGTGTGCTGCGTGCCAAACCTGTTCAACCCGCTGTCCTCAAGGGCTGGATATTAATGGCATCATGGAATTTCTCACCCGCGAAGCTCTCGCTCAGGGAATCAAACCAAAGGTACCAGAAGTTGCCGTCTTTAATCGTGCCTTCTTGCGCCAAGTGCGCATTTGGGGGCGTCTGTATGAACCTGGTTTGATGGTTGAAATGAAACTATCGAAGCCACGTAGCTTATTTGAAGATCTCGATTTGTATGTACGGATGTTGCGAAAAAGAAAAGTAGGCTTTTTCCCAAAGATGGTTCGGCCGCCCCGCCGCCCGCGGCCTAGAAATGTATCTACCCAAGCAATTGCGTACTATCCCGGCTGTTCCTTGCATTCAAGCGCCAAAGAATTTGATCGTTCGGCGCGGGCCGTTTGTGAAACCTTGGACATGAGAATGGTAGAGCCCGAAGGTTGGGTTTGCTGTGGGAGCAGTGCTGCCCATCGCGCCGACCCATCGGATGCGTTGCGTTTGCCATTGAGCAACCTCAAGCTGATGGAGCAGAGCGGCTTTGCTGAAGTTACGATGCCCTGTGCTGCTTGTTTTAACCGTCATCAGGCAGCGCTCTATGAAATCCGTCATCACCCCCAAAAACGACAAGCAATGGAAAACGCTTTAGACTATCGCTTTCAAGATCGTGTGCGGGTCACTACCTTAGTCCAAGCAATCGATATCCACGCAGGCACCACGAAAGTATCCGAACGGACTATCAAACCTTTGAACGGTTTGCGGGTAGCATGTTATTATGGATGTTTAATGACCCGTCCGCCAGTTGTAACGGGGGTCTCCCATGTGGAGAACCCAACCGAAATGGAACGCTTGCTAGAAGCTGCAGGTGCAGAGGTCGTAGATTGGTCTTACAAAACCACTTGTTGCGGAGCAGCCCATTCGCTAACGAAGCCAGAGATTGTGATACACCTCAGCTCTAAGTTAATCCGAGAGGCACAAAAAGCCTCTGCGGATGTTGTTGCTGTGGCTTGTCCGTTGTGTCATACGAACTTGGATGCCCGTCAATTCCAAATGGGTTTAGAAAAACCGTTGCCCGTTTTGTATTTCACTCAATTGCTCGGACTTGCGTTTGGACTCACGCCGTCTCAGATTGGCTTGGAGAAAAATCTTGCTGATCCGTTCCCGCTACTTCGCTCAAAAGGGTTTATCTAATCAGAAGTTGTATTTGCCTTGGTGATCTGTTCTAGCTTCTCCGCTTTTAGGCAGAACGGAGAGCAAATGTGATGAAGATGGATCATCCAAAAGAAGTGATTGACCCGATCGAGGCGATGCAGGATTTGTTAACCTCGATCTGGTCGGAGATGTGCCGCATGTATGATGTCGATGCTCATGTGCCTGATCTGCCCTTAATTTTTGAGCAAGTCGATTTGTCAGATGCCTGCATTGCTGCGGAAAAAATCCTTGTCAACCTACTGCTGGAGATCATGGAAGATGTTGGGCGCTTTTCTCCTTTTTATCGCCAGCCCCCGCGCGCCTTTGGAGTGATGTCTTATCGGAATCCTCGCACCCAGCGGGTGGAGTGGATTTTGGCTCCGGAAGGACATCGCCGTTGGGAAATGGCTTCCAATAAACTTGAGTGGTTGATTAGTCAATATAGGGGAATCTTTCGAGCGGTGATTCTTGTTGAAGGATGGATGATGCGCAGCACCCCGAATGACCCGCAGGTCCTTGCCTATTGTCACTGTGAACCACCTCATGCAATCCAATTAAAAAGGTCGCTTGTTCAGAAGAGAGAAATCCTGTGCGATTCCTGCCGGCATCCCTATGAGATGCGCGAAGTTCTAGAGGGGTGAGAGAAATCCTCTCAATTCAATTGCCTTGATTGAATTTGCTCAAAATTGCTCAATACTGATTTGAACAAAAACTTGCAAAATCCATCAAAATATTTTATAATATTGAAGAATTTTGTCTTTTTCTTTCAGTTATTTGTGCACAGATAGGTCGAAACAGGTGAGCAAAACCCTGATTCCTGCTCAACGCCGTGAACGAATTCAGGAATATTTGGCTTTACATCGCATTGTGCCCTCGTCCGAACTAAGCCGTTTGTTGAATGTCTCAGAGGCGACCATTCGGCGAGATTTGGAGTGGCTGGAGAAAGAAGGGGTGGTTGAACGCACACATGGGGGAGCTGTTCTCAGTCAACGGATGCGCATGGAGCCTCAATATATGCAACGCGCTGCCCGTTATGTAGAAGAGAAACGGGCGATTGGACTGCAAGCGATATCTTTTATCGAAGAAGGGGATATTGTCTTTATTAACAGCGGGACAACCACGACGCAAATGATCAAGCAGATCCCCCGCGATGCCAATATAACGGTCTTTACCAACAATATCCAAGCTGCTCTCGAAGTTGGCGAAGTTGGATACGAACTCATCTTATTAGGGGGGAACTTCCAGCCGACGTCGAATTCGGTTGCCGGTCGCTTTGCAATCGATATTCTAAATCAGGTTTATGCCGACAAAGCTTTTGTCAGCGTGGATGGCATTAGTTTACGCCACGGCTGTACAGTGCCCTCCAGTGTGGAGGCTGAATTGATCCGCAAAATGCTCGAGCGAACGCAAGGTGTGCGCACAATCTTGGTCGATCACTCGAAATGGGGCATTGTCTCCAATTTTGAGGTTACTCGCTTAGACCAAGTTCACCGCTTGATTACCGATGATGGCTTGGATCGCCATACCCGAGAGATGTTGGCAGACTTGCCCATCGAGGTTGTGATTGCAAACGTAGAGCGCTAAGCTCTAGTTTTTGATTGTTTTACTTTGTACGTTTAATCCTTGCTATCCGATCTGTTTGGAGGCTCCTCATGTCTTTTTTGTTTAAGAAAGCCAAGAAGAAGTTCACCCGCCTTTTTTTTGCCACTGATATTCACGGTTCAGAGCGCACCTACCGAAAATTTTTAAACGCCGGAAAGTTCTATGAAGCCAATGTTTTAGTGATGGGAGGTGACATTACCGGCAAGCTATTAATTCCTATCATCAAGGAAGATAATGGACACTATCGGGCGACCTTGCAGGGGACAGTGCACCATCTGGAGGGGGAGGAAGAGTTAAAGAACTTAATTGAGCGGATTGGATTGCTGGGGTTTTATTACAAAATTATGGAAGAAGACGAATTTAAAGCCCTGCAAGAGGATAAGGCAGCCGTCGATCAGCTTTTCCATCAACTTGCCCGGCAGCGCTTGGAAAGCTGGATTGACTTAGCCGAGACACGTCTCAAAGGCAGCGGCATCCGCTGTTTTGTCACGGGGGGTAACGATGATGATCCTGAGGTGTTATCCGTTTTGAAGCGAGAAGGTACAGAAGCTTTTGTTGCCTGTGAGGGTGAGGTGGTTTCGATTGATGAAGATCATTCCATGATTAGCGTTGGTTATAGCACGCCGACACCGTGGAACACCCCGCGCGAGATCAGCGATGAGCAATTGGGCGCTTACATCGAAGAGATGGTGAAAAAGGTGCCCGATCTGAATAAGGCTATTTTCAATTTTCACGATCCACCGAAAGATTCCACGTTAGACACTTGCCCGATGTTGGATTGGAGCACTGATCCACCAACGCCCATTGTCAAAGCTGGCCAGATTGTCATGCATGGCGCCGGCAGCGCCTCGGTGCGCCAGGCGATTGAAAAATACCAGCCGGTTTTGGGGTTGCATGGGCATATTCATGAGGCTCAGGGCGTGATCAAGATCGGACGGACAACCTGTGTTAACCCCGGCAGCGAATATGGTGAAGGCATCCTACGGGGTTGTCTGATCAACCTTCTGGAGGGCAAGGTTGAAGGATACCAGATGACCAGTGGATGATTAACAAGTTCGATCCCAGATAGGAGGTGAAGCGCAGCCAAAGTCTCAAATTGATTTCGGTTTCCTTAATAAAACAATATCTTATTTTCAATTAGAAAGGAGTAAGTCAGAGATGGCAACAGCGGTGGCAAAACCGGAGGTCTTCACCCGCAAAGCCTCGGGCTTGGTGCGGGTAATGTCTCCCTACTCAGCTTTTATTTACAATATTCTCACCATGGGGCTTATCTTTCCATGGACCTATCTTTGGGGGCCTGGCGCTCTGCCAGGTGGCAGTTTGTTCTGGGGCATTCTCCTTGCCATGCTCTTTGAAGTGCCCATTGCTTTTACCTATGTGTGGCTCTCAACCGCCATGCCGCGCTCAGGTGGAGATTACGTCTTTCAAAGCCGCGCCTTTGGCGGCTTTTGGGGCTTTACGATCCTGATGTCGGGGTTTGTGATCTGGATTTTACAATGGGTTGCCCTGTCTGGATGGTTGCTCTCCTACCTTGGCTTCGCACCTCTCTTCCTAGGATTAGGCGCAACGCTCTCCAATCCAGCCCTGTCTCAAATTGGCGTTTGGTTCACAACCCCTTGGGGGATTATCATTGTCAGCATCTTGAACGCTCTCCTTTCCATGCTCCTGTTGGTTAGCGGCTTCAAGAACTATGTCAAGGTTCAGTATGTGATGTTCTATGGTATCTTGATTGCCTTTGCAACCATGCTGGTGGTTTTGTTTACCACACCCACCTCACAATTTGTGGAGCGCTTGAACGCGTTTGCTGTCGCTTCCGGCGGCGCGCCGAATTTTTATCAAACGGCGAAGGACGCTGTCACAGCAGCCGGCATCGATTTGAACCCGCCGTTCAACTTCTTCAACACCCTCATGGTAGCTGCTATTGCTTGGACTAGCTTACAGTGGGCAACCTATTCGGCTGAACAAAACGGTGAAATCAAGGACGCGCGTTCTTTCAAGAGCCAGACCTTCATTCTCGTTGGTTCACTCATTATGACTGGCATTCTATTGGCAATCCTGGGGGTGGCTTTCCAACGGGTTGGCGGAACGGAGTTCCTGTATATCGCCGGAGCTGGCTATTGGTCGGGTATCCAAGAGGCAACCATCAACGGTTTCTGGCTCTGGCCGAACATTTTGGCTGTTGCCCTAACCGGTAGCCCGATTGTGGTAATTTTGATCGGCATCGGCTATATCCTTAACTCCTTCCAGATCGTCAACAACTGCTACATCGGTGTTACCCGCATTATGGTGGCGATGTCTCTCGACCGCTTACTGCCGGCTTGGTTCTCGGAAGTGAGCGAGCGGTTCCACACCCCGGTGAATGCCCATATCGCCTATTTCTTGGCGAGCATTCCGGTGATCTTGTTGTATAACTTATATGAAAACTGGGCGCCTCTGACCCTGGGCGTGACCTTTGCCTGCGGGTATGTGTTTGCTTCAAGCTCTCTGGCTGGAGCTGTATTCCCGTATCGAGCCAAGGAGATTTACGAAGCCTCGCCTGGCGCCAAGTACAAGCTGGGCAACATCCCCTGGGTAACTATTCTTGGTACACTTGGAGCCATCTTTGGCTTTGGCATGGTGCTCAGTTACTTGCTGGTGCCCGCTCTTGGCTTAACCAGTCCCTTAGCCTATAGCGTGGTCTTTGGCATCATTCTCGTCTCTGCTTTGTGGTATTTGATTGTCAAGCGAGCCCAAAAAGCACGCGGTATCGATGTGGATTACGCTTTCAAGGAGATCCCACCCGATTAGTCAGCCTTGAAAGTGCTCCAAAAGGAGCTATCGCAAGATAGCTCCTTTTTTATGTTATAAATGCAGGTATGAAATTGAGCCTAGCTTCGATCACGATTCTTGGATTAGGTCCTGGAGACCCCCTCCTGCTTACCCGCCAGGTTTGGGAGTTGTTGGGACAGGTTAATGAGATTTATGTCCGCACCCAGCGTCACCCTGCCTTGGGAAGTTTTCCTGCCCATCTGCGGATTCATTCGTTTGACTACCTGTACAATCGGTCAGAGTCCTTTGAGGCTGTGTATCAACAGATTGTCGAGCAAGTGCTTCAGCTGGGGAGACGTCCCCAAGGGGTTGTCTATGCGGTGCCGGGCCATCCGTTTGTGGCGGAAGCCACCACTCCTGCCATTTTGCGCTTGGCGCAAGAGGAGGGTTTGAGCGTTCAAGTATTGGAAGGCATCAGCTTTATCGAACCCGTGTTAACCGCTCTGGCGATCGATCCCTTACCGAACTTATTGATTTTAGATGCGTTGGAAATTGCCGCTTCGCATGTGCCGCAATTTCCGCCCAACTTGCCGGTCCTCATTGCCCAACTCTATTCCCGACAGGTTGCCGCAGATGTTAAATTAACCCTGCTGGAGGTTTATCCCCCTGATCATCCGGTTCGTTTGATTCATCAGGCTGGAACTTCAGCAGTGAAAGTGGAAGAACTCAACCTTTATGAGATCGATCGTAGCCCCGCTATTGACTGGATGACTTCCTTGTATTTGCCCGCTTTAGCGCGCGAAACCTCTTTTGAAGCTTTTCAAGAGGTGGTTGCCCATTTGCGTTCTCCAGAAGGTTGCCCGTGGGACCGCGAACAAGACCATCAAACCCTCAAACCGTACTTGCTTGAAGAAGCCTATGAATTGGTTGAAGCCATTGACCAGCAAAACGCAGCGGCTATGCAAGAAGAATTGGGAGATTTGCTGCTGCAAGTAGTCTTACATGCCCAAATCGCCAACGAGGAGGGCGATTTTGGCATGAAAGACGTCCTGGTCGGTATCCATCGCAAACTGGTTAGCCGCCATCCTCATGTGTTTGGGGAGGTATCGGTGAAGGATAGCTCCGAGGTGTTGCGCAATTGGGAGACTCTCAAAGCTGAGGAACGCCGAAAGAACGGCGAGGAGCAAAAAGGGATTCTGGATGGCATTCCCAAAGCCTTGCCAGCCCTCATTCAAGCCCAAGAATACCAAAAAAGAGCGGCACGAGTAGGGTTTGATTGGAGCAATGTCGAAGGCGTTTTGCACAAGGTGCAGGAAGAACTGCGGGAACTGATGGCTGCTAAAGGCTCAAACGATCAGGCGGCTGAATTTGGCGACATCTTGTTTTCGCTGGTCAACTTGGCGCGTTGGTTGAACATTGACGCAGAGAGCGCGCTCCGTCTAGCCAATCAACGCTTTCGCCACCGCTTTGCCTATATTGAACGGCGTGTCAAGGAGCAGGGGAGAAAGTTAGGAGAGCTATCGCTGGCGGAGTTGGACGCTCTCTGGGAGGAAGCCAAGCAGTTGGAGTGATGGCTGTGTTGGTCAGATGAATCGTTTCGTCTAGCTAGGGGGTGACGCCGAGTTGGTTCAGTTGATAAACCGCCGGTTCAAAATCGGGGTGATATTTTAGGGCAAGTTTAAAATCCGCAATTGCGCCGCTAATGTCGCCTAAGGCTTGTTTTGCCATGCCGCGCCAGTAGAAACTTTCTTCGATAGCTGGTTCGTCTAAAGCGGCGTTAATGGCTGTGGTGGCTAAATTCAGGACATCATAATAACGACCGACGTAAAAGTAAGCAAAGTACGGCCCAGTCTGATACCATAAAATGCGATAGGGACGCACAGCCCGGTCTTCTGGCAAGGTGTTGTAGGTGGCAAAAGCTTCGTCGTATGCCAGCGCTGCTCCGCCATAGTCCTGTAATTCTTTCAGATTTGTCCCGCGGTTGAACCAGGCAAAGAATCGATCCACGCCCTCCAGGGCAAAGATTTCGTTTGAAGCTTTTTGGGCGGCGTTTAGGTAATTGGTGGTTGTATCCCAATCGGAGCCAAGCAAGCTTTGAATTTGGCTTTCTTGATCGGGGGGATAGATCAGAATGTACGTGTAGTTAAACGATCGCCATTCGCCGGTAAACTTATCGTAAGGAACGAGATAATCTGGGGTGAAATAGGAGTCCTGCGTGATGAGTTGTTGGGACGCCTCGTCATAACCCGTAATCACCGCATAATGGCCCATCCAACTGACCACGCCGCTAATATCACGGATCCAAGTGCCCTTTTCCGCTAAGACCGGGAAACCATTGGCAACCAGACTCTTGACCAAGTCTAAACTACCACCCACTCGCACAATAGCTTTAAGGTCAGTGTTTTCATTGACATAAGCAGCCATCTCGTAGGGCATCACGTTTTTATCTTTGCTATAGGGTTTGAGCCATTTGCCAGTATCTAGTCGATCTCCACTCCAGCCCCAATACGAGAGCGCCATGGCGAGGTTGGCTGGGGCGCAATAGTTCCACAGCCCATGTTGATCCATATAGCGGACACCCTTCAGGGCGATTTGTGGGGGTAAGGGGGTGGGAGTGAGGGTCGGTGTGGCTGTGGGTTGTGGGGTATCCGGGATGAGCTGGGTCGGGGTGGGGGTGGGTGTCGCCGTTGGCGTTTGTATCGCTTGTAGTGTGGCGCTGACAATAGCTTCGATCTGCTGTTGAGCCGGGACGAAGGCTATCTTTTCTGGCGGCGAGAGGATGCCTTTGATGTAAACCGTGATTTCGTGCACCCGCCAAGCCAAACGGTCATGGATGGGGGGCAGTTGATAAAGCACCCCCGCCAAAATGAGCAGGATGAAGATCAGGATGCTGAATTGAAAGGTGCGCCGAAGCATGTGTTTTGGTTAGGTTCTCCTTTTATGGGACTTTGGGACGGATTGGAGTCCCTTCACCAGGTGCGCCAATCATCTCCACCGCGTCAATTTCATTCCAACCAAGGTTCAGAAGCGATTGATCGATGGTGATTCGCACGCCTTGCGCTAAAATTCCACTAAAGGCGGTGGGAAGAGTCAAGATGTAAGGACAAGTCTCGATTGGGCGCGGCTCTGCCGTATAAACATTGACAAAATTCCCCGATAGGTCAATGAGGTCTACCGAGACGATTTGATCGGGGTTATAGGTTTGGTAGATATTGACCTCTACGGCGTAGACAGGTCTGGGATAAAAGAGCATCATCCATTCGCGGGTATCTGAGGAAGCGGCTGCCCAAGCCGTCGAATAATCTCCGCAATCCGCGGTGTTTGGTTCACCTACAGCTTGAAAGGCTGCCCAGTCTTCACTGCCATATTGAGAGCTGGCTTCGGCTTGGCTTGCCCATTGACGGATTAAGGCCATTGAACCGCTGTCTGGGGCAGGGACTGTTCCTTCTTCGGAATTACTGAAAGGTGTTGATTCCCCCATATCGGGAGGGACGTTTGCAGTGGAGGATGCATCGACTGCTTGGGGTTTGGATTTTTGTTCCGCAGGGTTGATGAATTGGGTGAGAAAGTTGCAAGCCATAGAGAAAACGGTGATGGAGCTAACGGTGAAGATCCATCCAAATCGCTGGTTGGTATACATCTAACTTTCCTTTCATGGGCCTTTCATCCTAGGAACTTGAGGAAAGCCTTCTTTAAGGTTGTTCCTCTGCGCCCAATGGTTTCTAGTCGGTTAAGTAGCGCACCTGAAAGCCAGCATCTTCGGGGAGGTCAGGTTGTAGGGCAGCGCTGCGCGCCAAACGATCGCAAACCTCGTTCTCTACAGTGGCATTGTGGCCTTTGATCCAGTAGAATTGTACCTGAAAACGCCGACAGAGGTGATCTAGTCGCTGCCATAAATCCACATTCTCAACGGGCTTGCCATCATGACGTCTCCAGAAGTTGTTTGTCCAGCGTTGCAGCCATCCTTCGGTTATGGCGCGGCAAACATAGGCAGAGTCGGTGATGAGCAGCACTTCGGCAGGGGGGTGTAGGCTCTCTAAGGCGGCAATGCAGGCTGTCAGTTCCATGCGGTTGTTGGTGGTATAGCGAAAGCCACCGCTTATCTCTTGGCGGGATTGGTTCTTCAAAACGACTGCCCCGTATCCACCTGGCCCTGGGTTACCCAACGCTGAACCATCGGTGAAGATGACAATGCCACCTTTGGATAGGTGATTCTCAAGTAATGAGTCTAAGGTGTCGTTTGTGCCTGCGGTCCCCTGTTTGGCTGACCACTCCTTTAGGGTTGGAGCAAGAATATGGTGGGGTTGAGCATTCAACCAATTGTAGGCTTCTTCGGTAGTATAGAATCCCTTAAAGATTGCGCCCGGGTAACCCTCCACCTGGGCTCTCGCACCCTGAGGGCCCTCCCACTGAGTGTAAACTCCAGGTTGACGCCCTTTAACGACAATGTAGATCGATTTATTGCGCTTGCTCATTGACAGAACTCCTTTTGCAAAATGCTGTAGAGGGCGGCATCTTCAAAACATCCAAAGCGATAAATCGATTGACGTAACGTGCCTTCGTAAGTCATGCCGATCTTCTGCATCACCCGACCCGAGGCGGGGTTTTTCGTGAAATGGCGGGCTTCAATGCGGTTTAGGCCCAGTCTTGTAAAGGCGAATGTTAAGACCGCTTGAGCTGCTTCGGTGGCGTAACCTTGATTCCAGTAGGGTTTTCCAATCCAATAACCAAGTTCGGCACTTCGGTTCTGGACATCGAGGGTTAAACCGGTCGCTCCAATGAATAGATGGCTTTCCTGCAAGAGAATGGCATAATGGATGGCTGTGTTGGAGATGGCTTGGCTGGCGTGCCCCCGAATCCATTGGATAGCCATCTCTTCTGTATATGGATGGGGGATGTTACTGGTCATGCGCGCAATGTCAAAATCCCCGGCCAAATCGGCAACTTGGGGAGCGTCACTCAGTTTAAAGCTTCTAAGCTGCAAGCGCGGGGTAGTGAGGATAGGGAATTGAAGGGTCATGACCAAGCTCCGAAAAGAGAACTTAGGGGTTCCCTTTTGATCGGTTCAGGTATTCCTGCTTACGGCGTTCTTTCACTTCTATGGCTTCTTTCAGGAGTTGAGGCAAATCCAATGAGCGAATTTCGGGATCAAATTGGTCGCTGAAGGGAGTTAGGTCAAGGGTATATTGATTGCCAGATGAATCCCGGTGGAGGAAACCTTCATCGACCAGGGCGCGGCGCAAGCTAACGTAATCTAAGCCCATGTTTTTGCCGAAAGTCAGGCACCAGGTTTGAAGTTGTTCGTTAATCTCCTTCTCTGAATAACTCGTCTCTGGCTGGAGAGATAAAGTGGCGGAATAAAGGAGAAGATGCAGGTCGGTGCGTTTTTTGGGCAGGAGGGTTTGGTTGAGCACCAGTGAGAGAAAACGACGGGAAAATTCGTCGCGGGAAATTACAGACATAGCAACCTTTCATCGATATGGATTTATCGGTCTAGTCTTGCTCGACCAACGGTGAACGTGATGTTCATGCTAACTTGAAAGCTGGTCTTTGTCAATGGTTGGGGATGAGTTTGATTTCTACCTTTGTTTGATGAAAAGCTGAAAGACCTCGGTAAATCAAACGAAGTTTAAAGACTGGTAGCGGTTTGATGTTTGCCATGTGAAGCTTGGCGGTCGAGTTTTCCGACCGCCAAGCTTCGGATAATGAAGTATAAAACTTGATAGCGGGCTATGAGCCATCCCTTTTGGGATCGCCCTTGCCCTAATAGATGTCGTTCACCGTATTGTAAACGTTGAACTTGCCAGTTGGGGTGATCAAGTCTTTGATGCGGGTGATTTCTTCTAAGGTGGTGTCATCATAGACGACGATCTCACCGGTTTCACCGGGGATATCCGCCGTCCCCCATAGGCTGATCCAAACTTGTGTGCCATCCTTGTTGTACTCGATGTGCACAGCGCGGCCGTAGGTGCCAATTTCCCAGCATTGATATACCTGAGATGGATTTGCTTTGGCGATGACGCAGATGGTGCGGGAAAGCTGTGGATCCGAGTTCAATGCCATATCCACCCAGATCCATTGGCTCTTCGGATGGGTCTTAATAAAGAGGCTGCCGGAGCCGGGCAGCGGAGTGGTGCGCACGGCTTTCCAGACGTGTTGTGGATGCCCTTCTGGATCGGTGGCAATGGAGACGACCGAGGTTTCTCCGAGGTGGGGTGTCGACCAAACCGGCCCGAATTGGGGATCGATCCAATTTGCCCCGCGCCCTGGGTGGGGAACTTGACCTACATCGACCATCGCAGCCAGAGCGCCTTCTTTCAGGTCGATTACAGCCACTTTATTCGACTGGTTGGCAGCCACCAGGAAATATCGTTTGGTCGAGTCCATGCCGCCATCATGCAGGAAAAGTTCAGCTTCGATCATCTTAATGGTGGGATTACGTGGGTTTGTATAATTTACCAGCCAAACCATGCCGGTTTCTTTTACGTTTACGATCCATTCTGGATGATAGTGGGAGGCGAGGATAGCAGCCACCCGCGGTTCGGGATGATATTCGCCAGTGTTATAGGTATAACTTCGGGTAGAGACCACTTTTAGAGGTTCCAACGTTAAGCCATCCAAGATCACAAAATGAGGCGGCCAGTAACAACCGGTAATGGCATAACGGTCGCTGAAATCTCCCTCTTCGCCTTTATATTTACTCACTTCAACAGAGCGAGCATCATAACAGGTTTGCACGCGAGCGACGACTTCGGGCTTTTCCATCCATAGGTCGATTAGTGCCAAGCGCCCATCTCGCCCAATTACATAGGCGTAACGGCCGGTTGCAGACATGCGCGTGATATGCACGGCGTAGCCACTATCGACGGTATTGACGATTTCGTAGGTGTCTCCATCGATTACTGCAACTTGGCCGGCATCTCGCAAGGTTACGATAAAGTAATTTTGCCAATCGCGAGCGGTTTGGGGGGCTGTGGGACGTTGGTCCGGCGGCACGATCAATTGCCAGGATTCTTTCATCTGCTCTAAGGACAGTTCGGGGGGTGGAGGGGGCTCATTCTGGATGAATTTTGCCATGATTTCGGTCTGCTCTTGGGTGAGGATGCCTTGCTTGCCCCAATCCGGCATCCCGCGAGTTGTGCCATTAAAAATGATGGCTGCTAATCCGGCAGTTCCTTTTGGAATGGTCACATCAGGCGTCAAAGCTGGTCCGGTTGCCCCTTTGCGCAGCGTTCCGTGGCAGCCAGCACAGCGTTCGAAGTACGTTTGTTTTGCCCAAGCGAATTCCTCTTCGGTCAAGGAGGGTGGTTGAGAAATGGTTTGAGACCCAGCGCTTTCTTCACCTGCACTCGCAGTCGTCAGATCAGTCGGCGAAAGAAGATGCTCCACAATGGCTTGCACTTCCTCATCACTCAAGGTGGTGCTAAAGTTTGCCGGCATCAACCCAGCTTGGCAAGCGCCATTTGGACATTCCGGAGCTAAGAATGCTGCCGGCTCGAGGATCGACTCCTGAATGAACTCAGCTAACGTTGTGGCTTTTCCGCTATAGAGGCCTTTCGTTTTGTAGTCTTCAAACAGGGCCGCAATCTTACTTAAGTCCGGCCCTAAGACGCCACTTGCTCCAGGCACGCCAGGAATGACATGACAAGCTGCACAGCCTCCTTTCTGGTACGCTTGGAGGGTTAAAGCTGCCGGTTCAATGGAAGCCTCTTGGATGGTGGGGGAACTCTGAGCCTCTCCTTGAGCAATTTCGCCCCCTCCAATAAGGATTTGGCCCTTCATCCGTAATAGGGATGAGTCTTGGAGTCCGTCCCAATATTCTAGGGCGCCGGCTGTAGCAGGCGCAAGAAAGGTTACCGAAGTGATCTCTTTGGGTTTGCTGACAATACCACTCTTTGAATTCGTGCCCGAGATGACAATTTGGTGCTTCCCGGTGGTACCGTTGATCAGCACGATGCGCACACGATCGTTCGGCCGGGCGGTCAGGGTAGGGTTGATTTGTCCATTGATCTCTCCTCCAACTCCCAAAAAGGCGGGCTTGCCATCACTTAAGACTGTGGTCAGGATAAACTCTTTGTTGACTCGTTCGTCTTGACGAGCGCAAGCAGCTAAGTTGATTAAGAATAATCCGATCAGGACAAATTTCCAGAAGGGCTTCATGTCTCTATCCTTTCTGAGGGAAATTGAATGAGTTTTTGGAGTTTGAGAAAGAATGTTTGGGGGTTAATCGAGTAGAGCGCGACGACTTCTTCCAGGGTGCAGAAACGGCTTAAATAACAGCCGACACACTGGGTTTTCCATTCAATGAACAACTGGGCGGTTTTCGGGTAGTTTGTAAGGAGATCAGCAACGCTCCAGGCGCGTAATCCATCCGGTTCCATATCTTGATTTTAGACTTGGTTCCACGGATGTTCTTTGCGCCAGCGCAAAGTAAGGGAATTACTCGAAGCCTTCAGCGATCTCCACGAGCCCATGGGGCTGGAGAAGGATGACCTTCTCACGCCCAATGTCCAATAACCCTTTTCTTTCCCACTCATTGAGGGTACGGCTGACGGTATAGAGGGTTGTGCCACACATTTCGGCAATTTCTTGGCGGGTGAGCGGAAAGTCGATTAGGATGCCTGCTTCGGTTTTCCGTCCGGCTTGGGCAGCCAATTTTAGCAGTGTGCGGGCAATGCGTTGTTCAACCCGCGCGGCGCTTAGCGCTTGCTGGCGTTCCTGTAGTTCAACGATATAGTGATGCATCAGTTGCATGGTGTTCAGGGCAATGGAGGGTTCTTTTTCAGCCAGCATCTGGAGGAAACGGGCTTCCCAACCGATTGCCAAACAGTCTTGCATGGCTTGTGCGGTGACCGGGTAACCACTGGAAGGTTGGAGAAGTGCAACCCCACCAAAGGTTTGCCCAGGCGTAACCAAACGTAGGGTGATTTGCAGACCGTTAGGGGTATATTGCACCATGCGCGCTCGCCCTTCGCACAATACGTAGACATGAGTCGCAGGTTCTCCCTGCATGAAAAAGAAAGCCTCTTCTTCGACTGAGCGCAAGACCCCATTTTCCATCAAGACAGCAAAACTCTCCCCCCTGAGGGTGCGGAAAAGACTGGATTTGCGCACAGTTTCCAGATAGCGATCTTTGTTCATCGGATAACCTAATTGTAACCCAAAAAGATCTGGAGATTAACGGTCAGGAATGGTCAAATCCTTGCGCTAGCACAAAGAACCATTGCAACATTTTTGTTACAGTCATAACATGAAGACGAAAACTTTTCCTTCTATCCTACCTCTATTGGCATTGGGCATCGCCGCGCTCTTGTTGGCTTTGTGGAGTGGCTTGGTGCGCTTGGGTTGGCATCTACCCTCTTTCGCCAAGCTAACTGTCTTTCACGGCGGGTTAATCTTGAATGGTTTCTTAGGGGTTCTCATCCCCCTCGAACGGGTTGTTGCCTTGCAACGTCGTTGGATGATCCTGATACCCTGCCTCAATGGAGTGGGTTGGATGCTCTGGTTTGGGTCTCCCCAAATTGGGCAGGCGCTTTTCCTTTTGGGTAGCCTGGGGATGATCGCTATTTTAGGAGTGATGTTCAAGCGAGAGCCCCAACTTCATACAGCGACCCTGCTGACGGGTGGATTGAGCTGGGCGATGGGAAATGCTCTATGGTTTTTTGGAGTCCCAATTTATGGTGTAGTTCTCTGGTGGCTTGCTTTTCTGGTTTTGACGATTTCTGGAGAACGGTTGGAGTTAAATCGGGTTCTGCGCCTATCCAATCTAGAACGCACCTCCTTTATGGTGATCATCAGCCTAATCATCACGGCGGCAATTCTTTCCATTTTCCACTTAGATTGGGGAGCACGATTGAGTGGAGTCGGCTATTTGTCCTTGATGATCTGGTTTGTGGCTAAGGACATTGCCTTCCGCAACTTGCGTCACCCTCAGCCTCTCACACAATTTATTTCAACCGCTTTGGCTGCGGGCTTCCTTTGGCTTGGGATTGGGGGGCTGCTTTTGATTTATCTAGGCAAGGTCACGGCCGGTGTGGCTTACGATGCGGTGTTGCATTCGATCTTTGTGGGTTTCGTGGGCAGTATGATCTTTGGTCATGCTCCCATCATCTTCCCGGCTTTGTTCGGGATGACAGCCCGCTTTTCACCGATGCTTTATTACCCACTAGGCTTATTGCATCTATCTCTCATTCTACGTCTTCTGGGTGATTTCGTGCTGCATGAGGCTTTTCGCAGATGGGGGGGCTTGTTCAACGTGATTGCGGCTTTGGTGTATTTCGGTTTGAATATTCGAATGTTATTGGGGAAGGAGCGCTGAATGCCTAAGGTTACACGCTGGTTTGTGAAAACCTCCTTTATCCATTTGGTGTTTGCCCTGATCTTGGGAATGCTTCAGAGCCTGCCGCAGTGGAAAATGGGTGGATGGTTTCCCTCCTATCTGCATTGGTTGGTGTTTGGCTGGTTGACCCAATTGATCTTCGGTATTGCGATCTGGATGTTGCCCAAGTTTAGCAACGAGAAACCCCGCGGTTATGACTGGTTAAACTGGATGACATACGGCAGCCTAAATTTTGGTCTGGGGTTGCGCTTGGTTTTTGAACCCTGGCAGCTTTCTTCCTGGGCGACTGGGCGTGCTTGGGTTCTGATTATTGCGGCTTTTTTACAATGGTTCGCCTGCCTAATCTTCGTTGGACAAGCTTGGGTGCGGGTGCGAGGGCGCTGAGATGCCAAGGTTAAGCTGTTGGATCATTCGCTCATCTTTAATCGATCTTGCTTTGGGAGCTGCGTTTGGGGCTTTGATGTTGGCGAACAAGGGACTCCCATTTGAACCACGCCTTTGGTTGCTATTGACTGCGCACATTGAACTGATGTTCTATGGTTGGATGACGCAATTCGCAATGGGGGTGGCGTTTTGGATTTTGCCTCGCTTTGCCACCTCAACCCCGCGCGGCGATGAGCGCTTGATTTGGTTTGCCTTTGGGCTTTTGAATCTTGGCTTATGGATCGTTGTGGTTTCAAGCTGGCGATCGCTTGCCTATCTTGAGGTGTTTGGCAAAGGTTTGGAATTGACCGCTTGGTTAATTTTTCTCAGGGGGGTCTGGAGGCGGATTTATCCCTTTGCGGCTGCACGGACGTGATCCTGCTAGCAGTTCTATTCGCTTGAGATCACAGGCAAGCGTTCTTGCAGTCTTTTGAGCTGTTGGATGGTATACTCTGTGCGGAATAGCGATCTGCCAGACCTTCCATTAGACACCACTTGCTCAGAGAATACACTGCCCCATGAAAACCTATGTGCTTACCATTGACGGCATTCCCATCGAGGTTTGCCAGAAAGCCGTCAAGAACCTCAACCTGAGAATTTACCCACCCAACGGGGAGGTGCGTCTATCTGCACCGCTTACCTTGAACAAAGAGCAGATCTGTCGATTTTTGAACCAAAAAGTTAAATGGATTCGACGTAAGCAAGCGGAAATCCGTCAGCAAGCGCAGAGTCAACCAACTGCTTTGCAACCTTTTGCCGAATTTGAAATTCTCGGTCAAAAGTTTATCATCAGACAAGGGAGCCGAGCGGGAAAACCGCGTTTCCGCAAGGTTGACTCGGAGCTAATCGAGATAACTGTGGGGAAGGGCAGCTCCAAAGCTGCGATTTTGCGCTTGGTGGAGGAAATGGAGATCGAGATGCTCAAAGCGCAGATTCCGCCATTGATCGAAAAATGGCAATCCTTAATGGAGGTACAGGTCAAGGAATGGCGGCTGCGTAGGATGAAAACGCGCTGGGGTTCCTGCAATGTGCGTGCGCAGCGCATTTGGTTGAATCGTGAGTTAGCCAAGAAACCTCTTGAATGCTTGGAGTATGTGATTGTTCATGAGATGACTCATTTGTTGGAACGAAACCACAACGCCCGTTTTTACCAATGGATGGATCGCTTTTTGCCGAATTGGAGAGCACTCAAGGCAATGCTAAGGAAATGAGCCTTAGAGGTGGGGAGGAGATGATAAAATGGGGGAAATTTCCGATTAGGGTATGATATGCCGATTCGTTCTGCAACCGCAATTGCTCATCCGAACATTGCTTTAATCAAATATTGGGGCAATTTGGACGATGAATGGACGATTCCCTCAGCGAATAGCCTTTCAATGACCTTAGGGGAATTGTTCACAAAAATTCATTTGATCGCAGATGAACAACTCGAATGTGACCTCTTGATGATTGATGGAGCCCTTGCTCCTCCTGCGGCGCAGGCGCGCGTTAGCCAGTTTTTGGACTATGTTCGAGTCTATAGCGGCAAGGCACTTTTCTGCCGGATTGAGAGCAGTAGCAATTTTCCCCGCGGCAGTGGGATTGCCTCTTCTGCGGCTGCCTTTGCCGCGTTGGCATTAGCCTCTGCTAAGGTTTTTGGGTTACCGACCGATCCGCAGGAGCTTAGCCGGCTAGCACGGCTTGGCTCTGGCTCGGCTTGCCGTTCGATTTATGGCGGCTTTGTCGAATGGATCGGCGGGCAAGACCATCAATCTTCTTATGCCATCCCAATTGCTCCACCACAGCATTGGGCTCTAGTGGATTGTGTGTGTGTCATCAGCACTGCCCATAAATCTGTAAGTTCTCGCGAAGGGCATCGTTTAGCGAAGACCAGCCCATTGCAACCTTGCCGCGTCCAGAGTGCCCCCCAACGCTTGGAAATCTGCCGCCGAGCGATCCTGGAACGCGATTTCGAGCAGCTTGCTCAAGTGGTGGAACTTGACAGCAACCTCATGCACAGTGTGATGATGACCTCGCAACCCCCCTTGTTTTATTGGCAGGCTGAGACCTTCGTGGTCATGGAAGAAGTGCGACGTTGGCGGAGTGAGGGAGAGGCGGTTTGCTATACAATTGATGCTGGCCCAAATGTGCATGTCTTGACCCTTGCCGAGTGTGCGCAGAAGATTCAAGACCGACTTAGCCACCTCAGCGGAGTGCAAGAAGTTATCGTGGCACCCGTTGGAGGACCAGCCGTTTTTGTTGAGGACGAAAAACCAGCCTGAAAAAGTTCAGTTGGATAGGCTGTCGTGTTTCAAAAAAGGGATATAATCGAGCCATGAAAAATCTTTGTTAAGAAGAAGTAAGACATGAGCTTTGATTTACTGACGTTCATTATCGGTATTGCGATTCTGATCTTTTTCCACGAGCTAGGTCATTTTTTGTCTGCCCGATTGCTCAAAGTGGAAGTAGAAGAATTCGGCATTGGCTTTCCACCGCGCCTTTTCAAATGGGCAACGATTAAGGGCACAGACTTCACTTTTAACCTCATTCCCTTGGGTGGATTTGTCAGAATAAAGGGTGAAAATGACCCCGATGTCCCGGGTGGATTGGCGTCTGCCAGCCCGTGGGTGCGCTTAGCGGTAATTGGTGCTGGCCCGTTGACCAATATCCTGATAGGGATTGTCCTTTCGGTTTTGCTGTTCTATCAGGCAGGCGAGCCGGTCTTGGATCGGGTTAAGGTGATGGGGGTTGCGCCAAACTCACCGGCTGAACAGGCTGGCATTCGTCAAGGGGATGTGATCTTGGAAGTGGACGGCAAGCGGGTTGAATCGGTTGAAGAACTGCGCAATATCATCTATGCTCGACTTGGAGAGGAAATCCGCTTGGTTTACGAGCGCGAAGGCAAATCCTATTCGGTTACGCTTGTACCACGCAATCCACCCCCCGAGAACGAAGGGGCGATTGGCATTATGATGGGTTATGACACGCGCCCCATTTCGATTTTTCGTGCCATTCCGCGCGGTGCCAATGCGGCTTTCAATTATGTACGGGTGCTCTTTTCTCTGCCTCGTCTCTTGATGAGCGGGGAGGTCTCACCCGAAGCAGCTCGTCCGGTGGGCTATAAGGGGATGTTTGATCTCTATCGCCAATTAGGCGATTCGTTGGCTTTCTTTACTGCTATCACCATGTCGTTAGGTGTGTTGAATCTGTTTCCCATCCCAGCCCTCGATGGCGGACGGATTGTCTTTGCTTTGGTGGAGATTGTTCTGCGCCGCCGAGTGCCGCCTCGCTTTGAGAATGCGTTGCACTATATCGGCTTTTTGATCTTATTGGCTCTGTTGATCTATATCAATATCTTGGATTTTGTCGACCCGGTTGAGTTACCCTTTTAGGACGATAAGAAGATGAGAGACCCTGCAAAAATTACCTTACCTCAACTAAAACAAGCCCTGTTGGATGTGAACACGCCCTTAGCGGCGGTCTATCTTTACCGCTTATCTGACCTGAGTGACGAGGACTTGTCTGAAATCAAATCTTTCTGGCATGAAATCCCGCTATGGCGCAAGCAAGCTTTGATGGAAGACATCGAAGAGATGTCAGAGAACGATCCGTTGCTCTCGTATGACAACTTGAGTCTGTTTGCCCTCTCCGACCCGGATGCACGCGTGCGGGAATTAGCGATTCGTTCTTTGTCTTACTATGAAGAACCGCACTTCATCAATTTGCTTCTAGAGATCTTGGAAAAGGATCAATCCCCCGATGTGCGCGCCGCGGCGGCATTTGCCTTGGGTAAATTTGTCTTTTTAGGCGAGATCGAGGCGATTTCTGAAGCGCGCTTGCGTGAAGTCGAAGATCGCCTGATTCAGACTTTTACCAGCAATGATGCCCTGTTGGTGCGCCGTAGCGCACTGGAAGCGTTGGGGTATTCGAGCCGCCCAGAAGTGGAAGGTTTTGTGCGAGAAGCGTATTATTCGGATAACCGCGACTTGATCGCCAGCTCGCTGGTGGCTATGGGACGCTCGGTGAACAGTGAATGGACCCCTCTTGTCGAAGCCATGTTAGACCATGAGGATGCAATCATCCGCTATGAAGCCGCTCGGGCGGCCGGTGAGCTGGAAGCTGTTAGCTGTCGGCATCGCTTACTTGAACTGTTGGATGATGCGGATTTGGATGTGCGTCTGGCAGCCATTTGGTCGCTTTCCCAAATCGGAGGGGAAGGGGTCATGGACAAGCTGCTCGAACTTTATGAGACAACCGAGGATGATGAGGTGTTTGATTTGCTCGAAGATGCCTTGGATAATTTGGCTTTCACCCAAGGTGAAGGCTTTTTTGGTTTGCTGGATGTCGAGCAAATGATGAGGGACAACGAAGATGGGGAATTTGATGACTACCTCGAAGAGTGGGATGATTTTGATGATTTCGAGGACGAAGACTAAATCCCCCGCAGTGTTTCCTAATTAACGGATGAGCCGTTCACAGGTTGGAGTTCTCTGTCTCATCATCTGGCTGACATTGAGCGCAGCTTATCCGTACCAACTAGGGGGAGAGAAACTTGAGTGGAATGGTTTGCTGACCTATCGGTTTGGCGAATCTCTCACCTTAGCAGGGAAGATTCTATCCCAAGCTGCTCCAAAAGAACTCAACCTTATTCTTCAATCGGGCTCTCAGACCATCGTACAGCCGTTATCATTTGACGAGCAAGGTAATTTCGAGGTTCAACACGATTTACGAGAGATGCCGTTGCGTCCCTTTGCGCGGGTGGACTATTGGCTGGAGGGCGTTTTCGAGGATGGAACGCCGTTTACAACGGAGAAAAAAGAGTTTCTCTATGAAGACAATCGTTTTCCGTGGAAGAGCCGTGCTCAAGCATCCTTCCGGGTGCACTGGCGACAGGGCGATCTGCAGTTTGCTCAAACTGCCTTGAATGTCGCAAAGGAAGCTCAAATAGCGTTGACAAAACTCTTGCCGGTTGAAGAAGACCGCCTTATAGAGATTTACATCTATGAAACGCCGGGCGAACTGCGTCAGGCGATTCAAAAACCAAACCACAGTTGGGTTGGCGCGCATGCCGACCCAGACTTGGGGGTCCTCCTGATCTCCGTCAGCCAGGGTATGGATCAACGCCTTCAGATGGAACAACAGATTCCCCATGAGATGGCTCACATTTATCTTTATCGCTTTCAACCGAACGCCTATGCATACCTACCTATCTGGCTGCAAGAGGGCTTAGCAAGCGCGGTTGAAATCTACCCGAACCCGGATTATTTCACCCTGCTCGAAACCGCTTGGCAAAATCAATCCTTATTAAGTTTACAAAATCTGTGTCAGACCTTTCCGCAAGAGGCAGCTCAGGCGTATTTGGCTTACGCGCAATCGGCTGCCATCGTCCAATACCTGATCGATCAGTACGGGATTGAGAAACTCCGTCAGTTGATTGAAACCTATGCAGAACAGGTGGACTGCGAGGTGGGCGTTTATCGCACCTATGGACTCTCCTTAGCTCAGCTCGAAGGGGAATGGCAAAAAGTCCGCTTTGGGGAGACCCATTCAAGCCAGGCGTTGGCGAACTTGGCTCCCTGGGCTATGCTGTTTGTTTTCGTGCTCTTTGGGCCGCTGATTCTCTCGTGGCGTTTGCTCTCTCACTCACCTTCTAAGAAGGAGGAACACTTATAGGAGGCTGCCATGACCAACGATACCTTTTCCCAATGGCTGAGCGGACTGTGGACTTCGAATACTGGAGCACCGGTCAGCACAAGATTGAGCCCGCCGTCTTCTTCGAGAAGTGGGCAAAGGGCAAAGCCATCCTGCTGCATGTGCGTGCGCCTGAAGAGCAGGAATTTCTGTGCTTCCCCTTTGCGCTGCAAATTCCCATCAATGAGCTGCCCGCCCGCCTGAATGAAATTCCGCGCGACACAATCGTGGCGACCCTCTGCACCGCTGGCGACCGTTCAAATGTGGCTTTTGCCTACCTGCACACGCAAGGCTTCGACAACGTCCGCATCATTTCGGGCGGATACGCCAGCGTGATTCCAGAAGTCTGGCCTGGCAAAGTCCGCAAGACCTTGCAGGCGAAGAACGGCTGATCGTAGGGCAAATCTCTGATTTGCCTGCACATATCGGAGATTTGCGCCACGTCGGGCAAACCTCCGATTTGCCGGTCAGGTTGGAGATTTGCCCTATATTCAGGCAAAAACTAATTCAAAATACTGAATAACCATGACCCTCTACATTATCAGCGCAATCGCCGTCTTTGTTTTCTCCGGTCTGCTAGCCATGGCCGGGCTGGGCGCGGTGTTCTTGTTCGTGCCGCTCTTCCACGATCTCGGCGTGCCGCTGGCGGAAGCCACCCCCGCCGCGCTGCTGCTCAACGTGGTCGGCCTGATGTTTGCCGCCATCAACTACTGGCGTGGCAAACTGGTCAACTGGCGGGTGGGACTGCCCGTGTTGATTACGGCGGTCCTCCTTTCGCCACTTGGGGCGCGCCTGACCCCCTACGTGGACAAGAAAATCCTGCTCTTGCTCTGCGCCGCCTTCCTGGTTTTTGCCGGCTTCATGATGCTGTTCTACCGGGCAAAGGCGCGCCAAAAGCCTCTCGGCCGGGCAACCGAAGCGGCGGCGGGAGCCGGCGTCGAGTCGGTTGCGGGATTTCTCAGCGGGCTGCTCGGCGTCGGCGGCGGGAATTTCATCCTGCCCGTCCTCAACTGGATTGGCCTCGACGCCAAAGTCGCCGCGGGAACGACGGCTGTGGTAGTGGTTTTCTCCTCGCTGTCAGGTTTTCTCGGTCACGCCACGATGGGCGGGCTGGACCCGGTTTTCATCGGCATTACCGCACTCATGGCCGCGCTTGGCTCGATTGTTGGCTCACAGTTGATGAAGACCAAAGTATCCAGCGCGCAACTCAAAAAATCATCGGCGTTTTACTGTGGCTGATCGCCGCAAAAATGATTTTCGATTTGATTAAGTAACGCGAAATTCATTTCGCACACACACTTGCGAGATAAATCTCGCGTTACAAGGAGCCGCCGTGAAGGAATCCTTGGCAATATCCAAACCCACGCAACCGATCCTATGTCACCTCTGCAAGTTGGTTTTGGTGAGAAGGGGAGGCTTCGGAG
>QEXX01000059.1 GCA_003130835.1 Anaerolineae bacterium | reverse complement strand
TTGTTGGCATAGATCACGACGGCTTGGTCTTGACCGGCGAGCAGCGCTTCCACTTGGTTGTAGCCGATCGAATCTAAGGTAACATCGCCTTCACTGACACCGCCCACTTTCATCAGGGCGCGCAAGCCAATGTAGCTGGCGCCAAACAAGCCTGGCAGTCCGATCTTTTTACCTTTCAGGTCAACTGGGGTTTTGAGGTTCTGGTCAGGAAAAGCGACTACCCCAACTGGATAATCATGGTAATACGCCATGACATACACAACCGGTAGACCTTGGGCGCGGGCAAGCAGAATTTGTTCCCCGGAAGCCATGGTGAACTGCAGGTTATTCGCTCCGACTAAGGCAATCCCATCGGTTTCAAAGCTGTAATCGAACTCGATGGCAATCCGTTCTTCGGTAAAATAACCGAAGTCTTGTGCAACATAAAAGGGAGCAAATTGCACATTGGGGATATAACCCATGGGCAAGCGCACATGGTCTATTTGGGTTTGCGCAGACGGGTTTACGGCTGTCGGGACGGGTGTCCTTTGAGCACAAGCAGAGCTTAGGATACTAAGAGACAGAATGGTTAGAAGAATAGATAGGCGATGCATGATGAAAGGTCTCCTTAGGTGAAATTGGTTTGTTCTTGACGCTGTTGCCAATTGAGCAAGCGTTTTTCTATGAAGAACACGCTGGTATAAAGCAGCAACGCCATAGCAATCAAGGTAAACACTGCAACAAACACCAGGGGGGTATCGTATTTGCCGCGGGCAACATTGACTAAAAAACCCAGCCCACGGTCGGCGCCGACAAACTCACCGACCACAGCGCCAATGACCGATAGGGTTGCGCCGATGCGCAAGCCCCCCAAGAAGACCGGCAGTGCGGCAGGCGCTTCCAAGTAGCGGATGGTTTGCCAGCGGTTGGCTTTGAGCGAGCGCATCAGGTCGCTAAGCTCCTCAGGCACAGATCGCAAACCGACAATCGTGTTGACCAGCACCGGAAAGAAGACGATCAGCGCGCAGATCAGAATCTTTGAAAAGAGCCCGGGCCCGAACCAGATGACCAAGAGCGGAGCAATGGCGACAATCGGAATGGATTGACTGGCAACGATATATGGGGATAAAAGGCGCTCAAACCAGTGCGATTTCGCTAAAAGATAACCGAGCAGAGTTGCCGTTAGTACGCCTAGTGTCAAGCCACACAGGACTTCAAAGAGCGTATAGCCTGTGTGTCGGAGCAGACTTCCATCTCGCCATGCTTGGACGAATCGTTGTCCGACCATTGTCGGAGAGGGAAGAATAAAGGCGGGCAAGTCCCAAAGCTGTGTAACAAAATGCCAGAGAAGAAGAGCACTCCCCAATGAGGCAGTGATGGTCAGCGCATGTTGCGTGCGGCTGAGCTTGCGTTGGAGCGGAAGACGTTTCGGTATCTCAATTAAGTTCATTTTTCCTAGTCAAATTCAAAGCCCCGAATCAGCGCGATTCGGGGCAAGTGCAACGCTGGACAGTCCTCTTTTTTGACAAAAAACCCGAAAACCAGATGGCTTTCGGGGCATCTCGCGCGCGACCGAGAAATTGCTTAGCTGTCACGCGCCTACCTTATCCAAGCTTACCTTCTTCCATCCGGACTATACCGTCGGCTTCGGAGTTTCACCGAATCGTGCGCTCATTTGCGCTCGCGGGCTTTACCGCCGATCGGGAATAGGTCGTTTGCGACCGCACCCTGCCCCGAAGGTATTCGATTTTGTTTTCTCGATTATAACTAGCCTAGATGCCTAAGTCAATGTGAAATTTGTCACTTCATAGGCTCACCTCAAATGACATTTCACCGAAGCGAGTTGGATGTAGCCATACCCACAAGCTATTTTGAGCCAATTGTCTTTGGGATTTTCGGGATGCGATAGGGGAAGAACATCGGGACCTGCTGTTGGTATTGGCGGTAAGCCTCTCCAAATTCGGCAACCATTTTGCGCTCTTCGAGCCAAGCGCCAACGAAAATGTACAACGTTAGCCCGATATTTAGCGCCAAAAGGTTTTGAGTCAAGATGGGCGATAACCATAGAAATACGATTCCAGCGGTGTAAATGGGATGGCGCACCCAAGCATAAAGCCCATTGACAACCAGTTTATCCTTTGAGCGCAAAGGGTTGGCAACCAAGGCATCGAGACCCAGAAAAGAGATGAATCCGCTTTGCAGTAATCCTAGAAAGATCACCCCAAGAGCGATAAGCTGAATCAATCCGCTGAGCAAAGACCACGGGAAGGGAATCACATAAAGCGTGCGATCGGGCAACCAAGCCAGCAGCCCTAAAAGCGGCAAAAAGGTGCTGCTAACAATCAGGTTATAGATTAGGCGATACCACCGAAAGAATCGTTCCCCCAGCCGTTGGCGCACCATCGCCTTTAGCCAGTGCGCTGCCAGTAGTGAGTGCAGAAAACCATATCCTGCAACAGCCAATAGAATCGACCAAAAGGCACCCATCCGCTCTGCTCCTTAGTTTGCTTCGGATGGACTGGGAGTTTTTGCAACGCACCAACTGCGCATGTTAAAGGTTTGGCGTAGCCAATGGATGACCTCCTTGGCAACCCGCATGGCGCCAACGGTTACCCCAGCCGTTGATTGCCCGGGAAAGATGGAGTCACCAACGAGCCAAACATTCGCCAAGCCAGTCCACGGGCTGCGAGCGCGCAACAAAGAAGTTTGGGGAAACCCGCCTACCATGCCGAGCGGGCGATGGGTGTAAAATTCGAAGGTATGGGGTGAGCCGGGCAAAGCTAAACGCACCGATTGGCGGATGCCTGGGATGGCAATTTCTGCAGCCTGGAGCATGCGTTCGGTGTATTCAGCACTTTTCTCTTCAGAGGCTCGTTCGTCAATTTGCCAGGCGGCAATCGCCGTGTGGGTGGATAAGGTGACGGCGCGCATTCCTTGGGGGGCGCGACTTGGATCGTCAGTCGGCGAAAGCGAGATAAAAACCGAGTTGCCCTCCCCAAGCGGTCGGGTGGGATCGACAATGACTTGAAGGTGATCAGCAGGTATCGCCGTAAGTTGGCTGGCATCAACTCCTAAATAAAGCGTAAAGGCTCCCCACGTTGCTGGACGAGTTTGGGTTTCGCGCCGTAAAGCAGGCGGCGTATTTTCTCCGAGCAAGGCTGCTAATCCCCAAGGTGTGAGATTGGCAACAAAAGCATCGGCTTCAAAGACTTGTTTTTTGTTCGTATAGACTCGAACACCGCGCCCATCTTTGACTTCTAAACGAGTGACCTTTTGACGATAAAGGAGTGTCAACCCTCGTTGAGTCCCCCAATCGGCTAAGGTTTGAGCTAAGCTGCCGATACCACCGAGTACATGGTTTACCCCGCGACGGGGCAAATCCAAGGCGGCACTGCCGTACAACGCATTGGTAGCCTGGGCAAGGCTTTGAGCAGAGATCAACAACTGTGCGTCTAAAAACAGGCGCAAGGATGGAGAGCTAGCGGGAGGTAATAGAGAGCCAATGGTGCGCAGGGCATACGGGGCAGCGCGCAGTGTGTCGGGATGCAACGCGCTGAAGATGGTGAGATAATCTCTAAAGGAGCGCGGCGGCCAAGCAAAATCTTTCGCCGCGATGTCCCACGATTGGTTTGCAAGCCATTCTTGTTTTTTCCAAAACGATGTGCTTTCGGGAAAATGGCGGTGGATTTCGTCCCACCAGCGTTCGCGCTCTGCCCATTGGAAAATTGTCTTGCCATCCAGAAAGGTGACCCAAGCAGGGTTGACCGGTTTTACCGGCCAGTCGATTCCAAGCTGTTCGGCTAGCCGGGCATGGGGACCACCAGGAGAAAATCCGCCGGCTAGCGTAGCGCCTACGTCGAAGCGGAACTTTTGATGATAGAACGTTCCGGCACAACCGCCGGGATAGATATGCGCTTCGAGAACGGTGACTTTGTAGCCTGCTTGAAGCAGTAAAACAGCCGTGGTTAGCCCTCCAATACCGGCGCCGATTACGAGCACATGAGGGGTATGCTTGAGCGTCATGGCTGGTTGCTCCTGCTCAAGCTTTTTCGTTCTAGCCAAAAGCGGGTCACCCATTGGCGGTAGAGGAATAACAGGCGCAATGCAAGGGGAGAATAGAGCAGACGAGCAAAAACTCCTTTCCAGCCGCTGGGATAATCGTATTCAATCGTTTCAGTAATTTGGGTTGTTTGGTCATCAATTGCTTGAAAAGAGTGGGTGTGTCTCCAGTGCCGTAAAGGTCCCTGAACTTGTGTATCGGTGAAGCCCTGCAAGGCATGAACCTGCGTGTGCAAGGCACGCCAGCGCACTGGAAAAGGGCCGAACCAAAGGCTAAACTCAGCAATCGAGTTCTCCGCAAGGGGTTCCAAGTGGTGAAATTGCACCCAAATGGGCGGCGGCGTTAGCCTGCGTAGGGCGCGGGTATCGCGATGAAAATCGGCTACTTTTTCTATTGGCGCTTGTACAAGAAAACGGTGTTCAAAACGGTTCATATTTGATCCCGAATTCATGGTTTAAGAATGGCAATAATCTGGATACAAATAGTCCTAGAAAGTTAGTATAGTCGAAATCCATTCAAATATCGCTAAAAAAGTGCTAAAGTTTTATCAGAATCTGCCGAAACCAAATTAGAGGGAGTGTCGCTAATGAGCGATTTTGGGTCTTCTGAGTTGAATTCGGGAACCTTCAGCCTTAGAGGGCTGCAGGAAGCGCGCGCCGAATGGCGGAAATGGCAGCAAGGCTTTCAAAACAGCCTGCAAGGCAACGCTCCTGCGGCGACGGCCCTATCTCCCGATGCGCCAATGCGGGTTCATCCCACTCAAGGAAAAGATAGAGAGAAGGAAATCACAAGCGGTCACAGCGCTTTCGGGCAGAAAGAACTCAGTGAGCAAGAGAAACAAGCGATTGCTAAACTTAAAGAGACCGACCGCAAGGTGCGTGCCCATGAAGAAGCGCATATCCGTGTTGGGGGAAATTTAATCCGCAGTCGTGCCCAATACGCTTATCAAACCGGCCCTGACGGAAAACTTTATGCTGTTGCCGGTGAAGTGTCGATTGATACGAGTCCGGTAGAGGGTGACCCAGACGCAACGATCCGAAAAGCTGCGCGCGTCAAAGCGGCAGCGCTCGCTCCTCCTGACCCATCGCCGCAAGACCGCGCAGTGGCTGCTGAGGCAGACGTGATGGCTATGCGCGCCCGCCTAGAATTAGCCCGTCAGCGCAGCGACCAGAAAGAAAGCGTTGGTACGAGGGTTAACCTTGCGGTATGAGGTTATCGCTTAATCCGATAGCGAAAATCACAAAACGGAGCGCCCTCCAGGATGGTTTGGGTGCGCGTGAGTTCGATCTCTGGGTTGAAGCCCTCGATTAGAGCTTGGTCTCTGCTGCAAGACAGAACCCGCCCTAATTGTTCCATCCCCAAGGCGCGGTACATTTCTGCATAACGACACCGCTGCACATTAAACGAAAACTCCTCCTCGTTTTGGACAAGGATGTCAATTTGCATGGCATCGTCCTTTTGCCAGTTTTCTAGTGAGGCAGCAAACTGTTGTAAGCTGCAACCACCTTGAGACTGCGCTAATTCTCTCCCTTGTTCCCGAGCGATCGCTATAATCACGCCCTGCAGAATCTCGATAGTGCGCTCCCAGCCGAGTTCTCGGGCAAAGGCTTCTAGCACGGGCTTAAGAATGCGGGCTTCGATCTCGCGGCGCTTCAACACGCCGATAGCATTGAGGGTATCTGGCGGAGGTTGTGTCATTGTACTGCTCCCTCTTGAGGAGGATTCCCGGCGCAGATATGAATTGGGCGCGGCAAACATAAACTCTCTTCCTCCCGAGCAACCCGACCGCAGGAGGTACAAAGATAGTTTGGGGGAGTGATCATCGCTTCAAACTCATCCAGTTGCTGATTGAGATAACCGGTTGCCACCAGTAAGCAAAGGGTTTCATGAATAGGTTGCATGGTTCACCTCTAAGGGATAGAATTTTTCATTACAAGAAGCTTCAACCGCTAATCACATTGCTGACCGATCATTGGTAGAGTCATCTCTATCATTGAAGAGAACAAGCTACAAGCTCGATAGACGTATCACCTTCTTGTATGAGATAGTATGGTTGCCAAGCGATGCCAAAAAACTCAATATAAACATCTTTTTTCAAGGGTTGAATGTTTTCTTCGCGCACCTGTGCAGCAATGGCCGCCCAACGTTGATGGATCTCTTCGACAGCGGCTGCTTTGGCTTTTTCAAGATCTGCGATTTGTTCCTTCAACAGCGCGATGGTTTTCTCCGATTCTTCAACCTCTGCTTTGGCTTGGCTGGTTAAACGGCGCTTGGTAAGGGAAGATGAAATCCGACGCGAACTGCGTCGACCTCCCAATAATCCGAACAACGTTTCAGCATGCGTGCCAACTTCTTCCATGCGCCGCAAGTTAAGCTTTTCTTTGTCTGCCTCGAGTTCTTGCTCTTCTCGGGTTAATTTTAGCCTCAGGGCTTCGATTTTCTTGTCGAAGGTTTCGGTGGCCTTTTTGATTTCTGCGTCCCGCTTTTGGCGGGCGAGATCTGCGCAACGCGTCCGAAATTCGCTTTCGGTCATCGGCGGGACACAAGCGACTTGAAGCGCATCGTTGACTTGGACCGACAAGGAAGCATTGCGAAACGTCCAATCGAGGAAGTCTTTTTGCATAACAGCCATTAGCTTGGCATCCGAAAGCGGAATCTCTAAAGGTGCAAACCGAGAATCGGGCACAGGAGCCCCGTCCATCTGGCGCAGGTCAAGCGGTGGGACAAGGTTTTCCTCCCAGCGGACAAAGCCGCGTCGATCTGGTGTTTCTGCTAGAACCGCTTTTGCGCTTTCAGTATCTAAACCAATCCTTCGGTTCACGTAACGAATTTGAGCTTGTCCGAACAATCGGGGGCGGTAGAGTAGCTTGGCACTCTGATCGGCTGAACGAGTTCGCCCGGATTTTTGAAGGGCTTGGGCAAGACTCTCTTTTACGGGCAGAAAAACTTCCGCCACACCCGTTGGGGCAGGAGGTTTGGTGGCAAGGTAAGTTTCCGTTTGTGGAAGTTTTTTCCCAATGGGTGGGCTAGAGGAGGCTGGAGCCGTTGACTTAACTTGGGGGGACTCAGGCGTTAAGCTTTGCGCAGCTTTCGCCAGGCGGCTTAAGGCCGGAATTTGAGTACGCGTGAGTGGTCCGGCGAGATAATTCATCGCCCAGCGGGTCTGGAAGAGCAGGGGGCCTTTTGCGTGCACGTTATGCAATAGGAAAACCCGTTTGCCTAAACCGGAGATGAGTTTATCATAGTCATTGCGGTTCATCCCGCCTGGTACAGCGCTTTCTAAGCCGTCTAACAGACGTTGTTTGTCTTGATCGGTTTGTAATTTCCCGATACACCAAGTGCCAGCATTAGATAAGGCTTTGTAATCGATATCCACTGGGTTCTGGGTAACCAACACTTGGGCGACGCCGAAGGCGCGGGCTTGCTTAAGCATGCGCAACAGCACAGTTTTCGAGGGTGGGTTGCTGACCGGTGGTAAGTAGCCAAAGACTTCGTCGCAATAAACGATTGCCCTTAAGGAGCCGCTGCCCGGTTGAGAGCGCATCCAACTCTCAACCGCGGTGTAAAGCAGGGTCACAAAAAACATGCGCTCGGTTTCGCTCAGGTGGGCTAAATAGAATATGCTATGGCGCGGCCGTCCGTCCTCAGCATAAAGCAATTTTTGGATATCCAGCGGTTGCCCTTCAATCCAAGGTTGGAAACTAGGCGCGGCAAGGATGTTGTTGAGCAACATGGATAGGGCAAAACGGTCTTTTTGAGGGAAGAAAGTATCTACATCGAAAACACCCAATTTGGTGAAAGGAGGGGATTGAGTTTGCAAAATCAATTCACTCAAATTGAGGTTTTTACCCGCCACCCAAGCGTGTTCAAGGATGTTGGAGAGCAGGATGTGCTCACGCGAGCGCAACGGATCAACGTCCGATAAACCGACTAATCCCAACAGCGCTGTCACGGTAGCGGAGATCTTCTCACGCAACGCTTCGCGGTTTTCATCCCACGCAAGCTCAGGTGCTTCAAAAGAGGTGAGGATATTGACCGGGATGCCGCTATCCGATCCTGGGGTATACACAGAAAAATGAGCCGCCTCAGAGAGGGCTTGGACGCGGTTAGGTTCAATTCCCCAATCGGCTAAACCTTGTTTCCAAATTGCGGCAGTTTCCTGTGCCACCTGTTGCACCGTTTTCCCTTCTCGGCGGGCGAGATCAGCGTTGACCCAGGGCTCGAAGTCGCTTGGCTCAAAATTTGGAAAGTGCAACAGAACGTTGGTCATATCGCCTTTGGGATCGACAATCAAGGCTGGTATGCCTTGTATGGCCGCTTCCTCCAAGAGGCAAATGCATAACCCCGTCTTGCCAGAGCCGGTCATCCCGACCACGAAGGCGTGCGTGGTCAGATCTTCGGATTTGTAGAGCAAGGGTTGATCGGTGGTTTTGTTGGTTTGGGGGTCAACGAGCCGTCCAAGATAAAATTTTCCTTCGGTTTCCATTCTGTCTCACTCTCTATTTGCAATCTCTAAGTTAACGTTCGTTTGTCCGGGCTTTGGGGCATTTTTGTTCAAGAAAAGTTTATCCTCGTAGTCGTTCGTTCTCGTTGGAGTGCAGGTTTTTCCAACTGGAGTGAGGTAGATAAAGACGTCCAACTCCCTCAATGCACCCAAGAAGTCAATATCGAAGATAGGCTTAGGGGAGAATCCATAGCTGCGGCACTCCCATTTCAAGTTCAAACTGGATTTCCTTGACCTTGTCTTTGCGCGCTGCTTCGATGGCAATAATCAGAAATTCGGCAAAAGCGCGCACATCAGCGGCTGATTGCGTAATAGGTAAAAAATCGCTTTTAGCCCCCTCAAAAAGGGGTGGTGGCTTGGTTAGCCAGCGGGTGCCGATGGTAAGCATTTCCTCTAGTCCGCAATCATAAGCGGGGATGAAAAACCGACGGGGTTGACTCCAGAATTGAATCGCTTCTTGATCGCTCTTGCCGATTCGGTTATACGATTGACGTATCAGACGAACGACCCCCTCTGCCACCCAGAAAGGTCTACCTTTTTTGCCAGCAGGTAGGTCTGTTGAAAAATGAAATTCGCAAGGAACGATTTCGCCAGCTTCAGTGAGGGCCATGCTTGCCCCACAGATGGAACATAGCCACGCCACTTCATTTACTTCTGCTGGAATGGGCGTCGCACAGCGGATGCAATTCAATGGAAACAATGTAACCGATTGACTCATTCCAGCGCCTCCGAGAGCGACTCGATGAGTTGTTTTGGAGACCATTCTGCGATTGAGGCCGTTTTTTTCCAACGGTATTCATATTCCTCCCCATACCGAAAAGCACGATAGGCAGCGTACATTGCCGAAAATCCAACCAAAAGGGCAAATCCACTGAGGACAAGTAAGCCATCCATTTCGTCACTGTTGCGACCAAAGTACAAAAGTAAGGTAGGAACATCAATCGCGATTAAGGCTCCCAAGGCTATCCCACCCACCAAGACGGCTGCCCGGTAGAGGGTATTGCCCGGTGCTTTGCCGTACAATATTTGACCGCTATGACCATCGATGGCCACCTGATACGCTCGTCCGCGGTAGAGATAGCGCAAGATCCATAAGGGATAATAGACCAAACCAAACCGCTGGCGAACAATGCGAACAAACACCTGAGAGATGCGATCAAGACGAGCACTTCCACGCACCTGAGCTTGAAACATTTGCTGAGCTTCTTGTAGGGCTTCGCTCAGCGATCCGACCGGTTCAAAGACCATGCCGGCGCGATGGATTTCGTCATCGTTATAGGGTTCATAGGGTTTATCTTCCAAAGGCACACTTTCTACCCCAAATTCGCCCACATCACAAGCTGCCCTATTCCAAGTGGCATCTTGTACAAACTGGACTTCCCGCGGCTCATAACGCGCTTTTTCCCCGCTTCCAACCCGTTCTTGTCCAAAAACCCAACCAAGTACTCTGCCCCAACTGGTGTAAAAGGGCAAAAATACCAATAAGCTTTCGTCAAGCTTAGCTAGACGAGGGGCGTTGCGTGCGATGGCGAAGCTGCTCGTTAGGAACCGTTGCAACATCTTTTCAGCTACAAGACGCTCGATTTGGGCAGGTACTTGATAGCGTAGGACACCACGTTCGCCGCGCACGATAGAACGCTGTTGGCAATACGGGCAGATGACCAACCGTTGCCCTTCTGGGATGCGAATCATCCCACCACACTTTGGACAGTTTAGACCATGGGTAACGTCTTTTTCGCTCATATTTTGGCTGCAATCCAAGCGGCAATTACGAACAGGATCGGTGCAATGACCAAGCCTGCTCCGCTGCAGATCAGCAGGCCGATTCCCAAGCCACTGGCGCCGCTTTGCAGCGCGCCCATGGCAGGGAAGGTAGCCAAGCAGAGGTAGATCAAGGCTGTTGCTCCGCCGATCAGCAGGAAAGGTGCTTCGGCTTTGGCAGGGAAAAGGTTGGCAAAAACGCCCCCACTGGCGCCTTCCACAAGGGCAGTATAAGTACGGCTATTGAAAAAGTATTTGAAAGTATAAACAGGGACGTGCACGAGGGCTTTTTCGATAATTTGCTCTGCAGTGATTTGACGTTGTCCCAACCAAGCTAAGGCGGTTTCCAACGGCACAGTAGGGGCTTGGGCGGCATGGTCGATCTCAGCAGTAGGCTTACGCAGGTCACCAGGGGGAAGGATAAGATTTTTTATCTCGCTGACCGAGGTAGCTGCCGCAGGCACGAGTAGAAGCTCATCTTTTTCATCGGGTTTACGATATTTGAACAACCACATTGGAAAGTAAGCGAAAGAGACTTCGCTAATTTGAGCTTTGCGGTCCAAATCTTTGACGGTTTGGTTACCTGCCATCCAGCGCGCCAGGGCTGCGCGAGCTTGCTTTTCATCTAGTGTCGGGGCTACATACCAATGGAAGACGACTTGGCTTTTATCGATGTATACGGTCGAAGAGCAGTAAGGACAAATGAGAAAGACTTGCCCAACCTCTGGATGAAGTTCACCTCCGCACTGAGAGCAAGCAACGGTTGTAGCTGTTGGGAGATTTTCCATGCGTTGATTATAGCAGATGGAAAGTGACTTAAGGGTGATGGTTTCTCCAAGAGTAATCGACATTCTCTGCAACGTGAGGTATCTCTCTATCCTTGTAAAATGAAAACCTCCTGCAAGATAAGTCTCTTACAGGAGGTCGATCACATTACCGTTTTGGACTATTCTTCTGAAAAAAGCTCCTCAAAAACTTCTCCCAAAGATGATCCGGCGCGTGTTTCTAATTCTAGCTCCAAAACAATCGCGGGGGTGATATAAACCTTTTGTTCTCGCTCGTACATCGTTTTCTCCTTTCTTATCCTATTTCCGTCGGCGTTTAATGAACCACAAAGCGGATAGGTTGATCAGAATACCAATTAAGCCCCACCCAAAACTTAGAGCTGAATGTTGCTGAACGGCATTGATCTGTTTGATTTTGATAGCAGTGGGTCCAAATGTCCATACATAATCTTCAACTTCACCGCCGTGTGCAAGGCCTGTAAGCCCAACGGATGGACAGCGATATGCTCCATTGTTCTCTGCAACAGGGTTCAATGCCTCGCTACCGTCTGCCGGAATGGCAGGTGAGAGCCGGAAGCGGGCAAAGACACTGGCGCCGCCGAAATCTGTGGGCAAGGGGAATGTAATCTCATGCGTGCCGGCGGAGGTTAGGAGAAGGTTATCAATCACTTTCTCGGAAAATGAGTTTCCATCTTTGTCGAAATTATCGGTGAATTTGTAATCAAACCCGAATTCCTTGAACAAGTTTGTGGGAAGCGTTTCGGTTACGGTTGCATAGTCAACCCAACCCATCAAACAAGAAGGGCCGTTGACGGTGACCATGATCACTCCCATGCCACCCCCCCAAGTTGCTCCACGCACTACACCGTCTTCGTCATTGGTTGCATCATTGTCATCCCCCACAGCATCGTTATGGGGCTTACCATCGTACTCGACATCTCGGTTTGTACCAAGCCAAACGTCTCCTTGTTCAAGGGGTAGATGGCGAGCACCGCTTTCAGAGAATAGGGTCAGACCATAGGCGCCGGGTAAATCGCCGTAATCCATCGCAAAGCGTCGATTGCCAAAGTAAAGCGTTTCAGCGCCATTCGGGTTCAAGGTGACATTTTGCATCAATCCCGTGGTTGAAGTATATTCATCTTCGAGGTTTTCTGTGACGGTATATTCTCCGGAAATCAAGTTTTCGAAGATCAGTTTTCCGTTGCTGTCTGTTTTTCCACTGCCTGTCTTCGGTCCAGATAAATCAAATTCCCAGTCGCTCAAGGGTGATTCTTCATTGTCCCATTGTCCATCATTATCCAGGTCTTCGAATTTATAAACCGTGATCTTACCGTAACGAGTGTTCGTGAAAGTGCAGGTAATATTTCCATCAACCTTATTTGTTTTAAGATCGATGATGACGCGTCGGTTTTGTAAATCATAGTTAAAAAGAGCGCCTGTTGGCCCGTTGCAAGAGATGTTTTTCAAATAATGATCTGCTTTAACTGCTTCTGTAACGGTAAAAACGCTATGGCTGTTAGGAGTGTATTTTTTTGTTTGCTGATCGTTCAGTGTGAAACTATCTATGTAGCTTCCCCATCGAATTGTAAAGTCAAATCCCGTGCCTCCAGCCGGTTCCGTGACTTTCTTGATCGTGATGGTGTTCCAACAATCTGGGCTTGCTGGTTCAAGATTCGATGACGCTGAAGCTACTCCTGCGAGGATCATCATTCCGCTTAAGGCGATGATCACCGCTAGGAAAAGATACCCCACCCTTTCTTTCATTCAGACCTCCTTATTAACTTGAAACTATCGAATTGGGTGACAGTTTAAAAAAACTGCCGTTAGCATGAACACCCACGGCAGCCAGACTATCTATTTCTCTTGAGGAATAGACCCTCAGCTTTGCGTCTCCGTCTCACGGCGGGTTTGCCCTTTCGATGTGACTTGCACAACGATGAAGCTACTTAATCTGTTTATAACATAAATCTTGCTAAAAAACAATCCCCCTTAAGCACCAATTACCGTTTATTAGTCTTATCTTTGAACGAAGATTCACGAGAATTGGTCTCGTGTTGTTAATCTTACGTCAGACCTTACCAAGCAGAGCTTGGCGGCACGAAACCCATGGTTCATCTACTTAATCCCACTTCTTCCTTTCAGGACAATACACGGAGAGGCTAAATTTTGTAACTCTGTGGACGAAACGAGGATTGGGCGATAACACTAAGAGAACAGATCAATGAGTATCGTGATTATGGCTTTATCAAGATGGGGATGAATACGCTATACATTGAACCGTTGGGGTTGGAGCTTTGACAGCTTTGATCGCCTTGCGGGCAGAACGGTGATGGTGGTTCTGCAGTTGGAGTGGCCGTTGGGGTTTGGGTTGGAACAGTGGTAGGTGAAGCGGTGGGGGTGTAGCTTGGCAGAGCCGTGGGGGTTGGGGTCTGGCTGGGGGCAGGGGTTGGAGAAGCGGTTGGGGTTTGGGTTGGCGCAGAGGTAGGTGAAGCGGTGGGGGTTGGGCTTGGTAGCGATGTTTGTGTCATTGTTGGTGTGGGGCTAGGTTGGGTGGTGTTCGTCGCAGTTGGGGACGGCATCACTGCGCCAGCCATACAGTTGGATCGCAGCACTTGCTGACCGCGCGTGTAATTGGATGTCCATGCATAAAGATAACCATTGAAAACAGCTAGTTCAGAGTGGATATTTTTCGCATCGGTCAAACCGCTACCCCCCACCTGTTCCCAATCAACCATTCCATCCCCTTGCACAGCTCCCGAGGTGCGCCAGAGTTGGAAACCGCTGTTGTTGCTGACAGCAACATATAAACCACCTTCATAAGTTACCGCACCGTCCACAATCACAGCATTGTTGGCTGTGTTGCCATGAATACCTTCGAGACTGACTTGTTGCCAGGTGCCGGGGTCACCAGTTGAACTGCGATAGACGATAATGCCGCCGTTTGATCCACGGCTAGTAATGTAGAGATACCCATTTAATTCACCAAGGATATCGACCCGATTCAGGTAACCGGGCAGGCTGATAAAGACCTCTTCCCACTGCGGCGTGCCGTTCAGATTGCGAGTGCGGTAGAGTTTCCCCAAGTCATCATAGTTACTGGAGCGAGTTGCACCGAGGTTTTGCACACCGAAGTACAAAGCCTCTTGAAATACGTATCCCGACCAAACCTCAACAGTTTTGTTGTTATATTGTGTGCTGCCAAAGCCGCTGATATTCTTTTGCACCCAATTCAAACCATCTTGAGTGCACCATACCTGCGCCCCATATAGCCAGTTTTGCGTACCGCCGCACAACCAACCATTGAAGACTTGCATATCTTTGAAATTTGTGTTTTGTGCGCTTCCAAAACCGGCGCCAATGTTGATCAGGGCATCTTCCCAGCTATTCGGATTTCCGTTGGGACTGCGAAAGACGCGCGTCCCATAGGTACTACTCCCTCCATTGGCGGTGCTAGCGTAGAGATAGCCGTTAAATTCAGCTAGGCTATCGATGTGATCATTTTGGGTGACATTGGTTACCCCGAAGGGATATCCGAATTGGTCAGCCGCAACTTCCTCCCAATCCGCTTGAGAAGCAGGGATGGTTACGCCGGCTTTTGTGCGCCAAATGCGCGCCCCCATGGTGTTATCGGCTTCCATACCAAGGTACAGTTGCCCATTGAAGACCACCACTTCGAAACCCTCTTCTGAGCTGAATGTCCCATCTGCCCCGCCGCCGAGGCCAAAAGCATTGTCATTGACTTGCACAAATGGCTGACAAGCCGGTAAATTCGAAGAGGGATTTGCGGCTTGGGCGGAGAGAAGCGGGACAACAGAGAAGACCGTTAGAAGTGCACCAGGAATGCCAAACCCGCTCAGCACCCTCCAAAAAGCTCGGCTGAGTAAGGAGTGAGATGATCTGGGTTGATGGTGATTGGTCTTCATTCGATTTGCTCTCCAAACAAAAACGGGCTTGGATAACCAAGCCCGTTGAGAGAACGCAAGAAAACAGTTCGCTGCTTCGGCAACCTGGCTATCCTGGCCGGCTAAGCCGGCTGTAGATCCATGGCTTTGCGTCCCCGGCTTTCGCCGGGTTTGCCTTTATCGGTCTTGGTAGATTGGTAATGTGCACTCAAGCAATTGAGCCTGGGCTTTGCCAGGCTCGTCGAATACAAACATACAATTGACATTCGATTACATTCGGCAACCTGGCAGTCGTAGTCATCTTGCGATGACGGTAGACCCATGGCTTTGCGTCCCCAGCTTTCGCTGGCTTTGCCTTTTCGTGCTCGAACCTATCCTAGCAAAAAAGGAAGACAATGTCAACCAATTTACCTAGCAGATTTGTTAGTTTATCGAACACAACCCATTACAAGATTGTTGGGTCTAAACAATCTATCCTGATCGCTTTAGGCTGTTGCTTCGGTTCAAAAATGGCGTGAAGGGTTAGGAAAGATTTCGTCAGACACTCTGATTTTCTTCCTACCTGCAGGGTGATTTTTGTCTCTGCACTTGATTATCTATTACAGATTACTTTACTCTGAATTTAGACGATAATCAAAGCAACCCAAAGCGGTATTCTTTTAGAGGTGGTTGATGTTTTTAAGCCTTTCCCACGATATGTGCTTAGCTTTTTCTTGGATAACTTCTCCTGCCTGAAGAGGGCGTATAAAACCTCTTAAGCGGGATAAAACAGCTTTGGTAAAGGCGGTGCGATGCGTACGAAAATCTCTCTCCAAACAGTTCGTGGCGAGTTTGTCAATCGGATTGAAACGATTAGCGGTCAGAGCCTATTGGCTTGTAACCAGTGCGGCAAGTGCAGCGCAGGTTGCCCTGTGGCGTTTAGTATGGATATATTGCCCAATCAAGTCATCCGCATGGCGCAACTGGGGCTGGAAGAGGTTTTACAAGTCCAGACCATCTGGACTTGCGCGGCTTGTCTAACCTGCGTTTCGCGCTGTCCCAAAGGAATCGACCTGCCGCGCGTGATGGAAGCACTGCGCCAAATCTATATGGAAACCTATGGCAACCTGTTAGACCCCAATCAGATTTCTCCTGAACAAGCGGCAGAAATGCCTCAACTTGCCATCATCGGTGGCTTTCGTAAGTATTCTGTCTGAGAGAGGTGAAGATGGCCATCCCATATTTTCCAGGCTGTACCTTATCAACCAAAGCCAGCGGTTATGATCGCTCAGGGAGGGCGGTTGCCCAAGCCCTAGGTCTTGAATTCCAAGAACTCCCGGATTGGCAATGTTGTGGAGCAACTTTCCCTCTCTCCACCGACAATGCGATGACATTGATTGCCCCCACCCGCTTGCTTCGTCAAGCGCAAGAAGCCGGCGGACAGATGACCACCTTATGCGCCATTTGCTTCCATGTCCTGCGGCGCACTCAGAACTTTCTGCAGGAACACACGGATGTTTTGGAGCGCATTAATTGGTTCACCGAAGAACCTTATCTGGGTCAGGTACGTGTCACGCACTTTTTGGAACTATTACGCGATCAATTGACTTGGGAAACCTTGAGGGCGAATGTGAGCCAACCGCTTAAAGGTTTGCGAGTTGCCCCTTACTATGGATGCTTATTATTGCGCCCACCCGCTGAGATTCAGTTAGATGACCCGGATGATCCCCATATTTTGCACGAATGCCTGGAGGCGTTGGGATGTGAAGTGATCACCTTCCCCTATCAGTCCGAGTGTTGTGGCTCCTACTTGGCGGTCAGCAAGCCCACCGTACCCCAGCAATTGGCGCAAGACATCCTCGCTTCGGCACAACACCACGGGGCGCAAGCGTTGGTTACCGCTTGTCCCTTATGTCAATACAATTTGGACTATCCTCAGCAGTCTGTGCGTGGATGGGCAATCAAGCCTTTGCCAGTGCTGTACTTCACCCAATTGATGGCTGTGGCTCTGGGTTTACCCGAGCAGGTCTGGGGAATGGAAGGTCACAGCGTCGATCCACGCCCGCTTTTTGAACCCTATCGGGCAACAGTCGCCTAGGCGATGGACGGGAGGCAGGTGGAATGATTGAACGAGCTTTGGTGGTTGGAGCGGGGATTGCCGGCATTCAAGCGGCTTTGGATATTGCCAACAGTGGTTATGAAGTGATCTTAGTGGAGCGGGAGCCATCGATTGGCGGCCACATGGCGCAACTTTCAGAGACTTTCCCCACTTTGGACTGCTCGCAGTGCATTCTCACCCCCCGAACGGTAGAAACCGGCAAACATGAGAACATCCGTCTGTACACCTACAGTGAGATCGACTCCATCCAGCAGGATGAAAACGGCGATTTCACCGTGCGCATCCGCCGTAAACCGGCCTATGTGGATTGGGATATCTGCACCGGTTGTGGCGTGTGTCAGGAAAAGTGTCCCTTCAAGGTCGAATCGCTCTTCGAACGCGGGGTGGGAACTCGCAAGGTAATCTATACACTATCACCGCAAGCTGTTCCCAACAAGCCGGTCATTGACGCTGAGAACTGCCGTTACTTGCAGTCTAAGTGGGATATCGAAGCTGGGCGTGTGCCAGCTGTGGATGCCAAAGGCAACCCTGCCAAACCGAAATGCGGCGCATGTGAAAAATTCTGCCCAACCGGCGCTATTCAATGGGATCAAACGGATACCTTTTTTGAAGAAAAAGTCGGCGCCGTGATTCTTGCCACCGGGTACGATCTGTTCCCTCAATCTCGCCTGCCTGAATACGGCGGGGGAAAAATCCCGGATGTGATCGATGGCTTGGCTTTTGAGCGATTATTAGCAGCCAGTGGACCGACAGCAGGCAAAATCTTACGCCCCTCAGATGGTAAACCTCCGTTGGAGGTGGTTTTTGTTCAATGTAGCGGTTCGCGCGATCCTGAACGCGGCGTTCCCTATTGTTCTAAAATCTGTTGCATGTACACGGCTAAACAGGCTATTCTCTACAAACATCGCCTTCCGCAAGGTCAAGCCTATGTATTCTATATTGATGTTCGCGCGGGTGGAAAGGGGTATGAAGAGTTTGTCAACCGCGCCATGGAGGAAGATGGTGTAATTTATTTGCGTGGCAAAGTGAGCAAGCTTTTCCGTGAAGGCGATAAAGTCATCGTGAAAGGGGTAGATACCCTAAGCAACCGCACCGTCGAGATTGCTGCGGATTTGGTGGTTTTGGCGACGGCTGTTATTCCCCGCGCCACTAACCCTCAGGTGGCGGCCTTGTTCGGTGTCCCTTGCGATGAAAACGGCTTCTATTGCGCTGCGAACGAGGAATTAGACCCCGTTTTGAGCATTGCGCCCCGCGTGTTTATGGCTGGAACCGCCTTAGGACCGAAGGACATTCCCGAAACCGTTGCTCAAGCGAGTGGTGCAGCGGCGAAAGTGCTTTCGCTCTTCCAAAAACAGCGCCATGCCCAAAGCCAGGCACAGGGTGTCTTAGAAGCTGTGGGTGATTGAGGAGATAACGCATGAGTCGGATTGGAGTGTTTGTCTGTCATTGTGGACATAATATCGCCGGAACGGTAGATGTCAAAGCGGTGGTTGAGCAGTTACAACGCAATGGAGACGTTGTCTTTGCCATCGACTATAAGTACATGTGTTCAGATCCGGGTCAACAGTTAATTCGCGAGAGCATTGAGAAATACCAACTGGATGGGGTGGTTGTAGCAGCTTGTTCACCGGCGATGCATGAATCGACCTTTCGACGCACGGTTTCGGCGGCTGGACTAAACGGCTTTCGGTGTGAGTCGGCAAATATTCGCGAACAGGTTTCCTGGGTGCATCAACAAGATAAAGAAGCTGCCACACAAAAAGCGATTGAGATCGCCGAGTCGATTGTCGAAAAGGTCAAGAGCAACGAAACGCTTGAACCGTTAATCCTCCCTCTAACCCACCGTACATTGGTGATTGGGGGAGGGATTGCCGGCATGCAGGCGGCTTTGGATATTGCCGAAGCCGGCTATCCGGTCATCTTAGTCGAACGGCAAGACCATCTTGGCGGACGCATGGCAGAGCTGAGCGGCAGTTATCTTAACTTTCAGGCAGCTCCTGACTTGCTGGAGAAGAAAATCCAGCAGGTGCTGAATCATCCTAATATTCAAACCCTTCTAAACGCCGAAGTAGATGGTTTATCTGGCTATGTCGGGAACTTCCGCGTCACAGTCGAGCAAAAACCGTCGGCAACCGATGGCGCCGTTGTTGCCTTAGATGAGCTTGAACCCTTGAGGTTTACTTTTGATGTTGGAGCAATTGTCGTTGCCAGTGGCTGGCAACCGTATGATCGTGCTCGGTTGACCGAGTATGGCGGTGCTGACATTCCCGATGTGGTGGATGGCTTGACCTTTGAGAAAATGCTTCGTTCTGGGGAGGTGATCCGCCGTCCCTCGGATGGCAAGATTGCTCGCGAGGTGGTCTTCGTACAATGCGCTGGCTCCCGCGATCCCGAGCATGGCGTCTCCTATTGCTCAAAAGTTTGCTGTATGTATGTCGCTAAGCAGGCAATGCTTTACAAAGAGCGTGTGCCCAATGGACAAGCGTATGTTTTTTACATCGACATTCGTTCGGCAGGTAAAAATTACGATGAATACGTGCAGCGCGCCATGACTGACTATGGGGTGTTGTACCTGCGCGGCAAAGTGAGCCGGGTTTTCCGCGAGGGCGATCAGACCATCGTCTGGGGAAGCGACACCTTGACCGGGCGAGCGGTAGAAATCGCTGCAGACCTGGTGGTCTTGGCGACTCCGATGTTGCCTTCGCATGGCTCAACGGAGCTAGGACAATTGTTGCATATCAGTACCGATGGCTATGGCTTTTTCAACGAAGCACACCCCAAATTGCGCCCGGTGGAAACCCTGACAGCCGGCATTTATCTAGCCGGAGTGGCACAAGGTCCGAAGGATATTCCTGAGGCGGTCTCTCAAGCCTCTGGGGCAGCGGCAAAAGTGCTGCAACTTTTTTCTAAAAACGAAATGACTGCCTCGCCGCTGGTTGCCAGCGTGATTGAAGAGTACTGTGCTGCCTGCGGCGCCTGCGTCAAGGTGTGTCCCTACGGAGCGCGGCAGATCCATCCGATTTGGAACTATGCCACCGTCAATGCTGCCCTGTGTCAAGGTTGCGGTGCGTGCGTGGTTGCCTGTCCCAACAAAGCCAGCCAAGTGCGCAACTGGCGTGTTGAGCAAGTGATGGGCATGGTGGACGTGTTGTTATGAGTTGTGAGTTGTGGGTTTAGGGTAGAGATGCAAGCGGAAAGGCAAATGCTCATTGCTCTATGCGAAGAAGCCAAAAAAATAAAAGAAGCGACCTTAATTTCAAAAGAAATACTCTGTCCAAAACTCAGAACTCAAAACTCACAACCCAAAACAAACCCGAAAAGGTTGAAATATGAGCTTAGACTTTCATGAACAGATTACCATGCTAAGTAACCAACCCATCCTGCTCTGCTACCACTGCCACAAATGCACTGCAGGGTGTCCGGTAGTGGAGGAGATGGAGTTTGGCCCGGATCGCATCTTGCGCATGGTGCAGTTGGGGGAGAGGGAAAGGTTGCTGAAGAGCCGCGATATTTGGCTCTGCGCAGCTTGCGAGACTTGTGGGACGCGCTGCCCCAATGGCATTGACATTGCGAAGGTGATGGATGCGTTGCGGCTGGAAGCCTTGCGCAGCGGCGTGACTCCCGCCGAACCCGATGCAGCAAAATTCCATAAGCTTTTCTTATTTGTAGTCCAAACTTTGGGACGCAGTCATGAAGCCAGTCTGCTGATCGCCTACAAATTATGGACGCTGAACCTCTTGGCTGATATGGATAGCGGATTGCAATTATTTGTCAAAGGCAAAGTGCCTGTCCTTCCCAAATCGATCAAAGGACGCGATCAGGTTAGACGAATTTTCCTCAAGTCTGCCGAAGCAGTTGCTAAAGAGAATCTCCCTTCTGCGAATCCCGCTTCTGCACAGGAGGCAAAATGAGCGCCTATACATATTATCCGGGTTGCAGCCTCGAATCCACTGCCTGTGAGTACGATGCCTCGGTGCGGGCGGTTTTCAATGCCCTAGGGGTTGAACTCCATGAACTAGAAGAGTGGAATTGCTGCGGCGCATCTTCTGCCCACAGTCTCAATCCTGTGTTAGCGTTGGCACTGCCTGCTCGCAATCTGGCTTTGGCGCAACCGCTTGGGCATGATCTGGTAATGCCATGCGCTGCCTGTTTCAACCGCCATAAAAGCGCCGATCATGCCTTGCGCCACGACCCGCAACGGCGCAAAGAATTGGAAGACATCGTTGGGTTTAACTATCAAGGCAATATCGCGGTGCGCCCCTTGTTGGAGGTGCTGACGATTGGGGTAGGATTGCAGCGCATCCGCGAACGGGTCAAGCAACCTCTAGCAGGACTTAAAGCGGTGGGCTATTATGGCTGTCTATTGGTACGTCCACCGCAGGTAACCCAATTTGAGAACCCTGAAAATCCACGCTTGATGAATCAATTGCTGCAAGCCTTAGACGCTGAAGCTGTTGAATGGTCGTATGCCACGGAATGTTGTGGCGGTGGACTCTCGCTCACCAAGTCCAACGTGGCTGCCCGCTTAGTAAACCGCTTAGCCGAACGGGCGCGAGAGGCCGGGGCAGCCGCCATTGTCACCAGTTGTCCGCTTTGTCAAATTAACTTGGAAATGCGTCAGAGCGGGACGCAAAAGCTGCCTGTTTTTTACTTTACCGAATTGATGGGGCTGGCGTTCGGATTGCCCGAAGCGGAGAGCTGGTGGAGCAAACATTTGATTAATCCGCGGCCGTTGCTTGCCGAGCTGCACTCCTCAAGATTGGCAGCCGCCGCATAAGATGGCTAGTGAGGAAGTGAGCATGAGCGTAGAAGATTTGATGACCCCGAACGCCCCAAAACAACCGATCGGCGCTGTTATGGTTGTCGGCGCCGGTATTGGTGGAATGCAAGCCTCACTCGACCTTGCCGAAGCCGGTTTCAAAGTTTACCTTTTGGAGAAATCGCCGGCCATCGGTGGCATTATGGCGCAATTGGATAAAACCTTTCCGACCAATGACTGTGCCATGTGCATTATGTCGCCAAAATTGGTGGAGGTCGGTCGCCATCTCAACATCGAAATCCTGACCACCTCCGAGATTGAAGGGATCGAAGGCGAACCCGGTAACTTCCGCGTGAAGGTGCGCCGTCACCCGCGCTATGTAAAACTGGATGCCTGCACCGGTTGTGGGGATTGCGCCACAGCTTGTCCGGTGCCCCGCCGAGACGAATTCAACGGCGGACTTTCACAACGCAAGGCGATCTATAAGCCCTATCCCCAAGCCATCCCCAACGCGTATGCCATTGAAAAAGCTGGCATGGCGCCCTGCCGCGATGCTTGCCCGATCAACCAACGCGCTCAAGGTTATGTGGCTTTGGTGCGCGAAGGGCGCTTTTTAGATGCCTACCGCACCATCAAGGAGGAGAATCCTTTTCCATCCGTGTGCGGTAGGGTGTGCAATCATCGCTGCGAGGAAGCCTGCACGCGCAATCAAAGTGACCAACCCGTCAACATCATGGCGCTCAAACGTTTTGTTGCCGATTGGGTCTGGTCAAAGATGGACAGCGGTGAGTTAAGCTCGGAGCAGATTCGCTGGGCAAGCGAAATTGAGCCAAAGGGTAAGAAAGTCGCTGTGGTCGGTTCTGGGCCGGCCGGCCTCACGGCCGCCTTGGACTTGGCGCGTATGGGTTATGATGTCACCGTCTTTGAAGCCCTGCCGGTGGCGGGAGGAATGATGCGGGTTGGGGTGCCAGAGTACCGCTTGCCCTATCAACTGGTGCAACGCGAAATCGATCAGATTCTGGCTGAAGGGGTTGAATTGCGCTTGAACAGCCGTGTTGAGAACGTACCCGCTTTGCTGAAACAGGGGTATGAGGCCGTGTTTGTCGCTGTGGGGGCGCATGGTGGCATCAAATTGCCTATTCCAGGCGCAGACTTGCCGCAAGTGACCGTTGCTACCGATTTTCTCCGCCAAGTCAGTTTAGAGGATAAATCGAAGGTTGCTGAAAGCTTTAAGGGAAAACGTGTTTTGGTGTTGGGCGGTGGAAATGTTGCCATCGATGCAGCCATGAGCGCGGTTCGCTTGGGAGCAAGTTGGGTGGGAATGGCTTGCCTGGAAAGTCGCGAGACCATGCCTGCTCATGACTGGGAAGTTCGCGATGCGGAAGAAGAAGGAATAGCGGTTTATCCCTCTCGCACCTTCAAAGAAATCACCCAAGCCGATGGAAAAGTCAGCGGTGTGCGCTGTGTGCAGGTCAATTTCCGCGGCTTTGTTGACGGTCGACCCGATTTTGACGAAATTCCTAACACGGAGGAGATCATCGCGGCGGACATCGTCATTTTTGCCATTGGCCAACGTCCGGAATTAGAGTGCTTAAACGGGGAAGTCGAAACCGTGCGTGGGCGTTTTCTAAAAGTGGATGAGGAAACCTTGGCAACCAATGTGCCGGGCATCTTTGGCGGAGGGGACGCCGTCACCGGGACATCCTTCATCGTTAACGCCATTGCCGCCGGACACCGTGCAGCGCAATCGATTGACCGCTACCTTCGAGGTGAGCCGTTATCCATGCCAAAGGCTCGTCCACCGAAAGTCGAATTGAGTTCAGCCGAAGTGGCTGCCCGTTTATTGGAGTCCAGCGCTGCTCGTCAAGCACGCATTGAAACTAAAGCTCGTCCGGCGAGCGAGCGCAAGCAGGATTTTATGGAAGTTTACGCTGGGCTAAGCGAAGAGGAAGCACGGGCTGAGGCTGCCCGATGCTTAAGTTGTGGCATTTGCTCGGAGTGTCTGCAGTGCGTTTATACCTGCCGCGCCAAAGCCATCGATCATAACCAAGTCGAAACGATCGAGGAAATCGAGGTTGGGGCGGTATTATTGGCGCCCGGGGTTCAACCCTTGAGCGATCAGATTCGGCCGGAATACGGGTATGGTCGCTATCCGAATGTCGTAACCAGCATTGAGTTTGAACGCATGTTAAGCGCCTCTGGTCCGTTTGCCGGCGTGGTGCAACGCCCCTCCGATGGACGCCACCCCGAAAAAGTTGCTTGGATTCAATGCGTCGGGTCGCGCGACAACGCTTGCGGGCAGGGGTATTGCTCTTCGGTCTGCTGTATGTATGCCACCAAAGAAGCGGTCATCGCTCGCGAACACGATAGTCGCATCCAACCGACCATCTTTTATATGGATATTCGTGCCTTTGGTAAGGGTTTCGATGCCTACATCGCCCGAGCAGAAAAAGAGCACGGCGTGCGCTATGTGCGCAGCATGGTCGCCAGTGTGCGCGAAGTGCCTGGCAGCCGTAACCTGCGCGTCTCCTATGTGACCTTTAATGCCGAGGGAAAACCCATTCCGCACGAAGAAGAATTTGACTTGGTTGTGCTTTCGGTAGGACTCAAACCGACGCCAGAAGCACTCGAAACGGCGCAGCGGTTGGGCATTAACTTGAATGACTTTGGGTTTGCTGAATCCCCTCATTACCTTCCCACGCAGACCAATCGGGAGGGCATTTTCGTCGCCGGGGCATTTGGTGAACCCAAAGATATCCCCGAAACCGTCATCGAAGCCAGTTGTGCCGCTGCACAAGCTTCGGCGTTATTAGCCGCTGGCCGCGGAACGCTCACCCGGCAAGCCGTTTACCCGCCGGAACGCGATATCAGTGGTGAAGAACCACGCGTCGGGGTATTTGTCTGCCACTGTGGGATCAACATCGGCGGGGTTGTGAACGTTCCGCAGGTGGTTGAATATGCTAAGAACTTACCCGGTGTCGTCTATGCAGAGCGCAACCTCTATACCTGCTCGCAGGATACGCAACAAAAGATCGTTGCCAAAATCCAAGAACACGGCTTAAATCGCGTGGTCGTCGCCAGTTGCACGCCGCGCACGCACGAACCGCTTTTCCAAGACACCATTCGTCAGGCGGGATTGAATCCCCATCTCTTTGAGCTTGCCAACATCCGTGAGCAGGATGCTTGGGTGCATCGGGCTACGCCGGACGTAGCCACCGAAAAAGCCAAAGAGTTGGTCGCCATGGCTGTTGCTAAGGCGCGCCGCTTGCGACCGATCAAACGTGGTAGCTTCGAAGTCGCGCATCAGGCTTTGGTGGTTGGGGGCGGTTTGGCAGGCATGACCGCCGCTCTTTCCATTGCCCGCCAAGGCTTCCCGGTTTACCTGATTGAGCGTGAGGCGCAATTGGGTGGTAACTTGCGTCATATCTACATCGGTTTAGATGGTACGGACCCACAGCAACTGCTACGTGACCTGATCGCAGCCATTCGAGATGAACCGCGCATTCGCGTGCTGACCGAATGCGAAGTGGTTGAAACGCGTGGCTATGTTGGACAATATACTTCGGTGATTCGTCACGCCGATGGCTCCTGCGAGGAGCTTACACACGGTGCCATTGTTGTCGCTACTGGCGGGCGGGAAATTCCCACCCACCTGTATCGTTATGGTGAACTGCCGGGTGTGATCACTCAGCGCGAACTCGAAAGCCAATTGAAAGAAGGGCAACCGTTGCCCGAATCGCTGGTGATGATCCAATGTGTCGACTCGCGCGATGATGATCACCCGTATTGCTCGCGCATTTGCTGCACCCAAGCGATCAAGAATGCCCTCGAGATCAAGCGTCGCTCTCCGCACAGCCGCGTCTATATCCTCTATCGAGACCTGCGCAGTTATGGATTCCGCGAGGCATATTACACCGAAGCGCGCCGTCAAGGGGTGGTCTTTCTGCAATACGAGGCTGAGCAGCCGCCTCGGGTCGAGGCGGGTTCTGACGGAAAGGTCTGGGTGCATGTGCTCTCTCAGCCAGAAGGCGAAGAAGTCCATTTGTCCGTTGACCAAGTCGTTTTGAGCGTTGGCATTGAGGCAGAGCCTGGTAACGAAGCCTTGAGCCGCCTATTGAAACTGCCGCTCACGGCTGAGGGCTTCTTCCTTGAAGCGCATGTCAAATTGCGCCCGGTGGATTTTGCCGCCGATGGCGTCTACCTAGCCGGTTTAGCTCACTCGCCGCGCGCTATGGATGAAACCATTGCCCAAGCGCAGGCTGCAGCAGTTCGGGCAGTGGCTTTGCTGGCGAAGAAACAACTGACCGCCACGCCGATCATCGCTTCGGTCAACCCGCGCTTGTGCTCGGCTTGCGGGTTATGCGTGGAGGTTTGTCCGTATGGCGCCCGCCGTCTGGAGCCCGGCGCAGCTTATGCTGAAGTGGTGGCTGTGTTGTGTCAGGGATGTGGCGCATGTGTGGCAGCCTGTCCGAACAAAGCCAGTCAGCAGTTGGGCTTTGAATTCTTGCAAGTTGCCGAGATGATCGATGCAGCTTTGAGTTGATTGTGCATGCGCAATTTGGAGTGAAAGCAAGGAGTTTACGGATGACAGAAGCGACCGAATTTGAACCAAAAATCATTGCTTTTCTGTGCAATTGGTGTACCTACACCGGCGCCGATTTAGCCGGCACAAGCCGTTTGCAATATCCGCCCAATGTGCGCATTATCCGCTTGATGTGCAGCGGGGCCGTTGATCCGATGTATGTGTTAAAAGCGGATTTAGCTGGCGCAGATGGAATCTTGATCGGTGGGTGTCATCCCGGCGATTGTCATTATCAGGAAGGCAATTACAAAGCACGCCGCAGGGTGATCGCTCTCAAGGAAATTTTGAAAAGCGCGGGTTTCGACGAGGAGCGTGTCTGGTTACGTTGGATCAGCGCCAGCGAAGGGGCGCGCTTTGCCGAGACGGTGCGCGAGATGACCGAAGCCATGCGTGCCAAAGGGCCTAACCCCATGAAAACGCAATGGGCGGTTTAATGTCTATGTTGGTAGAACATCTGGACGAATGGAGATAGAGAAGGAACTATGAAGATCTCTTTGCCCGTCGAAAATCATCAACCACTGGCTGTCCTGCAAGGTGTCTTAAAGAGCTTGTTGGAGAAACAAATTGTGGATGTCGTCCTGACCCCCATGCGCACCCCCAGTGGTTCGGTGACGCCAGCCTTGGTGAGCGATGCAGTCTTGCTTGATCATGCCGATCCTCTGGCGCCTGTATTGCCGGTCAACGCTGCCACTTGGGCAGGCAAGGTCAGCTTACGTGAGCCGCGCCCGCGCGTAGCGGCTGTTTTGCGTTCTTGTGAGGCGCGGGCATTGATTGAACTGACCAAAATGGCGCAAGCTAGCCTAGACGATTTGGTGATCGTTGCCATTGATTGCGCCGGCACGTATACCCCTACGGCTTATTTGCGCAAGCAGGCTCAAAGCGAGGCGCCGTTGTGGGCTGAGCTTTATACTGCGGTGCGTCAACAACCCGGTTTTGTAAACCCAGACCTGCGTCCAGCTTGCCAAATTTGCGAACAACCGATTTATGAAAATGCCCCCATTCGGATTCGGCTGCTGGAAAGCGATTTAGAACAATGCGTTTGGATTGAAGCACAAGACGAGATCGCGGAAAAACTGGGCTGGCAAGGCACGGCAACAAATGGACGCTCGGCCGAAGTTGAAGCCTATCTGGCTGCCCGCACCCAAGCTCGCGACCAGGCTTTTGCCGAAATTCGTTTGCGTCTCGAGGGCGATGAAGGGATCGCTGGCGTGTTTGCAGCTTGCATTCGTTGTCACAACTGTATGACCGTCTGCCCGATTTGTTATTGCAAGACGTGTGTTTTCAAAAGCCACGTCTTTGACCACGAGCCAATGAAATATTTGGAATGGGCGCGTCAAAAGGGCGCTCAACGCATGCCTCCCGATACCATGCTGTTTCACCTCACCCGTCAAAATCACATGGCGCTTTCCTGTGTAGGCTGTGGCATGTGCACCGACGCCTGTCCGTCAGAACTGCCGGTTGGGCTGGTCTTCCGTGCCGTTGCGCAGCGCTTGCAACAAACCTTTGATTATCTACCCGGACGCAATGTCCAAGAGCCTTTGCCGCTCGTCACCTTCAAAGCGGATGAATGGACGGAAGTTGGAGAGTAACTTGATCGATGAATTATTCTTAAGGAGTGCGTATGGCTGAACGAAATGATCTGATTCCGATTTACATTATGGGCAAACGCTACGATGTGCCTTCTAGTTTGACCATTATGAAGGCAATGGAATACGCCGGATACACCCTGATCCGCGGCGTTGGCTGCCGCGGCGGCTTCTGCGGAGCGTGTTCAACCGTTTATCGGATCAAAGACGATCCTAAGCTATATTTCGGCTTGGCTTGCCAGACGGTCGTTAAACCGGAGATGTATCTTGGGCAGATTCCTTTCTTCCCGGCAAAGCGGGCTACGTATGACATTGCTCAACTCCAGGCGCAGGCTTCGACACTTTTCCAAATCTACCCGGAAATTTTGCGCTGTTTGGGTTGCGGCACCTGCACCAAAGCTTGTCCGCAGGAATTAAATGTCAAGGGATACATGGCAGCGGCGATGCGCGGCGATATTGCCAGTGTTGCCAATCTGTCTTTTGACTGTATCATGTGCGGTCTGTGCGCAGCGCGCTGTCCTGCAGAAGAACCTCAATACAACATTGCCATCTTAGCGCGGCGTTTGTATGGTCGCTATCTATCCCCGCGCTCTGAGCATCTTCACCAGCGCGTCCAGGAGATTCAGGAAGGTGTATTTGACCAGAGCCTCGCCGAATTGAAATCTCTGGATGTGAACGCGTTGAAAGAACGCTATAAAGCTCGTCCGATCGAGGCTTAGGAGGTTGGCATGACTTACACAGCCGAATTGCTCGAACAGCTCAAGATTGTTGAAGCCACGCGCCCTCAACGTTTAGGTCAAACTTTTCCGGCGATGCCCTTAGAAGAACGCCAAGAGCTGCTTAAGAAATTTCATCCGGATTACATCGAATCGGGGATGCGCGAAGTGCGCATTGGTAGCTATAAAGGCAAGCGCATGCCGATTGAATTGGCAGATGTTGTCGAAGGCCGACCGCACGTTGATGCTCATTTCGATTTGAGCAATCCTGATTTTGAAACCGATGTTTTAGTCGTCGGTGGCGGTGGAGCCGGGGCGAGTGCTGCTCTCCTAGCTCAGGAAAACGGTGCAAAGGTAACTTTGGTTACCAAGCTGCGCTTCGGGGATGCAAATACGATGATGGCACAGGGTGGTATCCAAGCTGCCGACCGGCCCGAAGATTCACCCGCTACGCACTACTTGGATGTAATTGGTGGCGGACACTTCACCAACTTTCCCGACCTGGTGGAAGCGCTGGTTAAGGATGCGCCGATTGTGATCGCTTGGCTGGAAAGCTTGGGAGTCATGTTCGATAAAACCCCCGATGGGGTGATGATGGAGGAACACGGCGGTGGCACGAGCATCAAACGCATGCACTCGGCCCGGGACTATACCGGGGCAGAGATTATGCGTGTCTTGCGCGATGAGGTGCGCAACCGACCGAATATCGAGGTCATTGAATTCTGCCCAGCCGTGGAATTGGTGCTTGATGACAAAGGGGCGGTTTGTGGGGCGATTTTGATGAACTTTGAGACCGAACGCTATTTCTATGCTCGAGCTAAGGTGGTTGTCTTGGCAACTGGTGGTAGTGGACGCTTGCATTACCAGGGTTTTCCAACCACTAACCATTACGGCGCTACCGGCGACGGGATTGTATTGGCTTACCGCGCTGGCGCAGAACTGGCTTTTTTGGATACCATGCAATACCATCCAACCGGAGCAGCCTATCCCGAACAGATTTTAGGTCAATTGGTCACTGAAAAAGTGCGCGGCTTGGGCGCTCAGCCGGTTAATGTCAAGGGTGAGCAGTTTGTTTATCCCCTGGAACCACGCGATGTCGAAGCAGCCGCTTTCATTCGCGAATGCAAAGAGCGCAATTTAGGCGTGATCACGCCCAGCGGTCAACCAGCCGTGTGGCTGGATACGCCGATGATTGATCTCATTCATGGTGCGGGCACCATTGAAAAGGCTTTGCCAGCCATGGTGCGTCAATTCAGACGCTTCAATATTGACATGGTACACCAACCGATCTTGGTTTATCCTACCTTGCATTATCAAAACGGAGGGGTGAAGATCGATGCCGACTGCCGCACCAGTGTGCCCGGCTTGTTGGTAGCCGGAGAGACCAGCGGCGGCGTGCATGGGCGAAACCGCTTGATGGGCAACAGTTTGCTGGATGTGTGCGTCTTTGGACGCCGCGCCGGCGTCACCGCTGCCCAGTTAGCCAAAGAACGCCAACCCGGTAAACCGACCTTGGCACACTTGGAAAGCTGGAACCGTGCGTTGGATGAAATCGGGGTTAATGGGGCTGTGCGTTCCCCTATTTTGATCCCGAATTACGCCCGCAAGGGATAGGATAATCGCTTACCTTGAGCGTTACAAAAACGGGCTGTACCGGATCGGGCAGCCCGTTTTTGTAGATCGGTGTCGCTTCTGGCTGGTGAAACGACCAACTTGCTCTTAAAATCGGCCTCCGCCGGGGCGGTGAGGAGTTTACCCGGCGGAGGCGTTCGCCAAAGGAGGAAACAGCGATGAGCATCAGGAGAGTTTCCTGAATCCCATATCCAATCTAAGCATACAATACTTTATTTATTTTTGCGATAGCTTTCTGTCATGAAATATCTGTGATATTAATCACAATAATTTTTCTTCTTTGTTAAAATTATCACAAAACGATCGTTGGTTGGGTAGATTTGATCACTGTGCCCTATGCTCTCATCGGCAATATTGCGGCGCATTATCGGGCGCAAGTCACCCGATAGAGATAAAGCGATTGTCCATATAATGAGGTGACAGCAACCAAGCGCAAGTTCTGCCGAGAGATCATTCCAGTGGTCGTTGTCCAAAACAGGTCAGGTTTTAATAAATAGGTAGGCGTACGGATAGGCATTCGGGTCACCAAATGATCAAATCCATAACCGCAATGGTTGCCGTAAATGGCTGCTTCTTGTCCCATATCGCCATAATAGACATTGGGTAAGCCGATTCCATTGCGGTTCAAGGTGACATGTAGGAACATCTCCCGGGCATTGTCCGAAGGCAGCCACACTTGGTGAGCGCCATGCTGTTTGAGCAAGTCGGCAAAAGCTTGTGCTTGCGGATCATACGGGCTGTAAGGGCTGCCGCTCGGACGGATGAGGAAACTCGTCAAGCCAACTTGCAGAGCGGCAACGACAAGAAAGAAAGTATATCCGCACGGATGTCTTCTGGCAATTTGGATGAGTAAGAGTAAGAGCACAGTCAGTGCAATGAACGGTAGCGCGCGCATCGGCAGGCGAAAAGTGTTCAATAGCGAATGCCCTCGATAGAGAACCCCCGTTGCGAGCAGGATGAAGATCAATCCACTGCCTAACAGAGCGGTTTCTGCTTTGCTTGGCTGCTGGCGGTCACGAAGGTGATTAACGAAGAATTTAGCGCAAAGGTATAAGCTGGCTAGCCCGATCGGCGACCAGCTTTCCCAGGTCATCGGAAAAGAAACCCCAAACGCTAAGGAGAACAAAATGCCCCCCATGGAGATGCTCAAGCTGGCGATCGGTTCATTCGGATTTCCACGCGGTTGTCCAATTAGGTACCAAACACTGGGCAAGTGCAATAAACCGATCGAAGCGGTGAGCAGGAAGCCCCACCAGGTTTTGCGGTCTCCGCAGGCAATTAATAACCCACCCATCAACAAAAGCATATAGAAGGCATAATAATTTGAACCGGTTAGGGGGATCATGCCAACGCACAATCCACTCCAAAGCCCCTTGCGCAACGCGGGCAGATGGGGGTGAAAAAAGAAATACAGTGCTAGGAGCACCCAACCCCATGAGAGAATCTTCTCGGTATGGGCAGGCAAGTAAGCTGAGAGTACCGGAGCTGTTAGCAAAATTGCGGTGGCTACCCGGTCGATCTCCTTTGGTAAAAAAATCCCAGCTAGCCGATACGCCGCCCAAACTGTGAACCACAAATGTCCAAGATAGACCAAGCGTGTGCCAAGATCAAGTGGAAAAATCAACCAAAGCAGGGTGGCTGGCAAGTACAAGAAATTCCATAAGGGATTTTGCCATTGATAACGACCGCCGTACCATAATTCCGTATAGTACGGCACGGTCGTCTCTTCAAGAATCGAATGGCGGTAATGAACAATGGGGAGTAAGTTTGACCACGCATCCCCACTGCCCCAAAACGGCGACCTCAGTGCCGGTAAGCAAAAAAGCAACGCGATTGCCAAGAGAAAACTCTGCGATAGCCAATCTTTGGGGACTTGAATTATCTGCTTGCCGAGTTTCTTTAGGATCATCTGCGCACTCGAAGGAGCGTAGGGAGACCATCTGCTGTCCGCTAAAAGGATTATACACTGCCTCTCGGGGGGATTGCTCTAGCACCATTCAAAACAAAGCTAAGTTTATGCTATACTGCGGAAACATGCAACGCTCGAATGTACCGCAAGGGAAGCCTAACCCTCGAAGCCCTGCGCTAAGCCTTGCCAGCAACCATGCTTTGCTCGCTTTTGGGTCTGGGACAGTGGTGGGCATTTTAGGAGGATTGATCGGTCTGGGAGGGGCAGAGTTTCGTTTGCCTCTTTTGCTTGGATTATTTCACCTGTCTATTTTGCTTAGCGTGGTTGTCAATCTACTGATTAGTTTGGTGACAGTGGCGTTTTCTATTCTTTTCCGGCTGTCCTTACAGGGCAGCGCCTTCTGGGTTGCCTATTTGCCCATTGTGTTCAATCTGTTGGGGGGCTCACTGTTGGGGTCGGTCGCAGGCGCTCGCTTAGCCGCCCGAGCCAAGGCACGACGGCTTAGGGGGTTGATCGCCCTGTTGCTGGTTTTTCTTGGCGGATTACTTATCGCCCATGAGTGGTTGTTTGCCCAGCAGCCGTTGAGCTTGTTTCCCGTCCTTCGCATCCTTTTGGGTCTCTTGGCTGGGTTTGGCATTGGGTTGGTCAGCAGTTTGCTCGGTGTTGCTGGTGGGGAACTATTGATCCCCACCTTAGCGCTGTTCTTCGGGGTTGAAATCAAGTTGGCGGGCAGTCTAAGCTTGCTAATCAGCCTCCCGACCATCCTGATGGGTTTATGGCGTTATTCACGCCAGTCCGTCTTCGCTCAGGTGCGGCAAAATCTAGGCTTAGTGATGTGGATGGCTTTGGGTTCAATCTTAGGGGCGTATTTAGGAAGTCAGCTCTTACCGTATGCGCCTAGTGTCTTCTTGCAAGTGTTTTTGGGGTTCATTTTGTTGATTTCTGCCTATCGCATCTGGCGTTCGAAGGAGAATGAATGAAATGAATTGCCCGGAAAACTTGGTGCTGATTGTCTTCTAGGCTGAATTCAGCCATTAGCGGACTCTGCATGCCCAAAATCAAACACTCTTAATCAACAGCGGCAAAAAAACGCCAAAGAGACGGCAAACTTCTTGTGTTATCATTCTTAACAAACCGCGCATTCTGTCTCATCTCAAAGGAGGTTTTTTATGTTTCAGCTTGGTGTTGAGCGGGATTTCATTGCCCAGCATTACCTGATTGGTGGTGACTGGGGTGCTGAAAACCAGCTTCATTCCCATCACTACCGTCTCGAAGTGATTTTACAAGGGGAAGAACTTGATCAGCATGGCTATTTGGTGGACATTGTGGCGGTCGAGCAAGCTCTCGATGAACAAGTGGCACAAGTTCGCGACCGCACCTTGAACGATTTACCCCCCTTTCGCGGGCTAAATCCTAGCCTAGAACGCTTTTGCCGTTACTTATGTGAAACGCTGTGTGTGCGCTTGCAAACTCCTACCCTAAAATACATTACCGTCAAATTGTGGGAAAACCAGATCGCTTGGGCTTCTTATACCCTTGAGGTTTAAGCTTGATTATGCGCCTAGGGTTGGTTATCTACGGCGAGCTTGACCAACAGACGGGTGGTTATCTTTACGATCGCAAGATGGTCGAGTATCTGCAAGAGCAAGGGGACAAGGTGCAGATCTTCTCCCTTCCCTGGCGCAATTATTTCCGTCATCTAGGGGATAATCTTTCCCTTGTCTTGTACCGCGCCCTGCGGGGATTAACGGTGGATATTCTGATTGAAGATGAATTAAACCATCCTTCTTTGGCGGTGATGAATGGCTGGTTATTGCGTCGAAAGACATTTCGCATCACCAGCATTGTCCATCACTTGCGTTGGAACGAAGCTGAGGGCAGTGGATTCAACGGGTTTTATCGTTTGGTTGAGCGTACCTTTCTGAAAAGTCTCGAAGGGTTGATCTGCAATAGTAAGAGTACGCTAAGTTCTGTGCTTGCTCTCTTACCACCGCAAATGGGTAGCCCTCCTCCTACGGTGATAGCCTACCCAGGCAAAGATCATCTTTCGGGAGGAGTGGGGGAAATTGAAATTGAACAGCGGGCTAAGCGCAACGGTGAATTTAGACTGCTCTTCCTAGGCAACTTAATTCCCCGCAAGGGCGTGCATTGGCTGCTAGCTGCCCTGAGTCACCTAAGGGATGTGCCATTTTACCTTGATATTGTTGGGGATGAGAGTCGTCAGCCGCAGTATGCCCGTCTATTGCGTCGCAAGGTCATGGAATATTCTCTGAGCGAGCGGGTGCGGTTTTGGGGCGCAGTGGATGAAAAACGGTTGCAAGGATTATTGGAGCAAGCGCATGTCCTCGTTTTGCCGTCTTCCTATGAGGGATTCGGGATTGCCTACTTAGATGGAATGCGCTATGGATTGGCGGTGATCGGTTCCACACAGGGTGGGGCAAGAGAATTAATCACGCAGGGCATCGAAGGCTTTCTAATTGCGCCGGGTGATCTCATTGCTTTAGCCAATCATCTGCAGCAATTACATCATGATCGCCTGCTTTTAGCCCAAATGGGTATCGCAGCTCGCAAGCGTTTTGAAGCCCATCCTACGTGGGCGGAAAGCGCAGCGAAAGTCCGCAGCTTTTTACTATCTCTTCTCGATCGGGATTAAGACCTTGGATGAAACCTCGTTTATTGAATATTTGGATGTAAAAAAAGCCATCGACGACCGTTCGCTGAATTCAAGTGTATGGCATGCTCTGGTTGCAACCATGCCGAAGGCAACGCGTGATCACCCTTGGCAGGTTCTTGAACTTGGTGCAGGCATTGGTAGTATGATTCAACGCCTGATCGAGTGGGATTTTCTTCACTTCGCCTGCTACATTGCGTTGGATGCTTCACCAACATTTTTGTCTGAAGCAAGCAATCGTTTGGGTCATTGGGCAACGCACAATGGCTTAGGCGTACAGGCTGACAAATCAGGGCTTTCGATTTCCGATGCCTCTCACGAGATTCAGATACAGTTCGTGGCTCAAGAAGCACAACAGTGGCTCAGCGCCAAGGAGCGCTTTGAGCAGTTTGATCTGGTGATTGCGCATGCTTTCCTGGACCTCGTTCACTTGGAGACAACGCTTCCGCTTCTCCTGAAAGGCCTTCGAAATGAGGGGCTGTTTTACTTTACCCTCAATTTCGATGGTCTGACCGTCTTTGAACCACCATTGGAAGAGTCCCTGGATGAACAAATTATCTGCCTCTATCATCGGACGATGGAGGAGCGGCTGGCTGGCAATCAACCTTCGGCTGGAGCCTATAGCGGTCGACGCTTGATGCGTGTCCTTCACCAAGCAGGAGGGGATTTGTTGCGGGCTGGCGCGTCCGATTGGGTAATTCATGCCGTCCAGGGAAAGTATCCTTCAGGCGAGGATCGGTTTTTGCGCTTTTTGCTCCAAATGGTAGAGGAATCCCTAAGTGAGCGCAGCGAAATTGAGGCGACAAAATTTCGTTATTGGTTAGAACAGCGCCACCGTCAAATCGATCAAGGGCAATTAAGTTTGATCGTCCACCAACTCGATCTGCTTGGTCGAAGGATCAGCGGGTGACATGGGAACTTGAGTACCGTGTCACGATCGAGCAGGTGGACGCAAGAGTCCTTCTGCCCTGCAGTTACGGAAGGATGGTGAACAACCCCGCAGCACTGCTGCCTTGCACTTCAGGGAAGTAAAGCTCCCATGCCTCTGCCGGGCGCAGTTGGTATTCGCCGGGTTGAAGCAAGGTTATGATATAGCGCAGTTCGTACGTGCCGGCTGGTAGATATTCCGCTGACCAGATGAGATGATCATCATAGATGAGCGGCTGGCTGAAGCGTTGCCTGTCCCACCCTTCTTTGAAGGGCTGAGTAGGGTCGATTTCTGGGTCGGTTTGTTCTGCCTCATTGAGCCCCAATTGCGTGGTTAGCAGGCGAGTGTCAAGGATTTCGCTACCGGCCGGGATATAGTCCTTGACCATCACGTAATAGGCGTCTTTTTCGACCGTAAGAGTTAGACGGGCTTCGATGCGTGTTCCAGCCTTAGCGGCGGTGAGGATGGGACAGCTTTTCAAACCGCAATTATCTCCCAAAACCCGATAGGCGCGCGAGACGGAGAAACCGCGTTGGATGGGTTGTAACTCTTCAATGGGCACAAAAGCCTGCAGGAGTGCGCGGTAATAGAGGATGCCCGGCCCAGATTGACGCTGAATTTCAAGTGCATTGGGTGCCTGGCGGTACAATCGTTCTAAGGGGATTTCACCGATCACGGAATTCATCCAGTTTTTGTCAGCCGAGCCACTCACCAATGGCGCACCGTTGATCGAGGCGCTAAAGGTGTAGTTGCTTTGTGGCTCCTGGTTGGCTTTCAGTACTTCGTACAGAGCGAGATAAGCCCAAGCGGTGCTAAAGCTTGAACCCCAACCACCGTTTGGTTGTTGATGGGTGATTAAGTAGCGAGTAGCATCTGCCACCAACGGTGTGGAGGCGTCGTAACTGGCGAGGGCGTATAAAGTCATTGCTGTAACCGTCAATTGGTAGGATGCCATGCGCCAGCTTTGGCTTTCTTCCTGCCAGGCTGCCCCGCTTGCGCTGCGCAGGGCTTGCCCCTCCAAGTCGGCACGCAGGGTTTGAGCTTGTTCACTGCCCGGTGATACCGCCTCGAATGCCCATGCCAATAAAGCTTCTGCCCAGGGGTTGAGCTGCGCACGGCGTTCAAAAAGTTGTCCTAACGCCCCCTGATCAGCAACGCCGCTTTGGGCGAGGGCAAAGTGGATAAACGCCAAGCGATCTAAAGCGGCGCCATCCGAGGTTTGAGCAGGTTGAATCAGGCTGGATAGCAAGTATTGTTTGGCGCGCTCCAGTGATTCTTGGGAGACGGAGAAGCCTTCTTGCTGAGCTTGGGTCAATCCGAACAGCACATAAGCGGTGATCAAGGGCTCCCCATTGCCAGTCTCCCACCAACTCCAGCTGCCCTCCAACCGCTGGCGGGCAACCAATTGGGCAATAGCTGCTTGAACGGATTGTTGGAGTTCGTTTTGGTCGATGGCTGTGCTGACGTTTGTGCCTTTCAACAAGCGATAGACAGCCAAATTAGGCAGCAGATTCGAAAGAAGCGCCTCTGTGCTTTGACTGTCCACCGCTTTGAAAGCCTTAATTCCGTTGTAGAGCAGTCCAGCCAGGGAGGGATTGAACTCAATCCGTAGGCTGCCGCCTTGAGGGGAAACAGATTGCGGCAAACTGATCACTTCCAGGCGGGAAGCGGCGATATCCAGCATTCCGACATTGCTGAATGTCTGCTTAGCGGTTGCTTGTTGAATCTCGGTTTGGCTGCCGCCAATGCGCACCTGATCGGTCAAATCTGCGGCTTGGGCAGAGATCAGGATATCCAGTGTCCTTTGGGCGGCAACCTTACCCCACCATTCCACGCGGGCGCGGCCGTTGGCGGGTACGGTTACCATCCGAGTTGGGTTTTGCCCTTCATCGAGGACAAAAGCGGTGCTTTGGAGCGAAACCTGTGTATCTAAACTCTGAGGGGTGTTGTTCTGCAGAACTGCTGCCAAGAGAAGATGATCTCCGGCTATCCAAACGCGGGGGGTCACCGGTTGAATTAAGAGCGGTTTAGTAGCAACAAGCTCAACCTCCGTTTCCCCGACGCGGGTCTCCTGATCTAGGCCGCGGATAAGGATTTTCCAGGTAGTCACATTGTCCGGCAGTCTCAATTTTACGGTGGCTTTTCCTGCTAGGTCGGTGACTACGCTCCCGTTCCAATAGGCTGTATCAGGAAAGCGTTGGCGCACAACGCTAGTAGGCATCTCTCCACCTCCGCCCCCTAAACCACCAGGCAACTCAACCATCCGCCAAGCTGCAACGGCTAAATCAAGGCCAGTTCTCACCCCTAATGGTTGATCGCCGTAAAAAGCAGTGAGAATCGGAGAAACATTGGGTTCTGCTAAGGAGAAGATCGCTTTATCGACCACGGCAACCGAGAATTCACCTTGCACAGCTTGTCCACCAGCATCGCGAACCTGGAGTTCGAGGGTTACTTCCTCGCCAGGGCCGGCGCGTTGGGGTTGCAAAGTGGCGCTCACCTGCAGGGTCTGCTCTTTAGGAGTGACCCGCAGTTTGGCATACCCTTGTCGGAAGTCAACTTGGCCATTTTCTGTCTTCCCTAAGAGGGTAAGGCTAACATAGACATTGGGGATATCGTCGGCGGATAGGCGATGTTCAATCTCAGCACCACCAGCGGGGATTTGGCGGATTTCAGTGCCCATCATCGCGCCGCGCTCAAACGAAATCAAAGCTGTTGCTGCACTAGCGAAAGGATTGGGGATAAAGATTTTTGCTGTCTCGCCGAGAGTATAGGTTTCGCGGTCGGTCACCAAATACAGCCGTTGGTTAGGGAAAGATGGGTAAATGGCTTCTCCGCTTCCAGCGACCCAGATAATCACGCTACTGCGCGCCCCTTCACCGGCAACCGACAGGAGATAGGTGCCAGCTTGATCAGGTGTGAAGGCAAGCCGCGCTAAACCATTGGCACTGCTGACCAAGTCAGCGCTGCCAAGCACTTCAGTCTGGGGTACATAGATCGGCAACCCAAAGGGATCGCTTTGAGTTTCATCGCGTATCCAGCGAATGGCGGCAAATTCGGCGCGCAGAGCTTTGCTCCCCAATGGCTGTCCTTTCCAATCGGCAACCAATACCTCTGCTTCAATGGGGATGTTAACCCTGCCATACCAGACATCCGGTTTGATACCGATGATGATCGGCGCTGGATGGGCAAAGACACTCGTTCGGGCGCTGACCGGTAGTCCGCTTTCGTCAACTGCAGTCACTTCCAAGAGATAACGTCTAGCTTGGGGGACTTTTTCGGTGGGGATAGACAGTTCCACACTGCCGTCTGAATCAGTTTGGGTATCCCCTTCGGCGACCAAGTTGGTGAATAGACCCAAAAGGGTCAGTGTTTGAGGGTTAACCATCCGATCAAACCAGGCGTTTTCGGCTTGCGTGGTGGAATATCCTGTTAATTGCTCAGCTTCTGGTTGCCAATACAATGCCCAATGGACGGGAAGATTTGCAGCCGGGGCATCAAAGAAATAGCGCGCAGTAAGGTGCACTTTGAGATTCTCCCCTGCAAGCAGGTGATCCTGTTCGACGGAGAAGTTCAACTCAATTTGAGGTTTACGGTAGGCAGCCACCTCGAAATACACGGCTTGGTACTCGGCTAGCGGCGCGTCGATCGAATAGGTGCCAGGCTGGGCATCTTCAGGTAACCGGAATTCGCCACTTGCAGTGCCAAAATCGGAAAGCGGCAGGGATAACGTGGAAATTTCCTGCCCATCGGGGTTGAGGATGCGCAAGGGGAGAGAAGCTACCTCTGGCAGGGAGTAACGCGCGTTGAAGGCTTGGCGGGCAACGGCGCGCAGATAAACCGTTTGCCCAGGTCGGTAGATCGGGCGATCGGTATAGAGATAGACTTTTAGAGCGGGCGGAGAAAATTGGAAGGGAATATCGAATTCCCAGTTATCCACGCCGGCATTCCAATTTGGCATGGCTAAACCAAATTGGGGATGACCGGGTTGGTAGACAACGGCATAGAAGTTTCGCCATGCATCCGTGATCGTTGGAATCGTTTTGCGGAAAAGCCCTTGCTGGTCGGTTTTGCCCTGCGCTAAGATCGTCCCATCTTGGTCATAAATGGCGACTGGAGCGTTGACCAAAGGCGAGAGATTTTCGTTTTCTACTGCCCAGACCAAAGCCTCCTGAGGGGAAAGCTTGAAAGTGAGATGGACATCGCTGACTACGATTAAGGCTCGATTGAGAACCGGTGGTTCAAAAGGCAGTTCGATATCCAAGTAATACAAGCCAGGGGAGAGCGGTTGACCGTTTGCCTGCAGCCCAATTTCAACCCGTTGGTTTTTGTTGGTTGCCAGCTCAAAGGCTTGTTCCCAAGTTTGATGGTCGGCGGCCCGAAAGTCACGAAAAAACGGATAGTTATCTGGGGCTTGCATGCGCTGGAACTCATCCAGAGACAGACTGCCACCAGCTAATCGCAGGCGCGGAAGGTTAACTGCTTGGGCTGGGAGGGTTGTTTCTTGGCTGGTGAGATACAGTATGTTATTAGGCAAGTTGAGGGTCAAATTAGGCGGCAAAGGGGCAGTACGGAAGGTCAAGGTTGCCGAACGACCAAGCACAGCACCGTAGAGATCTGGTAAATCAGAGGCTACCTCGATTGTGTAGGTTTGACTAGGATCAAAATTGGCTGTTAGACCAGCCGCCCAAACTTGGTCATCCCACCAGACTGAGAGATTGCTGACCGACGGCGAGACGCGAAAGTATTTTTCTAACCCTTTTCCTTCTAAAGGGCTGCTAAAGTAAAACCAGACCGCCTCATAAGGCGGTTTTTCGCCTTGATCGGTCGGTTGGGTATAGACGAGGTCGAATGCAGGCAGCGTTTGCCAATTTACCTGGCTAGCTTGTTGCAAGGCTACCCCTCCAATTGCCTGTGATTCCCCACCCACTAGAACCGTATAGGATTGGCTGCGTTGGAGCAATTTGGCGGGGATGAACGTGAGCTGAGTAGCCTCTTCATTCCATTTGAATTTACCTTCCACGGTTTTCCCAGCGCCATCCAACAAGGAGAAATTCCTCTCGACACTTGCCTTGTCCATCGGCTGGTTGAAAGTGAGGGTGATTTTGCTATCCAGACGGACGTTGCTGGCTTCATCAGCAGGCTGAAGATCGATGATCTGTGGCAGGGCAACCGAAAAGGTCCACTCTTCGGTGGGCATCTGCAGCGGTGAGCCATTTAGACTCTTTAAATTGGGGTCAAATAGGACCCGATACCGTTTGCCGCCAACCCAGGCGGGTTGGGGGCGAAAGAGATAAGTGCTGGTGTTGAGCCACTCACCAACTCCATCGATTCGTTGCCCATCCTCGCTCAGGACGGTAAACGCTGGCGCTGCGCTGGCTTCCCTTCCTAAAGCGGCCACTGGCTGGTTGAACGTTGCCACAATTGCCGCATCAGCGCGCACCGCTTGCGAGTTGTTTTCAGGAATTTGTTGTGTGACACGCAAGAAGGAAGCTGTCTCATATTGCAAGGTGATTGCTTCGGGTAGGCTAAGTCCGTTTTGAGCTTTGGCGGTTTCGGCGATGGATAAACGCAGCTTTTGTTCGGGTTGAAGTGCCTGCAGTGGGCGAAGGACAAGGACAGTGTCTTTTTCCCACTTAATTTCAGTTGGGATGGATGGATCGCTAGACAGGGCTGCTTCGACAGAAGCTTTTTCCATCGCTTGATTAAAATAGAGCTTAATTTCGCCATCTAGAGCGAGTTTCTCGCCCTGTAGAGGGAACGTTTCAACCAATGCCGGTGGGAGAGGCCGCGGGGTAGGAGTTGGAAATGGAGTCTCGGTTGGTCGGGAAGAGAAAGGGGTTTCCGTAACGCTCAAGCGAGGTAATGAACAGGCAAAAGCAGCTAGGATCAAGACAAACACGAACCCTAACCGTCTTGAAAAATGGCGGGAAAAGTTCCAACTTGTTTCCATGAGAACTCCTTTTCGCTCAAGACGTCCTGAAAGGCTCAACAGTTCCCAAACGAGGTTGTACTTGACATTTTCGTAGTGCAATCATGGAACCAATCAGGAGGGGCATTAAGTAGATTATACCTTGTGAGAATATGCCGTGTGAAACTGGCTTTCTGACAACTAAAAGCACAATCCTTTATGGAAACCGTACTATTCCAAAGGATGGGCAAACTCACCGATTGGTCGAAAAGGTTCTTGGGTGTGACCTTCAATCTTTGGATGCTTTTGATGCTGAACAATCCAGCTCGAGGGTGATGGATGAACTTCCTGCTGTAGAGGTTTTCTTTGAACCCTAGTGAATGGTTCAGGTGAACCCTAACTAGTCTAAGATTTAAGCTTGTGGACAAGGGGGTTAAGGTGTGTTCTCCACTGAATATCATATAAATTTGCATCAATTTTGTTTCTTGCAAAATTGTTAAGTTGTAGTGATTCCTTCATGTGCTAAAATGTGTCTGAATCATCAATCCTTTACGAAGCAGTTTTTTGAAGTTTCCTCAAGAGTCCCTATGAAGATTTCCCGCCTTCATCAACTCTTTTTTTCAACCTTATTTCTTATTGGCAGTATCTTGAGCTTGTCCTTCGGGGTGTTCCGTGCCCCTGCTCGAGCAGCGTTCGGTCAATGGGTTTTCACGCCTTCCCCACAAAGCTGTTACTTTCTCTCGCAAGGGCAAACCGAATTCTCGTTTGATCTTCAAGCAGATGGCGCTTGGCAAGGTATCCAGCGCACGAAGCAAACCAGTTCTCTGTCTGCGCCAGAGAAAATCTTCTCCGGAACCTCGATGGCTGATTTGCGAGCCTTCCTCTTGGAGAGCCCTTGCGGGCTCAGCACTTTGGCCGGCGAGATGACCCTCGAACTCAAGGGGCGGGTTCAGGCGGGACAAACCTTTCAACTGGTTCTGCCCAGTAACCCTTCCACGGGCTATTTGTGGGAAGTGGAAGGCGGGGTGGCGAATACAACCATCACGAGAGAGCAAATTCAGATGCGCCAAATGATTCCCCGCATCGGTGGCATGGCTGCTCAGAGCATCTCATTGCGAGCCCTTCGTTCAACAATAGCCACAATTAGCTTACGCTATCACCGTCCTTGGGAGACCGAATCTTCTGCAGGGATCGTGTATAGGGTACAGGCGGAGCAAGTCTGGCTAAGCGATTTAGCTCAGAGCCTCAGTCTGCACGTCCCAAGCACTGCGATGGACAGTGCCAATCCCGTGGATGGTTTTCCGAAGGTGAGTACGCCGATACCCGAGCAAATCGCTGCTGCCCAAGAGCTTCCTACTGCGTTTAACTGGTGTAGTTTAGGGAAATGCACCCCGGTGCGTAATCAGGGTAATTGTGGGAGCTGTTGGGCCTTTTCGACCGTTGGAGTCCTTGAGTCCAAACTTCTAATTGCCGATAACAACAGTCAAGATCTCTCAGAGCAATATCTGGTCTCTTGCAATACGAATAATTGGGGTTGTGATGGCGGTTGGTTTGCCCATGATTACCATATTTGGAAAATTCCTCCGAGTGAAAGCCAAGCCGGAGCGGTGCTGGAAAGCTCTTTCCGCTATCAAGCTGCTGATCTCCCTTGTAATGGCCCTTACTCCCATCCTTACCGTGCCCTTTCTTGGCATTACATCAGTACCTATGACAGTATTCCTTCACCTGCGGCGATCAAACAGGCGATTTATACCTACGGACCGGTTGCAGCCGCGGTTTGCGCTGGCTCCGCTTTTGAATATTATCGGGGTGGGGTCTTTGCAACGGACGAGAAAACAGTTTGCGGTAGCTCATTGGTCAACCATGGCATTGTGTTGGTTGGGTGGGATGATTCGCAAGGGGTGTGGATTTTGAGAAATTCGTGGGGACCTTATTGGGGGGAAGGTGGTTACATGCGAATCAAATACGGTGTCTCGAATGTCGGTTTGGGAGCCAATTATTTGGTCTATAACTCCTCCCCAAGCCCGACCGCACCGGCTGCGACAACACCCCCGCCGAACACACCTGCTCCAACGACTCCACCACCAACCACCGTCGTTCCTCCGTACCCTCCGCCAACGACAGAACCTGGTCCCTATCCTGGACCGCAACCATCTGGATTGATTAACTATTTACCTCTGATCCTAAATTGGTTTTTGCCATAGCCAAGCTGCTTCTAAGCGGTTTTTGGGTTAACAAACCTATGCGCGGTCTCGGTTAAGGGGCACCCTTGGAGTTATTTACTGTTAGATGGGTCATGTTGGCTAGTGACGATGAGGCTTAATCTCCGGAATGGTCTTTGCCGTTGATCTTCAAAACATAAAAAATCGCCCCCATAATTAACCAAATCTCCTCTAATTTATGTTATATTTGATCGCAAAGAAAGGCTGATCGATGGACATTTTCACATCACCGCAATCCTTACAAGCCGCTTTGCAGGCGCAACAATACCTTGCCAGCGATGAAATTGCCACGGTGCTTTTTCTCAGCTACACGCTCAAAAAGCCGGTTCTGGTCGAAGGTCCGGCCGGGGTTGGCAAAACGGAGTTAGCGAAAGCTTTGGCGGGGGCTAGTGGGTACCCCCTCATCCGCTTGCAGTGTTATGAAGGGCTGGATGAAACCAAAGCTCTTTACGAATGGGAATATGCCAAACAGATGTTATATACCCAACTCCTGCGCGATAAACTCCAAGACCTGCTAACCAAAGCCGAGTCCTTGCGTGAGGCAGCCGACCGCCTTGCCGAAGAAGAAGATGTTTTCTTTTCGATGCGTTTTTTGCTTGCCCGTCCTCTTCTGAAATCGATCATCTCCGAAACCCCCACTGTCTTGCTGATAGACGAAATTGACCGCGCTGATGCTGAATTCGAAGCCTTCTTGCTTGAGATTTTGAGCGATTTTCAGGTCAGCATCCCTGAAATTGGCACGATCAAAGCGGTTCATCAGCCTTTGGTGATTCTGACCAGCAACAATACGCGTGAATTGAGCGAAGCCCTTAAGAGGCGCTGTCTATATCTCTTCATCGATTATCCGAATCTGGAACAGGAGTTGGCGGTTGTCCGACTAAAAGCGCCGCAGTTATCGCAGAAGCTTGCCCGTCAAGCAGTAGAACTCGTGCAACGTTTGCGACGCATGGATTTACGCAAATATCCATCCATCAGTGAAACGCTCGATTGGGCGAAAGCCTTGGTAGCTCTAAATGCGCGTGCCCTAGATGAACAGACCTTGAAAACTACTTTGAGTGTGCTGTTGAAGCACGAAGCCGATCTAGAACGGGTGCGACGCTCATTGGTTAAGCCAAGCGCAGAGGATGGACAAATCCCGCGCCCGACTTCACCGCCGCGCTGGCAGAATTGATGTTGACCTTTTGAACGTGTTTCATACGCTGAACAGGGTACTGGTATGGAAGAACGCACGCTTCAATTTATCGCTGCTCTTAGAGCCAATGGGGTGCGCGTCAGTATGGCAGAAAGTGCCGACGCTTTTCTTGCGATGCAACAGCTTGGCATTCAAGACCGAGAACGTTTTCGGCAGAGCCTACGTTCTACCCTGATTAAAGAGCAACGCGATTTCCCTACGTTCGACCGCTTGTTTGATCTTTTCTTTCAAGCCGGCTCACCCCCATCCATGTCGAACTTGTTGGAGGACCTAAGCTCAGAAGAGGCAGCTCAGCTTGCTGAAGCGTTGCGCCAATTTGCTCAACAAATTCGTCAGTGGATGGAGAAGGTCTTGCGCGGCGAATCACTTTCGCCCGAGGAGCTAGCAGAGTTAGACCAATGGCTAAACGCCCACCCGTCGCCCCTTGACCGTAACCCCGATAAACTTCTCCAACGCTACCTAAAAGCTTTGCAGTTTGAAGAAGTACGACAAGCCATGCAGGAGTTGCTTGAAACGCTGCAAACTTTGGGCCTCAACCGTGAAAAAATTGAACAATTACGGGCGGGTATTCAACAAAACCTGCAGGCCATGCAGGAGCAGCTCCGTCAACATATTGGCGAGCGGCAACGGCTGCAAGCTACCCAGCGACGGCAAACCCCCTCTATCGATGCCTTGCTACAGCGTCCCTTACAGCATCTCTCTCCGAGAGAAATGGAAGTGCTGCGTCATGAGATTCGGCGTTTAGCTGCCAGCCTGCGCACGCGCTTGGCACTTCGCCTACAGCGTGAACGGAAGGGCCGCTTGGATGTCAAGACAACTCTGCGCGCTGCTCTGAAAAGCGGGCACGTCCCCATGCAGTTGTATTTTGCCGACCGCACCCTAAAGCCAAAAATTGTCGTCTTGTGCGACGTTAGCACGTCGATGCGTTTTTGTTCCGAATTAATGCTCAGCTTGTTGTACTCATTACAAGATCAGATCACCCATACCCATGCCTTTGCATTTATTGACCATCTTGAGTACATTTCACCTGACTTTGAGCGACAGCCGGTGCAACAAGCCATTACCCAGGTTCTTTGGCGGTTGCCGCCAGGTCATTACAATACCGATCTCGGTCAGGTTTTAGGTGAATTTGAGCGTCATTATCTTTATACCTTAGACCGGCGTACAACGCTGATTTTGGTTGGAGATGGACGCAATAACTATAACCCCTCTCGCGCCGATCTCATCGAGCGCTTTGGGCGGCTTGCCCGCACTGTGATCTGGTTGAACCCTGAACCCCCTTGGATGTGGGGAAGCGGCGATTCGGATATGCTGGCGTATCTCCCTTATTGCGACAAGGTCTTGCCTGCAGCTACGCTAGCACAGCTAGTTACGGCCATCGATGCGATCGTTTTGTCGCGCGCACATTAACTCTGTGAGCAGAATTTCTGCACAACTGCCCACAGCACCGGCAGTCCACTTTCGATGAACGAGATAGGAATCCGTTCATCATGACCGTGCGCCATGGATAAGACCGGAAAACCTTCTGGGAATCGCCCTGGCGTGAAACCATACATTGTGATGCCAGCTTGGCGATACACACAGGCATCGGTTGCGCCTGGCATCATCATGGGGATAACCATTCCCTGTGGGTCTAAGCGGCGTGTTTCTTGCTCAAGCAGGCGATATAGAGGCGATTCGGTCGGAAAAGCAGCGCCCGGCGAGGTATCTAAGGGTTCGAAGCTGACGCCTGCGCCTGTCAGGGATAAGATCTCTTTCATGACGTCCTCAGGGGATTGACCTGGCAGGCGGCGACAATCGAGATGTACCGCAGCCTCGGCTGGGATGACATTGGTTTTTTGACCGGCTTGAAGGATGGTGGGGGTACAGGTGTTCGTCGTTAGCGCGGTCAGCAACGATTTCGGTTGACCTTTCAGGAGTTTCAAGCACAGGCTCACCACCCAGGGATAAGATAGACTGCGAATCAATAGAGAAGCGGGAAAACCAACTTGAGCGGCTGCCTTAGCAATCATGGCTTGAAAGGTAGGGGTGATGTGGACCGGCAAATGCCCAGCGCGGCGAATCCGTTCAATGGCGCGCGCAAGATAGAAGACGGCGTTTTCGTCATGAGGCAGGGAGGCATGACCGGGCTTCCCTGAGGTGGTCATTTTTAGCCAGGTGACTCCCTTCTCAGCGGCCTGAATGGCATAGATGCGCCGCTTTCCCATTGGAATCGTGAAGGCCCCTCCTTCGGTTAATCCATATTCAGCGTCGATTAAGTCTCGGTGTTGGGTGACTAAGAACTTGGAGCCGTGATCGAACCCAGCTTCTTCATCTGCTATGGCAGCGAAAATGAGATCGCGCTTGAGCGGCAGTCTCAAACGACGAACCTGCAGGAAGATTTGCAAATACATGGCAAGGAAGCCCTTCATATCCAGCGCCCCACGCCCCCACACCTCACCATCAATCACTTCGCCACCGAAGGGATCGTGGCTCCACTTTTCTCGTTCGACTGGCACGACATCGACATGTCCCGACAAGAGCAAGGGGCGTTGAGAACCATCCCCCCGCAAGCGGGCGACCAAATTGACGCGGTTTGGAGCCGACTCGAGGATGACAAAATCATCGGGCGAACGAAAGCCCTCCTGTTCGAGAAGCTCTTTGATGAACAAAATCGCCGGTAACTCATTGCCCGGTGGGTTGACCGTCTCAGCCTGGATGAGGCGGGAGAGATGCGCCACGGTCTCTTGCGTGGCTGCCTTCCAATCAGGGGTAACTGACATAGTGGCGTCCTTCTTTACACGGATTGAAGCAACTCCAACCATTTTTGGGACAATTGCGCGGTGGTGCGTTGTTGCGCTTTGCGGTGCCCTTCTTCGGCGAGTTGGGCGCGTCGATCTGGAGTATTGATTAAAGCCATTATAGCTTCTTTCCATTCCATAGGGCTGGAGGCAAACAAACCACCCTGCGCCCAAGCGCGGTATGCCGCTATGGGAGAAGCTACCCAGCAGACCTTGCGTGCCCCGCACTCTAAGAGTGCCAAATCGCTTTTGGAATGATTGTAGGGAATGTCCGCTAGGGGGAACAGCAAGAGGTCGAAATCTGCAAGGAGGTAGGGATAATCTTCAATAGAGCCCGGTGGAACAAAATATTTGCGCTCTTCACTGATGCCCTCTAGTTTGTTATAAAGATCAAGGCTAGCTACAACGCCAATAAGTAGTTGATCCGTCTCGTTGCATATCTGTTGGATACTATCCCCAAACGCAGATAGATCGGGGGATTGGGTATGATTGGCGATCAGGCCGATTTTTACCATTGTGCGCGACGGCGCGGGTTTTTTCCACATTGGATTCGTATCATCCCAACTAAAGGGAATCGACACCACTCGCTTGGTTTTGTTCTGATAGACCTCTTGCAACGCTTCGCTCGGTACGGTCACGACATCGGCAGCTTGGAGCACCTCGCTCAGGCGTGTCGCAACTTGTGGATTGACCGCACTCAGAGAGGAAAAATTGTAATACTCAGGCGGCAGGGTGAAGAAATCTTCGTCGAGATCAACAATGACCTTTGCGCCCTTTGCTTTGCTCTGTAACACAGCCTGGGTCAGCTCGTCGTTAAAATGAGGACGGCTAAAGAGGGCATACTGCGGTGCTTCCTGACTGAAGTCTTCGCCATGCGTGGTGATTTTTACCTTATAGCCCTGCTGGAGGAGTTGCTGAGCTAAGCCGCCAAGGCGTAGTTCACTGCTCGTCAGTGCGGGCCCACAGATCAGAATCCGTGCCGTTTTGAGTGTTTGGGAAGGGCTTGCCTGCTTTTGCTGAGCTTGCAATTTGCTCTTTAGCGCCGCCAGTTTCTGAGCAAGAATTTGTTTATCCACCTCACCAAGCGAGACTGCTTGGCTCTTAACCCGCTCGATCCCTTGCTTGGCGAACTCGTAGTCTTCATCCACATTCAGGGCTTGTTGGTAGAGCCAGCGGGCAGAATCTAGATCGCCAGCTTGCTCGTAACACTCCGCCAAAAGCGTGATGGCTTGAGGGTCTTCAGGATCGCTCTTGATGAGGGCAGCTAAAATTTCCACGCCTTCTTGGTATTTGCCTTGTACAATGCATACCCGCGCTAGCCCCATCCAGCTAAAACGATCTTCTTCGTCCAGTCCTAAGGCATTTCGATAGGATGTTTCTGCCTCTGAATAGCGTCCTAAAATGGTGTAAGCGTTCCCTAAATTCTGATGAGCTTGCGCCGAATAGGGCTGTAGGCGTAGGGCTTCCTGATAGTACTCTAAAGAGTCCTCCGCTTTTCCCATTTGGATATAAACACCGCCAATGGCAGTCAGCAGGTCGGCGTTATACGGCTGCAGGTCTTGGGCTTGTTTGAGAAAAGCGAGAGCTTCTGACCAGTTTCCTGCCGCAACGGCTTGATTTGCGTTCATGAGTAAGGCTTCTAGGGAGAATTCGTCCAAGGTGTTGCTCCTTCCTGATGGAGTTTAATCCAATTCTAACTCTAAATCAGCCAATGGGTTTCTTGAATAAAAACGATCTGAAATTCCCGTAAAGGTTGAATAAAAGTGAAGAATTTTTATCCCAGTTTTACGGAATTTTTCCTTATCCTTGCTTACAATGAACACGGTATAAAGGTTCAATCTAGGCAAGATTTGAGGAAGGCTAATGGATAGTTCTTTGATTTATCCTCTGTTTGCTTTTCGTTCAACCTTACCAACGGAGTCAGCCTCGAACAGGGAGTCAAATTCGCAAGATGCTTCGATTGACAAAGCGGATTTTCGGAAATTGCTGACCTTGGTTTTGCTGAGCAACATGGTGTCTCAGGGAGCTTCTAGTGACCGATCCGAACCATTTGGAATGAGCAATTTGATGGCGCCACTGATGCTCAGCCTTTTCGAACAACTGCTTGCCGATCAAGTGGAAACCGTTGAGTTCCCTAAGTCGCCGGTCGCATCGAGCCAGCCGGTGGATGCCCCGCGCGGTTTGCCGGTGAAGGGGCGCTTAACTCAGGAGTCACACAGTGGACATATTGCTCTCGACTTTGGTGTCCCGGTTGGCACACCGGTTAAGGCGACTTTGGATGGCGAAGTGGTTTATGCGGGTTGGAATGACCAGGGCTATGGAAATTTGGTCATCATTGAAAACGGCCCTTATCGAGTGTATTTCGCCCACCTATCCAAAATTCCAGTCAAAATCGGAGATAAGGTAACCGCAGGGATGATCATCGGTTACTCTGGAAATACGGGTAATTCGACCGGACCGCATTTGCACTACGAAGTCAGGAAGAATGGACAAGCCATTGATCCAACAAAATTTACCCTTATCTAACATACGCTGGAGGTATTAACCATGACCCTTATCACTTGGATGGATGACTTCTCGGTGAATATCAAAGAAATCGATAACCAACACCGGCAGCTGATTGAAATCGTCAACCAGCTTCATCGTGCCATGCGTGAAGGGAAGAGCTCCCAAATGATCAATGACATCATAAACCGTTTGATCGATTACACGCAATATCATTTTGAGACCGAAGAGCGACTGATGGAAGCCTATAACTTTCCGGGTTACGTCCATCACAAAGCTGAACATGCGAAACTAACCCGCCAAGTCCAAGAGTTTCAACGTCAGTACCGTCAGAACCCAATGGGGCTTTCGGTGCAATTGCTAAACTTTTTGAAATCTTGGGTAGCTGATCACATTCTTCAAACGGATAAGCAGTACACCCGTTTTCTCAATAATCAAGGAGTTTTCTGAATTAGCTTGAGGGGACGGAGTTCACCTAAGAATTTTGTAAGGCATTTTTTTATGTCAAGTTTACTTTCCTTGACAACAAACCCTAATAGGATATATCTGATGGCACAGCAACTCTGCTAAGCTGTCATTTAGGAAAAGGGAATCTCGTTGAGTCGCCTATGAACACTCGCTTTGATATTACGGAAGAAGAACTCCCCATTTTTCGAGCTGAAGCCGAAGACCAACTGCAAATTTTGGAAGAAGGCTTGGTGCAACTGGAACGCAAATCTCAAGACCAAGAATTGGTTCAGGCGCTCTTCCGCGCCGCGCACACTCTGAAGGGCTCCGCAGGCATGATCGGTCACAAACGCATGGTTGAGCTGACCCATGCATTGGAGACCGTTTTAGATGGGGTGCGCAAACAAGCTCTTGAGCCTTCGTCTGAGTTAATCGATGTCATGTTGGAGTCTTTGGACAGCTTGCATCAATTACTTGACGAAGTCGGAAGCGAGGAACTTAGCTCTATTAATGTTCACTCGATTATTGCTCAACTCCAACAGCTAAGCGGAGTCCAAAGCGGCTCAGCGAGCTCGATCCAAAAACCAGCCTCAATTGCCTCACAGCCATCAGAAAAGGCTCAATCAACCAACCAAGCTGATCAAACTAGCCAGCCCCTGACCATTCAGGTGAAGATCAGCCAAGAGAGTATTGCTTCGGCTGCACGTGCTTTACAGGTTGTCTTCGCCTTGCAGGAAATGGGGCATATTCTGGAATTAAATCCGCCGCTTTCGGTGATCGAATCGGCAACACCGGTAGCTTGGCTGACGGTGATGTTCCGACCAACTAAACCCCTTTATGAAATTCGTAAATCGCTTTCAATGATTTCTGAACTAGAAGAGATCCTCATCGAGGGCGAGCAACTCAAAAGTGAAACGCTTGAAACGAAACCTGTCCAGGTCGAATCAAGACCTGCACCACAAGCCAAATATTCCTTAGGGGAATTGCTGGTGCAAAATGGACTTATAACCGAAGAACAGCTCCAAACGGCTCTTCGTATCCAGAGGGAGAGCGAAGGCCCCTCAAAACCTTTGGGGCAGATTCTGGTTGGGATGGGGTGGGTCTCTCAAGAGGTCCTTGATGAAATCATTGCCGAGCAATCCGCACAGAAGAAAGCCCCTGCGATGGTATCTGCCGAGGCGGATACCACTGACAAAGGCCGCACAAAAGTCATCGATAAAACGGTCCGCACCAGTGTAGAACGCCTAGACAACCTAATGAACTTGATCGGCGAGCTCATCACCGATCGCAATCGCATGTACCAACTGCGGCGAGAGTTAGAAGCTCTCTATCGGGGGTCACCGCAAGTGGAAGCGCTATCCGATACGATTATCCATGTTGGGCGCATCACGGATATGCTGCAATCGGAAGTAATGTCGATTCGCATGTTGCCGATCTCCAACGTGTTTAATAAGTTTCCTCGCTTGGTGCGAGATTTGGCGCGAAAAGCAAACAAACAAATTGACTTGGTCATTCGTGGGGAAGATACAGAACTCGATCGCTCGGTGCTCGAAGTCATCAGTGATCCCCTGATCCATCTCATTCGCAATGCTGTCGATCATGGGATTGAATTTCCAGAAGAAAGACGCGCAGCTGGAAAACCGGAGCGCGGCATTATTTTACTGACCGCCCGCCATGAGCAGGGGAGAATTTATATTACCGTAGAAGATGATGGGCGTGGGATTGATGTCAACCGAGTCAAAGCCAAAGCCGTTGAAAAGGGGCAAATTACGCAAGCTGAAGCCGATGCAATGAGCGAGGATGAGGCGATCGAGTTAATCTTTGTCTCTGGCCTCTCAACCGCTCGCACAGTCAGCGATGTCTCCGGTAGAGGAGTTGGCATGGATATCGTGCGTGCTAATATCGAGCAATTGAATGGAAACATTCAGGTCGAGACTTGGCTCGGTAAAGGCACCCAATTCACCATTATTCTTCCGTTAACGCTGGCAATCGTACCCACCTTGTTGGTTAAAGTGTGTGGGTCAACCTATGCGATTCCCTTGGTCACCGTGAATGAGACATTGCGCATCAAGGCTAAAGACATTCAAACCGTTAATGGCAGGCCGGTGATTAGCCTGCGTGAGCATGTCTTGCCCGTGTGTAATTTGGGGGAAGTATTTGCTCTGCAAAGTCGTGATCATGGCAGAACAAAGAATGATTATGAATATATCGTTGTGGTGCGTTCGGGAAAGTCTCAATTGGGATTGATTGTAGACGATTTGATTGGGGAAGAAGAGGTTGTTGTCAAGTCCCTCAGTTCGGTGATTGGTGAAGTGATTGGAATCTCCAATGCGGCGATCTTGGGTGATGGGCAGGTAGCTTTAGTGATTGATGTACAAGGATTAATTAAGTTAGTAACCTCCTGGAGCGAGCGCAGTGGTCGCTTTGAGAGACTACCGGATTGATCCATAAAGGGTTTTCAAATGGATGAGGAATACGCAAAACACTTTCAAACTGTTTTAGCCAATATGGCGAATATTGGCATTCGCAATGCAGCTAGAGGAATGTCGGCAATGGTTGGCGAGGACCTCACCGTGACAATGCCAACCGTCAAAGCTGTACCTTTCTATGAAATTCCTACCCTGTTAGGAGGTCCGGAGACGGAGGCCGTCGGCATTTATTTGCGCGTCGAGGGGGCTATCCCCGGACAAATTATGATGGTGATTCCCTATCCGAAAGCCCTAGAACTCGCTGATTTGACGATGGGAGAGCCGCCGGGGACGACAAAGCATTTGGGACCTATGGAAAGGTCGGCTTTGGCAGAATTGGGAAACCTAACCGGTTCCTTTTTCCTTAATGCAATTGCGGATAAGGCTGGCTTGGCGGCGCGACCCTCACCACCAGCAGTCATCGTCGATATGGTGGGCGCGATCATGGATGTTATCCTTGCCACCGCAGACGTGCTGAGTGAAGAAGTGCTGATGGTGCAAGCCAAATTTTTGCGCAACGGTAGGGAAACCCAAGCAGATTTCTGGTTGATCCCGGATCATCATACCATCGAAACGATTGCGAAACAAATTGAGGCAAAGAATGCAGGATAATCTCGCAGTCGGATTGGGTGAATACAAAATCAGCCACACGGTCAGCGATGTCCTTGTCGCTTATGGATTAGGCTCTTGTGTTGGAATCGGTCTGTACGATCCCCAGCTTCGCCTAGCCGGCTTGCTTCATGCCGTGTTGCCCTCTAGCCCTAACGGTGCTGTTGAAAAGAGTGCCAAGTATGTCACCTCGGGGATTGAGCTTCTATTGGAAGAAATGATCAAAGCTGGTGCTGTCCCTTCGCGAATTATTGTACGCATGGCAGGAGGTGCCAATATGCTTACTGCGCCCGGCTTTGCCCACACCTTTAATATTGGCACTCGCAATGTCGAAGCTGCTCATGAGACGTTGCAACGACTACGCTTAAGGCTGGTTGCTGAGGAAGTCGGTGGCACCATCGGACGGACAGTTCGATTCTATGTCCGCGACGGTCGAATGACGATTCGCACCGTTGGAAATCAAGAGAGAGAGGTCTAAACTTAGAACGAAATTTTTATAGCAAAGGAGATGGACTGAATGGCAAAAATTCTTGTTGTGGACGATGCAGAATTTCTAAGGGTGAGAATCTCAAAAATGCTCAGCAGCGAAGGGCATGAAATTATCGAGGCAGAAAATGGTCTCAAGGCGGTTGAAACCTATAAAAGCGCTCGGCCAGATTTGGTCCTCATGGATATCACAATGCCCGAGATGGATGGGCTGACAGCTTTGCGCGAGATTCGCAGTTTTGACTCATCTGCTAAAGTGGTCATGCTTACTGCTTTAGGCCAAGAATCTGTTGTCTTAGAAGCCATTAAGGCCGGGGCGCGTGATTTTGTGGTCAAACCTTTTGAGAAGGAGCGCGTCCTAAGCGCAGTGGCGAAATTGGTTGGATAGAGCAGTATTGCCATGGCTCCTTTGCCACCCAGCAAGCCAAGTGACACGAGTTCGCCTCAAAACAGCGGGGATCAAAACATCCGCGTTCTGATCGTGGATGACTCGGCTTTCATGCGCTATACCCTAACCCGCCGCTTAGGGGAGACGCCGGGGTTGACCATTGTCGGGGCTGCCCATGACGGTAAAGAGGCTTTGAACTTGCTTGAGAGTCTCAAACCAGACGTCATTACTTTGGATGTTGAAATGCCGCACATGGATGGCTTGACGACCCTAAGACAAATCATGGCAACCCGCCCAACACCAGTAATTATGGTCAGCAGTCTGACGACCGAGGGCGCGCGGGAGACAATTCAAGCCCTCACATTTGGAGCAATTGATTTTATCGCTAAACCCGAATCCAAAGCCAATATTGAGCAAATCATTGAGGATTTGGTGGTCAAAATCCGGCGTGCCGCAAAGGCAAAGGTGATCGCGCTGGCGCCGTCCATTTCTTTACCCCAAAAAGGGCCTGGAGATACGTTACCCAAAAAGGTGCGTCCCCGTCGTGAGACGGATAAGGTGGTTGTCATTGGTGCTTCGACGGGCGGCCCGCGCGCTCTTAATCAATTGATTCCACAGCTTTCTGCCGATCTGCCGGCTGCCTTTGTGATTGTGCAACACATGCCCGTTGGGTTTACCCGATCTTTGGCTGAGCGGCTGAATAGTCTTTCCGAATTAATGGTCAAAGAAGCGGAACCGGGTGATCGGTTGGAAGTTGGCAAGGTTTTAGTGGCGCCGGGTGGCTTCCACATGGTCTTTGATAAAGATGGAAGTGTTAGTCTGAACCAGAATCCAACCGTTCACGGTGTTCGTCCGGCGGTGGATGTCACCCTGATCTCGGTTGCCCAAAATTTCGGCAAAGCTACGGTAGCGGTTGTCTTAACCGGCATGGGGAGAGATGGTGCCAACGGAGCTGTCTTGACCCATTCTGTTGGTGGCAAGGTAATCGCAGAAGACGAATCGAGTTGTGTGGTTTGGGGCATGCCCCGCAGCGTGGTTGAAGCTGGCGTAGCCGATGAAGTAGCTCCTCTAGCGAACATTCCAGACGCAATAGCGAGGGCTGTTCAATGGACTTAGAGGTTTATCAAGATATCAAACGACAGGTTAAACGACTGCTTGAGCTTGATCTTAATCATTACAAAGATGAGCAGATGCGCCGACGGTTGGATTCGTGGCTAGTGCGCAGTGGTTCTACGGATTGGAAGAGCTATTTTGAGCGTATTCGTATCGATGAAAAAGAACGGAATCGCTTTCGTGATTATCTTACAATCAACGTCTCAGCTTTTTTCCGTGACCCGGAACGGTGGAAGACTTTGGCTGAAATGGTGTTGCCGCGTTTACTCAAAGAAGCGCTCCAACGCGGGTTAGCGGAGAGCGGGTTACGGATCTGGAGTGCCGGTTGTTCCATTGGGGCAGAAGCTTATAGTTTGGCGATTTTGCTTGATGAACTTGCCCCGCGTCGGCGACATTCGATCTTAGCGACCGATTATGACCTTGGGGCATTGAACAAAGCCCGCCAAGGAGGACCATATACAACCGAAGAGATTCAAAATCTAACCGCAACACAACGCTCAGTTTATCTTCAGCCAGGCGGGCCTCCGTATTATGTTACATCGTCTCTGATCAAAAAGGTGGAGTTTCGCGAACACAATTTGTTTGCCGATCCTTTTCCGAAAGAGCTGGATCTCATTGTATGTCGCAACGTGGTGATTTACTTCACTTCCGCCGCCAAAGATCAATTGTATAAAGCGTTTCGAGATGCCTTGCGCCCGGGCGGCGTTCTCTTCGTTGGGGCAACGGAAATTATCCCTCATCCGCAAACCTATGGGTTGCGCAATGCGGGAATTTCTTTTTATGAGAGGGTATAGTCATGTCTCCCGAAGTTACGATGGATGATTTAATCCGTAGGGTTGGTGAGTTGCCGCCGATGCCTCAAGTGGCTCAAAGGGCTTTAGACCTCATCCGAGATCCGAAATCGGATATGGCTGATGTAGCAAAAATCTTAGCCATGGATGAAGCGATGACGAGTTTGGTCTTACGTTGGGCAAACTCTGCCTACTATGGTTTGAAATATCCGGTCTCTACCGTTCATCAAGCCGTGACGTATTTGGGCTACCGCACCTTACATAGCCTGATTCTTGCTGCTTCTGTAGCCTCATTTCTTGAACGCCCTGCCCCAGGCTATGCCCTCGAACGCGGCGAACTTTGGCGACACTCGATTGCGGTCGCTGCAGGAGCGCGTTTGATTGCAGCAGATTTTGGACAAAAAATCTCCGAGGAAGCGTATCATGCCGGCTTATTGTGTGATATAGGAAAACTCGCCCTCGAAATATTATTGCGAAATACCAACACCAGCCAACCCGATTGGCAAGGGCGCCCCTTTAATGAAATGGAATTGTCACATTTTGGGATTGATCATGCAGCTCTAGGGGCAGAACTGGCACGTCGTTGGCGATTACCCAATCCATTGGTGGATGCCATCGCTAACCATCATCGCCCGTCACAGGCAAACGAAGGTGCAATCTTAGCTGCGGCAGTGCACCTAGCGGATGCTGTTGCGATGAGCCTGGGCATCGGCTTAGGAAAAGATGGCTTGCAGTATTCGGTGGATCCGCTCGCTGTTGAGAGAATGAATTGGAATGATCATAAGTTCAACGAGATTTCTGACCGAATTTTACCCTTTGTCGAAGAAGCAGATGAATTTATTCGGACAAGGAGATTCATGGCATGAATGTAAAATTCTTAAACCCTTTCGTCGAAGCTGCCTCAGAGGTGCTACAAGCTGAATGTGGCGTTGAAGTGAAACGTGGTAATCTAACATTGCATAAATCTGCTCTAACCACGGATGATGTGACCGTCCTGATTAGTTTGGTTGGACAAGTGCAAGGGGTTGTCCTCTATGGATTGTCTGAAAAAACCGGCTTGGCTTTGGTCTCGCGCGTGATGGGACAAGAATTTCCCGAGTTTGACAACTTGGCACAAAGTGGCGTTGCTGAATTAGGAAATGTCATTTCGGGGCAAGCGACCATCCGGCTTTCAAAAGCGGGTTATTCTGCGAATATTTCCCCTCCTACCTTGATTCACGGACGTGGCGTTACGATCTCTACATTAGATTTTGCCCGAGTGGTTGTGCCTCTGACAACGGAGCTGGGCGAGGTATCGGTGCATTTGGCATTGCGGGAAGCCCCTCCTGGAACGCACTCATCAACCTTTGTCCCGGTAATGGTGCCGGATTCAGCGAAAAAATAATTGCTGTTCTTTCGGAGGAGAAATGAACGTTAAGTTTCTAAACCCTTTTGTTGAAGCAGCCTATCAGGTCTTACAAGCTGAAACCCGCTTGACGGTTACCCGCGGTGAGCTAAACCTCGATAAAGAACCCTATTCGACAGATGATATTACCATCATCATCAGTTTGGTCGGTCAAGTGATGGGAAATGTGATCTATAGCTTGAATAACCAGACCGCCATTGCTCTTGCTTCTCGTATGATGGAAGAAGAATTGAAGTCGCTGAGTGCCCTTGCCCAGAGCAGTATTGCTGAGTTAGCGAATGTAATCACCGGGAGGGCGAGTGTGCTTTTAGCACAAGCGGGATACGAGTCAGTCATCTCTCCACCAACCTTCTTGATGGGAAAAGGGGCGATTATCTCAACGTTGGACTTTGCTCGCCTAATTGTGCCCCTAAATTGCGAGATCGGTTCTTTGACCATTCACCTTGCGTTGCGGGAAGGCAGCCAACGGGTGATTTCTCAAGGGAATACGGTTGTAGCAAACCGCTTTACCTTATGAGCAGCCATCCGATGGGCAAGCAAAATGGTCAAATTTAAAAAAGCGTTTATAATTCAAATAGTGTATTGCAAGAAGCATTATTACGGGATATCTAAGGTGGTCTCGGTCTAACCTGTAGAGAGAAATTAGGATTTTCCCTATGGGGGACAACTTTTCTGAATTTCCTCCAAATGTTCCGCGCCGTGTTCTGCCAACGGGGGTGTTGCCGAATGTTTTTATTGGCAGGCAACCCATCTTTGATCGATACTTACGGGTTATAGGCTATGAACTTCTCTATCGTAGTAAAGGAAGTGAGTCCGCCACCTTTCTGAACGAAGATGAAGCGACCTCTCAGGTGATTCTCAACACCTTTGCCGAGATTGGGTTAGAAGAGGTTGTCGGCCGCCAAAAAGCTTTTATTAACCTGACACGCCAATTTTTCCTTGAAAAATATCCAATTCCCTTTGCTCCTCGTCAACTGGTCATTGAGGTGCCGGAGGATTGGATTTTAGATAAGGAAGTCCTCGACAATATTCAAGAATTCTCCCGGCAAGGCTATCAGATTGCCTTGGATGACGTGGCTTCCATTGCAACCATTCGCTCGTTATTAAACGTTGCGGATATTTTGAAGTTAGATTTGACCTTAATCCCTCCAGAAAAACTTCAACCTCTGGCTTATCGCTTGCAATTTCAGAGAGCGAAGTTATTAGCCGAAAAGGTTGAAACGCAGGAACAATTGAATTTGTGTATGCAGGCTGGCTTTGACTTTTTTCAAGGGTTTTTCCTTTGCCGGCCGAACCTGATTACGGGGCGAAAGGTGCCTAGCTCCCGCTTTGTCTTAATGCAGTTGTTAGCAAAACTGCAAGACCCTGACGTGGGATTTGAAGCGCTAGAGCAGATCATCTCACAGGATGCCATTCTGAGTTATAAACTCTTACGGCTAACCAATTCCGCTTATTACGGCATCCGATCAGAGATTAAATCCATCCGTCAGGCAATGGCTTTACTGGGCTTGGAGAAGCTGCGCGGTTGGCTTACCTTGATTCTCCTTGCCGAGAAGCAGGATAAGCCTCGCGAATTGACAATCCTGGCAATGGTACGGGCGCGCATGAGTGAATTGTTGGCGATTCATGCCAAACTGAGTGATCCCGAGTCTTATTTCCTAGCTGGCTTGCTTTCTGCCTTGGATGCAATTATGGATACCCCTCTTGAAGAATTGTTGGAAAATATTCGGTTGTCCATGGTTATCAAAGAGGGATTACTTGAAGGCAAGGGGATGATTGGCCAGGTACTCCAATGCGTCTTAGCCTATGAGAGAGCTGAATGGGAGAAGGTTCATTTTCTCCATCTAAACAATGATCTCATTCGGGATATCTATTTGCAAAGCCTCCAATGGGCTGAAACAATGCGCAAGGCGCTCAACATTCTGAGCTGAGCGTCATCCTTTACGCAACTTTTACACGATACTCATCTGTCTTTTATTCCAAATTGATGAGAAATCATGTGTAATAAGAGGGTGTAACGGCAATCGCGCCGATGCTGCGATTGACAAGCCCCATATCTTTCGAACGAGTCTTGCCGGTCATGCCTCAAGCGAGGCAAGACTGTAGGAGTGATCAACCGCAAAATGTGAGTCGATCATGTCATCTACAAAGTGGCTAAGTCACAAGGAGAGAACCTAAATGAAGTCATCATTGGGAAGAACTTCTTTGAAAACCACCTTGATTGTATGGTTTGGTTCTTGTTTTGTGTGCCTTGCACTTGCACTGAGCATCACTGCAGTATTAACTCAACGCGCTCAAGTTGAGCACTTGTTACGGAATATGGTGCTAGTCTCACTAGCCTTCATTATCCTCGCCTTACTGGTCGTTTGGAAATGGATCGATCAGTTGGTAACCCGCATTGAACAGCTAACGATCAGTGCCCAAAAGATTGCACGGGGCGAGTTAGATGTCAAAGTAGAGCAAAATTCCAAAGATGAGATCGGGCAACTGGTATCTGCATTCTATGAGATGATCGCCTATCTAGCCGAGATGGCTTTTTTGAGTGAGCAACTTGCCGAAGGAAAGCTCTGGATCCAAGTAACCCCTCGTTCTGAGAAAGACATCTTCGGAAATGCGTTCTCAAGGATGATTAACTCCTTCAAACATTCCATCCAACAAGTGGCAAAGAGCAGTCAATCGTTATATGAAGCTTCTACCCAATTGGCGAGTTCAGCTGATCTAGCCGGGCAAGCCACATCGCAAATTGCAGCTACGGTTCAGCAAGTAACGAAAGGGATTGGTCAGCAATCAGAGTCGATTGCCCAAACGGCTGCTTCTACAGACCAGTTATCTCGAGCAATTGAAAATGTCGCTTCAGGCACTCAGGAGCAAGCAAAGGCGGTTGCTTCTGCTTCTAACCTCACGACACAAATCTCGACCATCATTCGCCAGGTAGCTTCCAACGCCCAAACCGTAATTGAAAATGCGGTTAACGCCACTAAGGCAGCGCAAGATGGATTTAAGAGCGTGGAAGCTACCATCCGCAGTATGCAAGCAATCGTATCTAAGGTAAATAGCTCGGCTGAAAAAGTGCGCGAGATGGGAGAGCGCTCGGCTGAAATCCACTCGATCGTGGAGACGATTCAAGATATTGCTTCTCAGACGAATCTGCTGGCGCTCAATGCTGCCATCGAGGCGGCTCGAGCCGGCGAGCATGGGAAGGGCTTTGCAGTCGTTGCGGATGAGGTGCGCAAATTGGCGGAACGAGCCGCCTTGTCGAGCAAGGAAATCGGTGAATTGGTCAAACGCATTCAAGCCACCGTGCAAGAGGCCGTCGCATCGATGAATGAAACCACTGATGAGGTTCAGGTAGGCATGAAATTGGCGAATGAATCCGGCCATTCCCTTTCAAATATCTTAGATGCGGCAGAGATGGTTCAAAAGCGGGCTTCGAATACGAGCAATGCTTCTGCACAAATGCAACAAGCAGCCGAAGAAATGATCACCGCCATGGATGCGGTTTCTTCTGTGTTAGAACAGAATATCTTCGCTTCAGAACAAATGTCGGCTTCAGCACAAACGGTAACCCAAGCGATCGAGAACATTGCTTCGGTCGCTGAAGAGAACTCGGCAGCCATTGAGGAGGTTTCGGCTTCGGCAGAAGAAATGACGGCTCAAGTGGAAGAAGTGGCTGCGGCTGCCCAGTCCCTAGCTGCGCTAGCTGTGCAGTTGAACAAAATCGTCATGCAGTTTCAATTCGACGATCGGTCATCCTTGCCGGACGGGATGCCTAACGAAGAAGCCCTCGGACTTCCTAGTGGAGTATTAGCCGAGCCAGTCTATGGTACTAATTAGCAGATATAAGGAGGTCAAATGGAACGCCAGCTTGTAGTTTTTGAATTAGCCAATGAGCATTACGGCGTTGACATCGCTGCAGTAGAGAGCATTATCAAAATGCAGCCGATTACAGCTGTGCCCCAAGCCCCAGCTTTTGTAGAAGGCATTACCAACTTAAGAGGCAGTGTATTGCCGGTGATGGATTTGCGCAAACGCTTTGGGCTTGGCTCGAAAGAATCGCATGCTGAGACCAGCCGCGAGGATAAACGCATTGTCGTGACCTCAATGGATGGAATGAAAATCGGCATGATTGTAGATGCAGTGTCTGAGGTCTTGCGGGTGCAAGAAGAAGCCATTGAACCTCCACCCCCTATGGTAACTACGATCAATAGCGCCTTTATCACCGGAATTGCCAAAGTGGGTGAGCGGTTGATCATCTTGCTCGATTTAGCCAAGGTGCTGACGGTTAGTGAAAAGGATGAGATGGCAAACTTAGAAGGGGTTGCTTGAGATCGGTCTATAGCATAAGATTGGTCTTATAGATGATGACAAAACTGGAGAGCAGGCGCCCTCGTCTGACGCTTTGTTAATTGTGTGTCAGCCTAGGCGAGGATGCCTGCGTGTCGTAATCGATGGTATGCTCGCTTAAAGCTTGCCGAACAATTACGATATAATTCTTTCAAGCACCATGAAACGCATTGCGAGCATACAGCCAACCTCTTTATCTTGGCAGCCATTGCTACTCAATGGCTTGATTGCCCTGATTGGGGGGGTAGGGCTATTTCTAGTCAGTATCGTTCTCGCAAACCTTTTCCTCAGTGTGACCTACTCAGGCCGCATCTATCCTAAGGTGCGGGTTGGAGGGGTGGATGTCTCGGGGCTGAGCTTAGAACAGGCTCGTCAGAAAATCGAACAAAATCTGCTCTATTCCCAAAAGGGGCGCATCATCCTGCAAGATAACGAGCGCGTTTGGGCTTTTGCTCCTTCCGAGGTAGGGTTTTTCCTCGATGCACAACAATCCGCTCTGGTTGCCTATCGCCTTGGACGCGAAGGAGACCTGTGGACACGCCTCTTTACCCCCTTACAAATTTGGCTACGGGGTGCCTCGTTATCCCCGCGTATGACCTATGATGAGCGCAAGGCGCTGGCGGTCTTACAGGCGATTGCGGCAGAGATTAACGTCCCAACGGTAGAAGCTAGCTTGCAAATCCGCGATTTAGAGGTACAAGCTCTGCCGGGCAGGGTTGGGCGCAGCTTGGATTACGAGAGTTCGTTAACTTCCTTGCGTAATCAGCTCCTGACTCTCACTGACGGCATCGTGAGGTTGAGTGTAAAGGAACAGCCGCCAGAAATTTTAGATCTCTCCAGCCAAGCAGAGACGGTGCGAGCAATCTTAAGGTCTGCGCTTGTCCTACAAGTACCTGCAATGGGCGAAGAGGAGACCCGTGAATGGCGCTTTGAGCCAGCCGAATTGGTCAGGATGCTCAAAATTGAACGCCTTCAGACCTCTTCGGGTGCCACCGTACGGATCGGCTTTCAAGAAGAACTGCTGCAAGCCCAATTGGAAAAAATTGCCAAGGAGACCAACCGCTCTCCCGAAAACGCCCGTTTTATTTTCAACGACGAAACCCGACAATTAGAAGTGATTCAAACCGCAATTATCGGGCGTACCTTAAATATCCCAAAATCCCTCCAAACCATCGAACAAAAGCTGTTGCAGGGTGAACACCGCATTGAATTGGTGATGGATACTAAACCCCCCCAAATCGGGGATACAGTTACAGCAGAGCAATTGGGCATCCGTGAGCTGGTGAGCAGCTACACTTCCTACTTCTACGGCTCCAGCGCGGAGCGCATTCAAAACATTCAAACTGCGGCAGCCCGTTTTCATGGCGTGTTAGTCGCACCGGGCGAGACCTTTTCGATGGCCGAAAAACTTGGGGATGTAAGCTTGGACAATGGCTACGCTGAAGCGCTGATTATCTATGGCGATCGCACGATTAAGGGGGTTGGTGGAGGTGTCTGTCAGGTCAGTACCACCTTGTTCCGCACAGCCTTTTTTGGCGGCTATCCAATTATTGAGCGCCATTCGCATGCCTATCGGGTGAGTTATTACGAGCAAACTCGCTCTGGAGGCATTGACACGAGTTTAGCCGGCTTAGATGCGACCGTCTTTGTGCCGGTGGTGGATTTCAAGTTCAAAAACGACACCCCCTATTGGCTGCTGATGGAGACCTATGTGAATGCCCCGGCGCGCACCCTGACGTGGAAATTCTATTCCACTTCGGATGGGCGGGTGGTGGAATGGCAAACCAGCGGCTTACAGTTTATTGTTGAACCCCCTGAGCCGCTCTTTCAAGAGAATCCGGAATTAGCCCCAAACGAAATCCGTCAAATAGATTGGGCAGCCGAAGGCGCAGACGTGACCATTCTGCGCACCGTATATAAGGACGGACAAATCTACTTCCAAGATCAATTCAAAACCCATTACCTGCCTTGGCGGGCAGTGTATGAATACGGTCCCGGCACCGCTCCAGAAGTGTTAGCAGCGTTTCTTAATAACTGACGTTACGCAGTTCATTCGTGCCGCGACATTCATGTCGCCTAAATCCACGAGATAAATCTCGTGCTACCGTGTAAGCGACATTCATGTCGTCTGAATCCACGAGATAAATCTCG
>QEXX01000058.1 GCA_003130835.1 Anaerolineae bacterium | reverse complement strand
TAGGCTTGGTTGACCAGCTTGCGCACTTCTTCGTCGATCTTTTGCGCTACGGCTTCAGAATAATCGCGCTGCTCAGCAATTTCGCGGCCGAGGAAGATCAGCTCTTCTTTCTGACCGTACACCAACGGGCCAAGTTCTTCACTCATCCCTAGGCGGGTGACCATGGAACGTGCCATCCGCGTCACTCGCTCTAAATCGTTGGCAGCTCCAGAAGTGATATCGTCGAAGACCAACTCTTCCGCGGCACGCCCGCCTAGCAGTCCAACCATATCGGCGATGAGCTTCTTGCGCGGCATGAGCGTGCGGTCTTCTTCGGGCAGCGCCATGGTGTAGCCCCCAGCCATGCCGCGGGCGATGATGGAAACCTTGTGCACCGGATCGGCTTCCGGCAGGGCGTTCATGACCACCGCGTGCCCGGCTTCGTGGTAGGCGACAATGCGCTTTTCCTCGGCGCTGATCAGACGGCTCTTGCGTTCCGGTCCGGCAATGACACGCTCAATGGCTTCTTCTAATTCGGCTTGCCCGATCATCTTTTTGTTGCGGCGGGCGGCGAGGATGGCGGCTTCGTTGACCAGATTTTCGAGGTCGGCGCCGACAAAGCCCGGTGTAGAGCGGGCAATTACGGCTAAATCGACCTCCGGGGCTAAGGGTTTGCCGCGCGTATGCACTTTGAGGATAGCTTCGCGACCGCGCATATCGGGACGGTCGAGGATGACGCGGCGGTCAAAGCGGCCAGGACGGAGCAGGGCTGGGTCGAGGATGTCTGGGCGGTTGGTGGCGGCAACAATGATCACATTAGTATCGGTGTCAAAGCCGTCCATCTCGACAAGCATCTGGTTGAGGGTTTGCTCGCGCTCGTCGTGGCTGCCACCCAATCCGGCGCCGCGCTGGCGGCCGACAGCGTCGATCTCATCGACAAAGACGATGCACGGCGAATGACGCTTAGCTTGATCGAACAAATCGCGCACCCGGCTGGCGCCAACACCGACGAACATCTCGACAAACTCCGAACCGGAGATGGAGAAGAACGGCACGCCGGCTTCACCACTCACCGCTTTGGCGAGTAACGTCTTGCCGGTGCCTGGCGGTCCGACCAACAAAACCCCTTTAGGAATGCGGGCGCCGAGTGAAATGAACTTCTCCGGTTCGCGCAAAAATTCCACCACTTCGCGGAGTTCTTCCTTGGCTTCTTCTACCCCGGCCACATCTTGAAAGGTGACTTTGGGCTGATCGCCGGTGAACATGCGGGCACGGGATTTGCCAAAGGACAAGGCGGCGCTATTACTGCCCTGAGCTTGGCGAAAGACGAACCAGAAAACGCCTGCCAAAAACAGGAAGGGCAAGACATAACCCAGAATGGTTGCCACCCCAACCCAAGGAGAAGGGGGTTTGACCTCTATTTTGATGTTGCTGGCTGCCAATTGTTCTGTGCTGACTCCAAAGGCCTTGAGCTGTTCGACCAGGGTTGTTTCCGATTCTTTGTGTGAATAGCGCTCTGTGCCATCGGAATAAATGACTCGCAACCGATTGTTGTCTTCGACAATGCGTTCTACCAAGCCACTCTGAATGTCATTGGCGACTTTGTTTATAGGGATTACGTCCTGCGTTGTGGGACTTTGTTGAAACTGGTATACCACCAGGACAATAATCGCCACAAATAACAGGAGATATACCAGAGAAGATCGATTCCGTGACGGATTCACTTATAACCTCCAGCTTTCATTCCAATAGCCTTTTCTATTTTGATTATACCAATCTCTAAACTAGAATGGAATAAATTGGAGTACTTGAGAGGGAATATTAACGTCTCTCTAACGATTTTGGACAACTGAAAATGGGAGGATAGCTGGGGTAAAGGCGTTACGCGAAGTACGGCAAATAACCGGTTTGTCTGTCGAATCGGGCTTGCCTGCCATCAGCGATAAAACCAGGATAATTTTTGCGCTCTAGGTGGCGTTTTTCCCCCACAAAAAGCCTTCCACGCGGCGCCACAAGCGCAGAATTCGGGAGCGCAAGCGGGCAAACCAACGGTAACGGCGCGGGTAGACGCGCTTCTTGGTCGGCAGCGGTCCTGTCCATTGCACAAGCACAGCGCCCCAAGTGAGGCCGGCGCCGAAACCGACAAACACTACCGTATCACCGGCTTTAAGCTTGCCTTCTTGAAGGGCTTCGCAAGTGGCGATGGGGATAGAAGCTGTGGAGGTGTTACCGTAGCGATGGATGTTGGAGATGACCTTTTCCACCGGCAAACCAAGATTTTTTGCCGCCGCCTCGATGATGCGTTGGTTGGCTTGGTGCGGTATGATGACGCTGATCTCTGTGAGGGACAGCTTGGCTTTTTGAATCACCTCGAGGGTAGATTGAGCCATGACCCGCGTGGCAAAGCGGAAGACTTCGCGACCGTTCATGCGGATGTAGTGCTGTCCGTTCAGCACGGTAGCCTGGCTGGCAGGCACTTTGCTTCCACCCGCTTCGAGGGTGAGCAGCTCTGCACCAGAGCCATCTGAGCGCATGACCCCGGCAAGGACGCCGCCGGGTTCTTCGCTGGCTTGCAAGACAAACGCGCCGGCACCATCCCCAAAGAGCACACAGGTGTTTCGATCGTTCCAATCGACAAAACGCGAGAGTGTTTCAGCGCCGATGACCAAAACGGTGTTGAGGGCGCCACTGCGAATCGCCGCCGCAGCCAGATCTAAGGCGTAGATAAAGCCGCTACAGGCTGCAGATAAATCGAAGGCGCCAGCCCGCTTGGCGCCGATTTGATCTTGCACAATGCAGGCGGTAGCCGGAAAGATATGCTCAGGCGAGGACGTGGCAACAATGATGAGGTCTACCTCCAACGGATGAACATTTGCGACTTCCAAGGCTTTCAGCGCTGCTTGAACGCCTAGCGAGGCAGAAGATTCGTTCTCAGCCGCGATTCTCCGTTCAGCGATACCGGTGCGCGAGAGAATCCACTCATTGGAAGTCTCGACCATTTTTTCCAAATCATAGTTGGTCAAGACCTTCTGGGGAATCGCCATTCCCCAGCCGGTTATATGGGCATACCTTGACATGCTTGTTACTCCTGATATTGGCTGAGAATGATCGAAGCGTTATGTCCGCCAAAGCCAAACGAATTGGAGAGAATATGCCTGACATTTGCTGCCCGGCCGATATTGGGAACATAATCGAGATCGCATTCCGGGTCGGGGGTCTCGTAGTTAATCGTCGGGGGCAAATACTGATGTTGGAGGGCAAGTACGCAAATCACCGCTTCCAATGCGCCCGAGGCGCCCAGCAAATGGCCGGTCATTGATTTGGAGGAGGAGATGGGGACATGGTAAGCCCGTTCACCAAATACGGTTTTGATCGCCATTGTTTCGCTCTTGTCGTTGAGCGGCGTACTGGTACCATGGGCGTTAATGTAGTCAATCTGCGCAACGGTTAGATTGGCATTCTCCAAGGCTTGACGCATACATAAGGCTGCTCCATAACCGTTCTCGGCCGGTGCAGAGACGTGATAGGCGTCATTGGTATGTCCATAACCGCTGATCTCTGCCAAAATGGTTGCACCCCGCTTTTGAGCAAATTCAAGCTCCTCCAAGACCAGCACAGCGGCTCCTTCACCCATCACAAATCCGTCCCGATGCAAGTCGAAGGGGCGAGAAGCGCGCGGCGGGTCGTCATTGCGGGTGGAGAGGGCGCCCATGACGTTCATCCCCGCCATTGCCACCGGTATCAGTGCGGCTTCGCTTCCGCCAGCTAACATCACGTCGGCTTGCCCTCGGCGAATCATTTCTGTGGCTTCCCCGATGGCGTTGTTCCCTGTCGCGCAGGCCGTGATCACCGCAAGGTTAGGACCCCGTAAACCGAAGTGAATAGCAACCATACTGCCGGCACTATCGGGCAACATCATGGGCACCAAAAACGGACTCACGCGACTTGGCCCCCTTTCTTGGAACACGTGATATTGCTCGATTAAAGTGTGAATCCCACCGATGCCGGTGCCGATCACCACGCCAATGCGGTCGCGCACCGAATCGTCGATGGCTAGTTTCGCTTGTTGCAGGGCTTGTTGCGCGGCGGCGAGGGCAAATTGGGTGTACCGATCCATCTTGCGCGCTTCGCGGGCGCCGAATAGAGCGGCTGCGTCAAAATTTTTCACTTCGGCAGCGATTTTGGTTTTATGCTCCGAAGCATCAAATTGGGTGATAGGCCCAATCCCGGAAACACCATGAGAGATGGATTCCCAAAGGGTGTGGATATCATTTCCAACTGGGCTAATACAACCCAATCCGGTAACAACGACCCGTCGGCGCATCGTTTCCTCCGTATTCAGAAATTTGATCAAATTCGTACAAGTGTCTTGTTTTGGCTAAGAAATCGAACGAGCCAGCTACAATCTGGCTGACCATTCGATTTGGCGTTCAGTATGCTTAACCCCTGCTGGCGTTAATCGAGGCGTACTAATTTCGCAAAGCGCAGGTTTGATTCTGGACGATTTGACGGATGTGAATGCGATCGTGTGAGGCGATAATCTCAATCAGCTCTTGCAACGTGGTGGGTCCGAAGATCGCATGACGCACCTTTTGATTCCAGGTTTGGGGAGGCAATTCTTGTAGCAGGCTGAGTAGTTCAAGGCGGGCTTGAAGAAAATCCTGTAGTGCTTTTTCTCCGCTTTGTTGGCGGTAGTTGCGTTGTTCTGCCCATGGATCGGTGTCGATGCCAGCGATAAAGGGGTTAGGGGTTTCGATGGCTTTGCGCAAGCGCGGCAGATTGACTTCAATTTCCACGTCTCGCAGGTGACAGAGGATTTCTGTTTGGCACCATTCGTTTTCTTCGAAACGGGCATTCCAAGCTTGACTGGGGAGTTTGTTGCAGAGCACGGGCAAAACTGCGGCTGTAGATTTTAAGATCGCCAAAATGGCTTCGACCGAGGAGAAGTTTGGCATCATCTCTTCAGCGGATGTTTTATCCAGCCAAGGTAAAACGTCGGTCAAGCTGCCGCCCATTGAAGCCGAGGTAGGGGAAGATACTAGAAAGGTTTGAATTCCGACCTTTTTGGCCGGCAGGATATCCATTTCGAGATCGTTACCTACCATCACTACACCCTGCTCGCGCCAGCCATCCCGCGCCAGAAGCTCCATAAAGAAGGCAGGGTTGGGTTTCGCAAAATGAAAGGTTTCATAGGAAGCAATGATCCGAAAGTGTGGAATCGTGTCCTCTAAACCAGCCCATTTCAAACGGTGTAAGTTGGCAAGCAGCGGGAAGAGCGGATTCGTTGCCAAAATCAGGGCGTAATTTCTAGCAATGGCTTCTTTGACCAGTTGCACCGCACCCAGCATTGGGTGAGTCAATCCTTGCAATTGGGTGAAGTGATTTTGATAGAAATCCTCGATTTCCTCGTGTACTTGGCTTTCGTCAATTCCTAGTGCTGGATAGAACGCTTGATCAAAGGTTTCCTTAAGCGTGCGGTCGGGACGATCGTTGGAAACCATGATCTGCGTTGCCCGCATCAGATGTTTGACCAAATGGTCGGGCGATACTTTCTCGGCTAGGTGTTTCGACAAAGCTTGAAGGTAAGCGGGAATAAAGGTCTCCATTTTGTTTTGGAGCAAGGTGTCGTCAAGGTCAAGCAGCAGTGTCAGCGTCATCGTCTTCTCCTGGTAAAGCAAAAGGCAAGGGATGGCATTCGCCGCAACCGATAAATGGTTCCAAGACAACCTGTTTGGATTTGGTGCAGTAAGCTGTTACCTGAACTTGTTGTCTTAAGAAGGGGAAAGGCCGCGTTAGGCGCGGTTTCAACTCAAGATGAGAGCAAGCGTTTGCTTGGCGGATTGCCGGCACCGGGCAAGTCTGACACAGGCTGGGCTTCCATGGCAGCGGCGGCAGCGCTGCGCTGAGCAAGCGACACTCTTCGATCTTTCGACCGCGAAAATAATCCCCATAAAAGTAGGGGCATTCTTTACCAGCAGGTGTTTTCATTACACACGCGTTACATACGTGCCGCTGCGCGTGTCGATACGGATGGTATCACCCACTTCGACAAAATTTGGCACCTGAACCTGCAAGCCGGTCTCGGTGGTCACTCGCTTGGTCACCCCGGTAGCCGTATCGCCGCGCACGGCGACCTCCGCTTCGGTCACCACCATATCCACGGTAATGGGCAACTCAATATCAATCGGTTCACCGTTATAAAAGGTGAGTTTAAGCTCAAGGCCTTCTTTCAAATAACCGGCGTTTTCGCCGATCACTTCAGCAGGAATGGCTGGTTGGTCGTAGGTCTCTGTATCCATGAAGTGGTAGAGACTGCCGTCAAAATATAGATACTGCACATTGTGATAGTCCAAACGGACATCTTGGACACGATCGCCGGAGATGAAGGTTTTCTCTAAGGTGGCGCCGCTGCGCAGATCGCGAGCTTTTACTCGGATGGTCGCTTTGCCTCGGCCAGGTTTATGGTGTTCGTATTCGAGGACTTTGTACAAATTTCCGTCAAGTTCGAAGGTAACTCCTTTGCGAAGGTCGTTTACATCGATCATAGATTGCCTTTCCGATTCAGAATTTTTTGTGATTATATTCCAGCCTGATGGGCATGGCAAGTGTTCAGCGAATTGGAGAATTGGGAATGTGGTAAACTAATAAGGAGGTGCCTTTTTTTAGCGGAAGGAGAGCATGAAGAAAAAGATCGTTTATATTGAAGATGAGCCGGAAATGATCGATTTGGTGCGCTTAATCTTAGGGCGTAAGGGCTATGAAGTGCTAGGTGCCAATGGCGGGCGAGAGGGGATGCGAGCTATCTTTTCCGAACAGCCCGATTTAGTCTTGCTTGACCTAATGATGCCCGACATGGATGGTTGGGACGTTTATCACCAATTGCGTGCCGATGAACGCACCAAATCGTTGCCAGTGATCGTGATTACCGCACGGGCGCAGAACATTGACCGTGTATTGGGATTGGAAATTGCCAAAGTGAACGATTATTTGGCAAAGCCCTTTACGCCCCAAGAGCTTTTGGATAGCGTGGCAAAAATCTTTGCAGACGAATCCTAAACGATTGTTTTGATTATGGCTTCGATTTCATGGATCAGAGTCGGGCGAGCGCAGAAGCCCTTTGAGCCGCCGTTATCGTTGAGAGTTTGTCGTACCTTTTGGTCGCGTGGGCGAGGCTTTCTCTTTTCTCCACCTCCACCGCCCGATCAAGGCCTGCTTTTCTGGTATTCGAGGCCGAGTCGATGGGATACAGCCATTCACATGTTGGGCGTCTCTTTCTCATTGGCGGTGATTTGGTTGGATGAGAAACGGCGGGTGGTCGATCGAAAGCTTGCCCGTCCATGGCAGGTTGCCCTCGTTCCTCAAAAAGCTGCTCAGTATATCATCGAATGCCATCCAACGCGTCTCGATGACTTTCACGAAGGGGAAATAATCGATTTTATCGGTGCATAGGTGTTGCAGAAATGATCGCTAAATTGTCTCGTTGGTTGATCTTGATTCTGATTCTGGCAGTGCCGATTTTATCGGTCCAAGCGCAGGACTCAGGCGATCGGGCTACCTACCTCGTACAGGCAGGTGACTCGCTGTGGAGCATTGCCCAACGTTTTCGAGTTTCGGTAACCGAGTTAGCGGCCGTCAACAATCTTGAAAATCCCAATCAATTGATGGTAGGAATGGAATTGACCATCCCGGCTGTCGAGGGATATTCTGGCCGTTTGACGAGCTTGCCGATAGCTTATGGAGAGAACTTGGACTGGGTGAGCCGCAAGTATCGCATTGCCCCTGAATTATTAATCCGTCTAAACCATATTATCACCCCCAATGAACTTTATGCTGGTACCTCGTTAGTTCTGCCCGAAGGACAAATGGCTTCCGCTGCGTCCTGTTTCCTGCTCCCTGAGCAACTTTCCCCGTTGGAATTATCTATTCTAGCGCAAGCCAACCCTTGGCAGATAGCATCTCAAAATCAGCTCACCCAAACCCTTCAACTTTTGCCCGGCGAACCTTATCTGGGGCTAGAGGAAGTTCAGACTGCAACGTTGAGTGACTTGACCTGTCCCCTTATGGAGGTCACTTTCTCTCCACAGCGCTTGTTGCAAGGGAAAACAGCCGTGATTCGTCTCAAGGGGAAAGCAGGGATGAACCTACAAGCTAGCTTTTTCGATCGGACGCTCCCACTGGTCGAAGAGTCCGCTGGGGACTATGTGCTCCTGGTTGGGGTGCATGCCATGGCAGTGCCCGGTTTGTATCCGTTTGAAGTTCAACTCGTCTCCCCTGAAAATCGTCGCGCTCTGCTCTCTCAAATGGTCAGTGTTGGCAAGGTCGATTATCCCTATGATAACCCGCTCACCGTAGACCCGGAAACTATCGACCCGGCCGTCACCGAACCGGAAAATGAGTTGTGGGCTTCGTATGCACAAGCCTTTACTCCCCAAAAATATTGGCAAGGTGCGTTTGTCTTTCCTTCGCCCCTCTCAAAGGACTACTGTTTGACTTCTGGGGATTGTTGGTCTTCTCGCTTTGGGAATCGTCGCTCGTATAACGGTGGCACCTATGACTACTTCCATAGCGGATTGGATATTGTCGGTAAAGAAGGGGTTGAAATCTATGCTCCGGCGGATGGGGTGGTGGTCTTCGCCGGGCCCTTGACTGTGCGCGGCAATGCCACCATGATCGATCATGGCTGGGGAGTCTACAGCGGATATTATCATCAAAAGGAAATCTATGTTCAGGCGGGAGAGCGTGTACAGGCGGGGCAATTGATCGGTTTGGTGGGATCCACCGGCCGCTCGCAGGGACCGCACCTGCATTTTGAAATTTGGGTCAATGGAGTGCAGGTTGACCCGCTGGACTGGCTCAGTCAAACCTTCCCCTAGTCCATAAAGGGAGTGTCCTCATCTTCATCGAGTGCGGTGGTTTCAGAGGCTTCGATCTGTGCCAGAAGCACCTCGAGGCATTCTTTTGCTTTTGGGTAATCTTTTTCAGCGACAACAATTTCGGACTCCGAGAGCTTGCCGATATTCACCGGATAGATATGCTGTCCCACCGCTTCTTGGGAAAGATAGGCCGGGATGTGATTTTCTTGGAGAGTCTCTATGATGTAATGACACAACACTGGATTGTTCGAGCGATAAAGGACAACCCCCTGGGATTGGCGTAAGATTTTTCTAAGAAAATTAAGAAAGCTAAACGATTGACTCATGGATAGAGTATAATTAACTTTTGGAGAAATTGAAAGGATGAATCGCGATTCGAACAAGATAAGGCAAGATGGAGATGGTTATTGCGTCAACTAACCTAAAAGAGGATTACTGGGAACAATTTGAGCTGCGTGATCAGGATATCGAATTCCTCTATAATTATTTATTGGAAAACGAAACGCCATTGACCACAGCCGAATTGCTTTCCGTATTGGTTGAGGAACGCATTCGCCAAGAGAAAGTCGCTCAGGAATTAGAACGTAGTCAGGGATGTGAGCTTTATTTCCCAAAGGAACGTTATCAGGAAGGACAGCGTCTGGTTTTCCCGCACCTGGGCTGGCGAAAAGGCACGGTTGTGGCAGTCCGACCGGGTCGCAACCCAGATTTGGGGCCTTTTGAAGTCATTAAAGTTCAATTCGATCAAGGCGAAACCCGCCAGTTTGCGGCTGGGTTAGAACAACATGTCCTTAATCAGCCGTTACCGGTTGAAGAGGAAGAGCCGCAATTCGATAAACAAGTCATTCTTGAAACCTATGGAGACCTTCTCAGCCAGCGATTGATCGAGGGCTTACGAGACCACTCGGATTTTGTTCAAATTGCCGCAAAGTGGTTCCCGCGGGCCCTATTGGTGGACATTAACATCGGCCATCTTAATCTTGCTGAGGCGGTGCTGGATATGGCAGGCGGCGGGCCGCTACCAACGGTAAAACTCTTAGAGCAGATTGAACTGCAAAGCAACGTCAACCCAAAACTGCTTGAGTTTTCGATGGATTATGCTTTGCAGGAAGACGATCGCTTCGATGAGGTTGGCGCTGCTGGAGAGGTCTTGTGGTATCTCAAACGGCTAGAGCCGGCCGCCGTATTAGAACCGCCCTTGCATCTAAAATATTCTGGGATTGAAGAAGACCGCTCGCTCTTCACGGAAGATATGCTGCGGCTAGAAGCAAGTTTGCAGGATGAGTTGTCGCCACCCCCGCAACGACTTACCAAAGTGGATGAGGCGCAAATTAGCTTAATCTATCCTCATTGGCGCGAAGGAACCTTGCCCCTCTCTGCGCAGACACGTCTGCTGTTCCCGACGGCATACGAAGCCCCGCGAATTCGATTTACCATCGTTGATGGAGAAACCGATGAGCGTTTCCCAGCCTGGGTGGTGCGAACGCATGGGTACGTCTACGGATTGAAGGAATGGTATGAGAAACGAGGCTTGATGCCCGGAAGTTTTGTAAAAGTGCAACGTGGTAAAAAAGCGGGTGAGGTAATCCTGACACGCTTGGCACGTCGCTCGGGGCGTGAATGGGTTCGCACGGTCTTGGTAGGGTCAGATGGTGGGATTGTCTTTGCGATGTTGAAACACAACGTGACCGCTCAGTTTGATGAACGCATGGCGATTATGGTGCCAGATGTCGAAGGGGTGGACGAAGCTTGGGAGAAGACACTTCGAGAACACACTCCTTTTGAGAAGATTGTGGTTAGCATGCTACGTGAACTGTCAAAGCTGAATCCGCAAGGACATGCCCACGCAAGTGAGCTCTATGCAGCGGTTAATCTCCTGCGTCGTTGTCCGCCGGGCCCTCTCCTTTCTTTGTTAAACTCCAGACCTTGGTTTGTGCATGTTGGCGATCAACATTATCGGTACACGGAAAGCGAAGAGAACTGATTTGGCGAGGAGTTAAGTTGGCTGATCTCAAACGTCCCTTAATCTCAAAGCCGACCCTGCAGACTCGATTTCATATCGATTATGAGTGGTGGCGGCAAAATGACCGTGACTGGCACGTGTATCTCTATAACATTTTGTGTCCGGAGCATCAGAAACTCTTCAGCGAAGGATTGGCGGATGAGGTATTAGATTGGGTGGACCCTCAGACCGCAGAAGTGCAACCGATTAATGGCTTACAACAGGTGCTAATCGAACATTGCGCAAGGCAACCTGAATTCTTAGCGCCGGGCACTCCACTAGTGGATTTGATTTTCCGGGTGTTTTTAGCCAATGGTAACACCCCGCTCAACCCATTGGAACTAAGTGAACGCTTAGGAAAACCCGCCCAAACCATCTTGAGTGTCTTATCGGGTGGTCGTGTCTATCGGGGTTTACGTCCAGTGCTAGACTCCGGGGAATGAAAGGAAACAAAGTTGATTATGCTTGCCCCAGTAGCTCAATGGACAGAGCAGTAGCCTTCTAAGCTAACGGTTGTGGGTTCGAATCCCGCCTGGGGCGCTCAAGATCAGCAATCTGTTTGCTGGTAAATGTAAAAATCTTATTGTTATGAAGGATGGTTAAAATGGCTACAGAACGAAAGGGACTCGTCAAATTTGGAGAAAATGAAGTCACAGTCGTCGGTGATGACTTGAAGGTTGGTGACAAAGCGCCAGACTTTCTGGTTCATACAATGGATTGGAAACCCCTGCGTGGTCTCGGCGATACCCAAGGAAAAGTGCGCATTATCGGTTCATTGCCGAGTTTAAATACTTCGGTTTGCGACCGTGAAACGCGCCGTTTCAACGAAGCGGCTAGTCAGTTAGGGGAAGAGGTGGTGATCGAAATGATCAGCATGGATTTGCCATTTACGTTGAAGAATTGGTGCGGCGCGGCTGGGGTGGAGCGTGTCCTAACTTTGTCCGATCACATGACGGCAGAGTTTGGAGAGAAATATGGGGTTTTGCTTAAAGAATTGCGCATTCTGAGGCGGGCAATCTTCGTGGTCGATCGCAACGATACGTTGACCTACGTTGCCTACATGCCTGCACTTGGGGATGAGCCTGATTATGAGGCGGTTTTAGCCGCTGCGAAAGCGGCGCTTGGTTGATCTCTGCCAATGGTTATTGCGAGTGGAGGGCGTTCCATGTTGGAATTGCATTTGAAGTCGAACCTCTCAAAGCCCGGTGTTTATATTTTAGAGAGCTATCAGCACTTAAGTGAAGGGTTTCCGCATTGGTATCTTACGGTGCGGCCGCATGTCTGGCGGCCGCCTACGGATGTCTATGAGACCGAAGACGCCCTCATCGTGCGCATTGAAATCGCCGGGATGCGGGAAGACGACTTCACGATTTTGTTGGATGGTAAATACCTATCCGTGCGCGGCTTGCGGGTCGATACCCCTGAACGCCGCGCCTATCACCAAATGGAAATCCGCTTTGGTGAATTTGTCAGCGATGTGGAATTGCCGTTTTCGATAGACGCCGAAAAAATTGAGGCCGTTTATCAAGCGGGCTTCTTGCGGATCACCCTCCCTAAGAAAGCTCCACAGCACATTCCCATTCGGAAATGAGAAAAAGATTTTTGATTGGGTAACGAAGGTTTTGGTTGAGTTTGTAAGGAGCACATGTCTGCTACACGTTGGCTATCAAATATGATGGAATTGCTTGGCTATTTTGACGGCGATGAAATTTTTCTCAATGAGGTTGTTTTGCCTCCAAGCTCAGAGAGCGGGGAAAAAAGTGATGCGGATACCACCCAGCCCCTAGGCGAGGAAGCCAAAGCAGAGGGCGAGATTCCAGAAATCCTGCCCATCTTACCGCTGAGAGGGCTGGTTGTCTATCCACAAACGGTTGTACCCCTAACCATTGGCCAGCCACGCTCCATTCGGTTGGTGGATGATGTGGTCACTTCTGACCAACGTATTATTGGCCTGGTGGCATCGAAGAACCCGGAGCTGGAACAACCGAATCCGCCGGATTTATATGAATATGGCACCGCCGCAGTTGTCCATCGCTTGTTCCGCGCTCCCGATGGGACGATTCGATTAGTTGTGCAAGGCATCTCGCGCTTCCGTACGGTGGAATACGTACAGGAAGAACCCTACTTGAAGGCACGGATAGAACTGCGTCCTGAAATCATCGAAGAGGGCACAGAAATCGAAGCTTTAGCCCGCAATGCGCGCTCTCAGTTTGAACATATTGCGGAGATGATCCCCTCCATCCCACGCGAATTGGTTGCTGCTGTTCTGTCTTTGGAAGACCCGTTGCAAATCGTTTACACCGTAGCCAATTTTCAGCGCATGGACTTGAGCGATGCGGAAGCGATTTTAGAACTCGACTCCGTTTCGCAAAAATTGCACAAACTTGTCGGCATCTTAGCCCGTGAAATTGAAGTGCTGGAGATCGGGCAAAAGATTCAGAATGAAGCCCGCTCGGAAATTGAGAAGGTACAACGGGAATATTTCCTGCGCGAGCAGCTAAAAGCGATTCAAAAGGAATTGGGCGAAGCCGATGAGCAACAGCAAGAGGTGGAGGAGTTTCGCCAGAAAATCGAAGCTGCCAAAATGCCAGAAGAGGCAGAGAAGCAAGCCCGCCGCGAATTAGATCGCTTGGCACGCTTGCCCACGGCAGCAGCCGAATACGGCGTCATCCGTACTTATCTGGATTGGCTGGTGAGTTTACCGTGGTCTGTCACCACGGAGGACAATTTAGACATAGCCCATGCCCGCCAAGTGCTTGATCAAGATCACTATGGGTTGGAAGACATCAAAGAACGCATCCTAGAATATTTGGCAGTGCGCAAGCGGCGTTTGGAGCAAGCCGAACAAGAAAGGCAGAGCGAAAGCGAAAGTGCCGCGGAAGATGAAAGTAAACCAAAAGATGAAATCCGCCGCGTGCGCGAAGGAGCAATTCTCTGCTTTGTCGGGCCGCCGGGTGTTGGCAAGACCTCGCTCGGGCGTTCGATTGCGCGGGCGATGGGACGCAAGTTTGTGCGCATTTCCTTAGGCGGAATGCGTGATGAAGCAGAGATTCGCGGGCATCGCCGCACCTATATCGGTGCAATGCCTGGCCGTATCATCCAAGCCTTACGGCGCGTTGAATCGCGCAATCCGGTCTTTATGTTGGACGAGGTTGACAAACTGGTGTTTGACTTTCATGGTGATCCGGCCTCAGCTCTGCTGGAAGTGCTGGACCCAGAGCAGAATTATGAGTTTCGCGATCACTATCTAGAGGTGCCTTTCGATCTCTCACAAGTCCTCTTTATCACAACTGCAAACACACTCGAAACCATTCCAGGGCCGTTGCGCGATCGGATGGAGGTCATTCAGCTCTCGGGCTACACGGATAAAGAAAAAATTGCCATTGCCCGGCATTATCTGATCCCCCGTCAAATCAAAGAAAACGGCTTGCGACCAGAGGAGATTTCCTTCACCGATGAAGCCCTGGCAAAGATTATCCGTTCCTATACCAGAGAGGCTGGGGTGCGGAATTTGGAACGCGAAATTGGGGCTGTTTGCCGCAAGGTGGTTACCCGCATTTCAGAAGGTAAAGAGAGCAGTGTTGAGGTGACCGCTGAGCGGGTTAAGGAGTTTTTAGGCCGCGAGAAATATTTTGACACCGAGGAAATTGCCGAACGAACCTCCATTCCAGGGGTTGCCACCGGCCTAGCTTGGACTCCGGTGGGAGGGGATATTCTTTTCATCGAAGCTACTTCCATGCCTGGCTCGAAAGGATTTCAGTTGACCGGTTCCTTAGGCAACGTGATGCAGGAATCAGCGCGAGCAGCCTTATCCTTTGTGCGTTCCCGTGCCCAGGATTATGGCATTGATCCAAAGATTTTTGAAAAGATTGATATCCACCTTCACATCCCTTCGGGTGCTCAGCCGAAAGACGGACCGTCGGCAGGGGTTACCATTGCTACTGCTTTAGTTTCCCTGCTCACACAGAAACCGGTACGTCCTGATCTTGCCATGACCGGTGAGATCACGCTAAGAGGTCAGGTGCTGCCGGTGGGAGGCATAAAGGAAAAAGTATTAGCTGCCCATCGGTCTTGCTTAAAGACGGTGATTTTACCCTCCAAGAACAAACCGGATTTGGAGGATTTGCCCCAAGAAGTGCGCGAAACGATTCAGTTTATCTTTGTCGATACGGTCGACGACGTCCTGAAGGCGGCTTTGGATTTGCCAATCGGTGAACAAAAGGCAGGAACAAGCAGCAACGGGAAAGAAGAGCGTCCAAAATCAAAACGGGCATCGCGCAAGGAAAAGGAAACCCAAGAACATGTCGTCGCCCAGAGTAATCCTGATAGAAGATGATGAGACAATGCGCACCTTGCTGGCTGAATTATTGCGCATGGAAGGTTGTCAAGTGGTGTCTTTGGGTTCGATCGAGCCCGAAGACACCGTTTTGAGTCAATTGCTTGAACAAAAACCGGATTTGGTCTGTATCGACGTCAATATTCATGGGCGGGACACGTTTCCATTTGTGCGCAAATTGCGTTCTAAGCGAGAGGGCATTCGGGTGCTAATGTGTTCTGGGATGCCCTTAGAGGCAGAAAGCCTTGGGGCTGGCGCAGATGGTTTCCTAATGAAACCCTTCATGCCAGATGAATTGATTCGTAAAGTCCATCACTTGTTAGGAAGTGAATAAAATCAATGGTCAAAAGACGCCCTCCGGCCACTTTACAGTGGCGCACCATTGATTTACATCTGCACACGCCGGCTTCTAGTGATTATCAGCAAATGGAGGTCACTTTTTTGGATATCCTTCAAAAGGCTGAAGCGCGTGGGTTAGATGTCATTGCTTTCACCGACCACAACACGGTTGCCGGTTATCGCCGCATGCAAGAAGAAATTGAGCAACTGGAACTATTAGAACGATTAAACCGCTTGTTGCCCGATGAAAAAGAACGTTTAGAAGAATATCGACGACTGAAGGAAAAAATCTTAATCCTGCCGGGCTTCGAGTTCACCGCGACCTTTGGCTTTCATATCTTGGCGATTTTCTCACCCCAGAAATCGAGTCGGGAGCTGGAACATTTGCTTTTGGATTTGCGCATTCCCGCGGATCAACTCGATGCCGGCTCTGCAGCGGTGGGTGCAACCACGGATGTGTTAACGGCTTATCGTTTGATTCGCCAAGCGGGGGGGATTGTTATCGCTGCGCATGCCAACTCAAGCAATGGAGTTGCAATGCGCGGCTTTCCATTAGGTGGGCAAACGAAAATTGCATATACCCAAGACGAGAACCTGCATGCCCTCGAAGTTACTGACTTAGAAAACAAGAGCCGCAATTCTACGGCGGCGTTCTTCAACGGCAGTAAGCCCGAATACCCCAGGCGGATGCATTGCATCCAAGGGTCGGATGCCCACCGCTTAACCACGGACCCGCAAAAGAAGAAGCATTTAGGCGTTGGCGATCGCCCAACCGAAGTCCTGATCCCAGAAGTCAGTTTTGAAGCGCTCAAAGAGCTATTTGAAAGCAAGGATTTCACTCGCACCCGTCCGCGACGGGTGACCGAAGAGCCGCCCTATGACTTGATCCACAGTTTGCGGGAGGAAGGCCCGAATATCATCCAAGACTTCTATGAAACCTTTGAGACGCGGGGTGGAAAACTCAATAGCATCCTTGCCGATGTGTGTGCCTTCGCCAATACCAATGGTGGCACACTCTATATCGGGGTCGGGCGTGACATCCGCAAACCAGTCGTGGGTGTAAGCGACAGTGAAACGGTCATGCAAATTTTAGAGCGCGAGATCGGCAAGCGAATCAACCCTCCTGTGCAATTTACGCTGGATACGATTGAAAGCGGCAATAAAAAGATTGTGCGGGTGTTTGTGCCACGCGGTGATGATCCACCTTATGCTCTCGATGAAAACAAAATCTATGTCCGTTTCGAGGGTGAGACGGGTTTGGCAGTGCGGGATGAGATTGTCAACTTAGTCAAGCGAAGTTTGAAACGAATTCCTGCTCCGTCTGCTGCGCCAAGTGAACCGACGGAACAAAGCCCAGAAGGATTGACGCCGCCTGAACCCCCAAGTGAAGAAGAAGCCTCACCTCGAACCGGTGTGGAAGTTGTTTCTATGAGTGAACGCGGCGGGCAGCGTGTGTATACCTTACGGGATTTGAGGAATGGGAATGTAGTTCACAACGTTACCTCGAAGTCGGCGCGGCGCCTATGGCAGTATGCCATTGAACGGTATTCGAAACTGCCAACTGACCTCAGCGAAATCCAATGGATGGGCAATTTAGGGTTGTTAACGAAGCGCGGCAAGCGTGGTCAATATCGCTATGATCTGGTTTCACGCTCGGCGGAGGGCTATCGATGGTTTTTTGGCGTGACTGATGACGGACTTCACGGGAAATGGCGCCAATTGGTGGGGCAAGAAGATGAGTGAAGCAGGTTTTACCATTCGTACCTTTCAATTTCCGCGTGATTACCCGGCGGTCATTGAGCTGTGGAGCAACGCCGGCGAAGGGGTTCATCTTGGCGTTTCGGATACCTATGAGGAGATTGCCAAGAAAATGGAGAGAGACCCGCAATTGTTTTTAGTGGCTGAGAGGCAGGAGCGCATTATTGGGGCTGTTATGGGAGGATTTGATGGTCGGCGAGGCTTGGTGTATCATTTAGCGGTGCACCACTCAGAGCGGAATCAGGGCATTGCCACGGCATTGATGGAGGAATTGGAAAAACGCCTGAAGGCAATTGGCTGTCGACGGGCATACTTGTTGGTGACACCTGAGAACCATACAGCTCAGCGTTTTTATGAAAAGCGCGGTTGGCAGCGGATGGAGATTGTAACGTATGGAAAAAACCTTGAGTGACATCCGGTTTGGGATTCTAACGGTTTCGGATCGCTCGGCCAGAGGGGAACGCGAAGACGCCAGTGGGCCAGCTCTCAGGCAAGCGGTCGAGCAACGCGGTGGTAAAGTGGTTTATATGACCATTGTAGCCGATGAACAAAAGGCAATTGAGCAAATCTTACGAGATTGGTGTGATACAGACGCAGCAGATGTGGTTCTGACGACGGGTGGAACCGGCTGTGCCCCGCGTGATGTGACCCCTGAAGCCACTGCAGCCGTTATTGAGCGCCCTGTGCCAGGCATTGCTGAAGCCATTCGCGCAGCGAGCTTACAACTTACGCCTCATGCTATGCTCTCTCGGGGCGTTGCGGGAATCCGTAAACGCGTTTTATTAATCAATTTGCCGGGTAGCCCAAAGGGAGCCGTGCAAAGTTTTGAGATTGCCCTCCCAGCGATACCCCACGCTGTCCAATTATTGCGAGAGGATGTTAAAGCTGAACAGGGCCATAACTCTCAAAACTTAAGCTAAAATTGTTAATTTGGAAGTAGATTTAGCCATATGGAAGAATTTCGCTCTGAAATTGTGCCAGATATTCCACCAGAGGATGAACAAGACCAAACTGCAAAATTAAAGCGTACTCTAGTGGATATTTTTGAGACGATCATCTTCTCCTTGTTGCTCTATTTTGGGATTAACACCGTCTCGGCGCGCATTCGGGTCGAGTCCATTAGTATGCTCCCGACCTTAGAAGCCGGCAATTATGTCATTGTCAATAAACTAGCCTATAAATTCGGAAAGCCTTCGCGGGGCGACATCATTATTTTCCGCTATCCTCCGGACCCGCAGAGAGAGCCCTATATCAAACGGGTGATTGGGTTGCCAGGGGATGTCGTGCGTGTGAGTGGAGGCGTGGTGTACATCAATGACCAACCATTGGTTGAGCCATACATCAGCGCTCCTCCAGATTACGAGGGTACTTGGACAGTGCCGCCAGGGTTCTTATTTGTGCTAGGGGATAACCGCAATCGTTCCTCAGACTCCCACAGTTGGGGGATGGTGCCTTTAGAAAACGTGATTGGTAAAGCGTGGATTGTTTATTGGCCGCCGCAAGCCTGGAAGGTGTTGGATTATCACACGGCGGTGGCGGCCGGGGATTAAGTGGCACACCAATCGAATACATTTCCCTAAGCCGGCTTGCTCAAATACAATGTTCAAGCGTGGCTTTTTCGTATAGCCATGGTTGACCAAGTCTTGATCGCGGGTTGAAGCGGCTTTCAAACAGCTAAGCCTTGAGGAGTTGACGGGCGATGACCAGGCGTTGGATTTCACTTGTTCCTTCTCCAATGGTCATTAATCGCGCGTCACGGTAGATGCGCTCGACTGGGTATTCGCGGCTGTAGCCATAACCGCCGTGGATTTGAATGGCATTGCGGCAAACCCGTTCTGCCATTTCACTGGCAAATAGCTTTGCCATAGCGGCTTCTTTGGTAAAGCGTTTTCCTTGGTCTTTTAGCCAAGCTGCATAATACACCATCATGCGGGCGGCATGAATCTCGGTGGCTGCATCGGCGATCATCCACTGAATGGCTTCTTGTTCGGCAATTGGCAGCCCAAAGGCTTTGCGTTCTTTGGCGTATTGGAGCGCGAACTCAAACGCTGCTTGAGCTAAGCCAATTGACAGGGCAGCGATTCCAATTCGACCGCCATCCAACACTTGTAAGGTTTGGCGCAGACCAGCGCCTGGCTTGCCTAGCAAATAGTCCTGTGGCACGCGCACCTGCTGATAGCTTACTGCGTGGGTTGGTGATCCCTTGAGCCCCATCTTCTTTTCGGGGGGATCGATCTTCAAGCCCGGCTGATCTGTGGGGACAAGGATTAGGCTGAATGGTTCGGATCCCTGTTCCTGATCATGGCGCACCAAGGTAAGGATGTATTCCGCGATTCCGGCGTTGGTACACCACATTTTTGTCCCATTGATTACCCAATGGTCTCCTTCGAGTCTAGCGTGGGTGCGAATGCCCCGCAGGTCAGAGCCAGCTTGTGGCTCGGTTAAGGCTAACGCGGCTAAGCCGCTTGGGCTTCCATCAGGGTGGCGCCCGCGGGCAACAATTGGCAGGTACTTCTGTTTTAGCGCTTCCTTTCCGAAAAGGGCTAACGGAGCGCAACCTAAGCCATTATGAGCGGCAATGGAAAGAGCTGTGCTACCACAACCCCAGCCAAGCTCTTCGATAGCAATCGCTGCGCTTACGGCATCCACACCGGCCCCACCGTACTCTTCGGGGACGTTCAAGCCCAAAAGACCTAGACTGCCCATTTTATGAATGGCTGTCCAATTCACCTCGCCATTTTCATCGACTTCTTTCGCTTTCGGCTTCACTTCTTGGGCGACAAAGTCGTGAACGGCTTCTTTCCACATGCGTTGTTCAGCAGTTAGTTCAAAATCCATTTTTTCCCTCCGCAGCTTACAAGATTTGTCTTTCAGAGATATGACCGGCAATTTTGCCTTTTTCGGCGTTTTCCTTTGAGAACGAAAGTTCAATGCAGAGAAATCGACTTGTGAGGCAACAAAAACTTAAGCAGCTTCGACGCAGATTGCTTAACCGAACCCTTAGGGAATGACGATGACCGTACAACGGAAAGCGGCGTTCCATAACTTTAGGAAGCGATCTTCGGAAAGCCAATCCAATTCGGACTGCGCTAATTGGGTATTGACAAACCCGAACCCTCGTCCCATCCGATAGGCAACTAGGATCATGACATGTGCCCAAAGCGGCTGCCAAGAGAGCAGGATCGGTAGATAAAGCATTGGGCTGGAAAGGGACTCGATGAGCTCCTCAACACGGACGAAAAACCGCCAGTTTGCCGCGAAGCCAAATTGATGAAGGACATCTACGATTCCCCAAGGAAAAGTTGCCCAATTGGGAATGCGCCGAATCAATGGTAATCCCTTCCGCCATACCGGTTTATTCATCTCTTGGGCAAGTTCAATGGGGTTGACCCTTTGGTTGGTGAAGCTATGAATCAAAGTGGCGATGGTAAAGGGGGCGCAGTCGTTGCGGTTGCCTTGATATAAATGTTGTTTTAGGATTTGCTCCGCATACGGAGAGACGATCTCGTCCAACGAATCCCTCTTCCACTTTCATTTGGTTGTATTTTAACCTCAAACTGGCTTAATAACTCACCTTACGCAGTAGCACGAGATTTATCTCGTGGATTTAGGCGACATGAATGTCGCTTATGCGGTAGCACGAGATTTATCTCGTGGCTTCAGGCGACATGAATGTCGCTTACGCGGTAGCACGAGATTTATCTCGTGGATTTAGGCGACATGAATGTCGCGGCACGAATGATTTATCTCGTGG
>QEXX01000057.1 GCA_003130835.1 Anaerolineae bacterium | reverse complement strand
GCGGGCGGTTGGGTGGCTTGGGGAGTAGCCGGTTGACCTCCACAAGCTTGCAGCAGAAAGGCACTTAGAACGATAAGGATCACGATTAGCTTAAGGACTCGCTTGGTTTGCATTGCACTTCTCCTCTTCTGATAAATGATGATTGGGTAAAATCAGCCTAAGCAAAACCTGAAATTTTTCCCTGTTCTCCACCTCCTGTTGATTGATTCTTCTAAACTGTGGAATATTTTCAATCTTACAAACCCGCCTAAGAAACGCTTGACTGTTCATCCATCCTGCTCCGATGTGCCCTTTGTGATGAATCAATGATGGGGAATACTGATGCTGACCGGCCATGATGTTACGATTCCAACCATGCTCGCTTGCGCCCTCGCCTACCTTGCTGAGTCAGACTGTCCGAACACCCAAAATCTACTGAATGCTCCCTTGGACGAATCCCCGAAAAGGCGTTTGAACTGTCTCTTCGTGAAAAATTATACTATAATTAGCCTGCTATGCGACGTCATTAAGATTAAGATTTTTTGGGAGTAATTACGATGCAGACAACGGGCGGTATTATTGGCGGAGACCCATTCCGAACGGATTCAATTGCCAAAGTCACTGGAAAAGCGAAATATGCTGAAGACATCGATCACCAAGACGTCTGGACAATCCTCGTTGGGCGCAGTCCCTACTTTCACGCGCGCCTACTTAAACTAGATACCCAATCCGCCGAAAAAGCGCCTGGTGTTCATAAAATTCTAACCTGGAAGGATGTTCCCGGCACGAATGGCTTTGAAGAGTACAGCCGCGAAGAGCCGATCTTGCCGGCTGTTGGCGAAACCCTGCGTATGAAGGGAGCACCAATTTTCCTGCTGATCGCCGAAACGGCCGAACTCGCCCATCAAGCGCTGCCACTGGTGCAAGTAGAATTTGAAGTTCTCCCTCACGCGCTTTCGATCGAAGAATCCCTCGCGCCAGATGCCGTGTATATTGCTGGCGAAAAGAATATCCTCGCCTCGTTTGAGATTCATTACGGAGATCTTGAAGCTGCATTGGCAGAGTCAGCCGTGCAGGTCGAAGCACAGTATACAACCGCCTTTTTGGAACATGCCTACCTAGAACGCGAAAGCCTGTTCGGTTATGTTGATGAAGCCGGACGCATTACCGTTGTGGGCGGCAATCACCAACCCCACAATCAACAACGCTATATCGCCGAGGCTCTGGGCGTACCCTATGAACAGGTGCGCGTGATCACCCCCCCGACCGGGGGCTCCTTTGGCGGCAAACAAGACCCCTGGCCCTTCGTTGCAACGGCTCTTGCTGTGTATCATGTGCGTCATGCGGTGCATTTGGTCTATAGCCGCCCAGAATCCTTTGAGGCGACCCCCAAACGCCATCCCTACCAAATGCACTATCGCATCGGAGCCACACAGAACGGCGATCTAAAAGCGTTGTCGGTGCGCATCTATGCCAATACCGGAGGGTATGACAGCGGCGGTCAGTATATCCCAAATTACGCGCTTACCGCCGGGGGTGGCTGTTATCGTTGGCAAGCCGTACATGGCTTGGCACAGACCATTTACACCAACGGTCCGAAAAGCGGGCAATTCCGAGGCTTTGGGACTTCCCAAGCCACCTTTGGCATTGAATGCACCCTTGATGAACTCGCAGAGCAATTAGGCATCGATCCATTAGAGTTGCGTTTACGCAATTGTCTGCACGATGGAGACATGCTCTATTTAGGTTATCCTTCTCCAGAAACGATTGGCTATCAAGAGGTCTTAGAAGCTATTCAGCCGCACTACCGACAATTGCTCGCCGAATGTCGAGAATTTCAAGCCAATAACCAAAACCCGAATCTACGTCAAGGAGTAGGCTTGGCTGGCATGTGGTATCGCTTTGGGAAAGCGGGCACGCTGTGCATTGAAGCACATGCCGAATTAGCCCTGGATGGTCACGTGATTGTCTATTGCTCTGCCCCAGACTATGGGCAAGGCACCAACACGGTCATGTCGCAAATTGCAGCCGATAGCATGGGGGTCAGCCGCCGACAAATCGAAATCGTCAACGCAGACACTGCTCTGGTGCCAAACAGTGACATTCAAGGGGCTTCGCGAGCGACCTATTTTGTCGGCGGCGCCGTGCGTGAGGCAATTACCAACCTGCGCCAAGAGATTTTCGGTGTAGCCGCCGAAGTGCTGGATACTCCCTTGCAGAACTTGGTCCTGCAAGAAGATACGATCTTCCATAAGGATAACCCAAATCATGGCTTGCATCTAAGCGAGGTTGCCAAAGAGTTCGAACGCATTGGCAAAAGGCGGCGAGTAATCGGCAAATTTGATCTCAGCCAGGCCTTCCCCCGCCATCCTCACGCCGAATATGTGCCGTTTTTTGTCACCGGCGCCCATGTTGCTAAAGTGCAAGTTGATTTGGAAACCGGCTTTGTTCAAGTCCTTAAGATGGTAGCCGCCCACGACGTGGGTAAGGTTGTGAATCCCATTGATGCGCGCGGGCAAATTGAAGGCGCCATGATGATGGGCATCGGCGCTGCGATCTCAGAAGCTTATCTGCCCGGCTTGACCAACGGCTTTAGCACCTACCTGCTCCCCATGATTGACCGCCTCCCCCAAATGGAGGTCATTTTGGTCGAGCGCCACAGCCGTTTCGGGCCCTACGGCGTGAAGGGTTTAGGAGAGGCGGCCATGCTACCCTCAACCCCTGCTGTGATCAATGCCATCAGCCGCGCTATTGGCAAGCGCATCCGCTCGATCCCAGCCACTCCAGAAAAAATCTACTTTGCCTTGCATGGCAGAGAAAGATAACTTTCTTCCATAACCTTGTTACACCATAGTAAGGAGACCAATCTCATGACCCTACAAAGCAACTATACCGTCATCCAGGCGCCTCTCTTCCGCAAATTGTCGGATGATCAAATCGAGAAAATTCATAATGCCAGTCTGGAAATTCTGGAACGCACTGGCGTTCGTCTATACGAAACGAGAGCCATTGAATTGCTCAAACGAAAAGGGGTAACCGTTGAGGATGGAAACCGAGTCCGCATTCCTTCCGGGCTGGTCGAGTGGGCGCTCTCCATCGCACCCAAGCGCACAACCCTCTACGACCGTCATGGTCGGCGGGTCATGCCGTTGGAAGGGTATAACACCTTTTTTGGGCCTGGCTCCGACTGTCCCAACGTCATTGACTTACGCAGCGGGGAACGTCGGCCCGGCACCCTGCAGGACATCATCGAAGCCGTTACCGTCTGCGATGCACTCCCCAACATCGACTTCCTCATGTCCTTTTGCATCGCTAATGACCTGCCAGCCGAAATCTACGATCGCTATCAAATGCGCGCAATGCTGATGTACAGCACCAAACCGATACTGTTCGTCACCTTAGACTTCCCAGGCTGTGTGGACGCGGTCAAAATGGCAGAAGCGGTGGCTGGTGGAGAAGAGCAACTGCGGCGTCAACCAATCTGCGCTTGCTACATTAACGTCAGTCATCCCCTACGCCATAATCAAGAAGCGCTTGAAAAATTGCTCTTTATGGCTGAAAAAGGACTACCCACCACCTACACCCCGGTCGTCTTGCGCGGTGCAACCGGTCCTGTAACCGCAGCCGGGGCAATCGCCTTGGCGAACGCTGGAGAATTGGCCGGCTTGGTCATCGCCCAACTTCAACGCGAAGGTGCCCCGCTCATCCTCACCGGTGGCGTCAATGATATGTTTGATATGCGTTCAACCATCGACTGTTACGCCGATCCTAACAACCGCGTCATGTTGGTTGAAGTTGCCCATCGCTACGGTCTGCCGATCTTTGGTCTAACTGGCTGTAGTGATTCAAAGCTGCCGGATGAACAGGCTGCTGCCGAAGCTGCTTTTTCTATCTTGTTGGAAACCCTAGCCGGAGCCCAGCTTGCCCACGATGTCGGGTACTTAGACAGCGGTATGACCAATTCCATTGAGCAAATCGTTATTTGCGATGAACTGATTGCCTACGTCAAACAATTTATGAAAGGTTTGGAAGTCAACGACGAAACCCTAGCTTTAGACGTCATCGACAAAGTTGGCCCGGATGGAGACTTTTTGGGCAACCCTCACACCCGAAAACATTTTAAGGAAGATTGGTACCCCACTCTGTTTGACCGCCACAATTATGATGGGTGGGTAGCTGCTGGTTCGAAAACCTTGCGCCAACGCGCCAAAGAAAAGGCTTTGCAAATCCTGGAAACTCACCAACCGGAACCCTTGCCACCTGACGTGCAAAAACGGCTCGATCAGATCGTAGAAGAAGCCAGAACTGCTTAGCCATCAGCCACTGAGAGCACATTTGCCAGCAGGCGGATAGCAAACGCACGAGACACAACTGCAGACAACACACCGCAAGTTGTGTCTCTTTTTAAGTTTCGTGGGTAAATGGCTGCTTGTTCCTGATTTCTTACCCATTTCTAACATTCTGCGCTTATATTTAAGATATAATAGATAAAAATAATCCATAAATAGCACGGTTTTTTAGTCAAAGAAAGAGGTGGAACATGTACGACTTTAAAGACAAAGTGGCTTTAGTAACCGGAGCGGGATCAGGGATTGGTCGGTCTGGTTGCCCAGTTATATGCTCAAAACGGCGCCAAGGTGGTTGTTTCCGATGTTAAAGATGAAGGCGGTCATGAAACGGTCCGCCTCATCCAAGAAGCTGGCGGAGAAGCAGCCTATTTCCGAGCCGATGTCGCCAACCCCAATGACTGTGAAGCGCTGGTTCAATTTGCGTTAAGTCAATATGGTCGGCTTGACTTTGCTTGCAATAACGCCGGCATTGGTGGCGAATCGAACCCAACCGGCAGTTATAGCATCGAAGGTTGGAATCAGGTCATCAATATCAACCTAAATGGGGTTTTCTATTGTATGCGCTATGAAATCCCGGCAATGTTACAGAATGGTGGTGGTTCAATTGTCAACAGTGCTTCCATCTTAGGACAAGTGGGCTTCGCCAATGCGCCTGCCTATGTGGCTGCTAAGCACGGGGTGGTCGGTTTGACCCGTAACGCTGCAATTGAGTATGCCAAGAGCAATCTGCGCATTAATAGCATCGGGCCGGCTTTCATCAAAACACCTTTGCTTTCGGTGTTAGAGAGCGATGAAAACCTGATGAATATGATCATTGCCCTTCACCCAATTGGGCGTTTGGGCAAACCTGAAGAAGTAGCCGAGTTAGTCATGTGGCTAAGCTCAGACAAAGCCTCATTTGTGACCGGCGCTTACTATGCGGTTGACGGCGGGTATCTCGCCCAGTAAACCTTTCTAAGAGCACCTGCGCGCCCCGACTAACTTGGAGCGGGGCGCGTTGCATTTTAGGCACGCATCTCTTCCAAATGGCTGCTCCTGGAAACCTTGGCGCAGCGCATCTTTTTTTCTAAACTCTGTTGCCCCTGACTCCTTTGGCAGCGCGGTCAGTGATGCTCCTCCGCAAAGAGGAGGTTCGGCGACCTGAGACTGATGCCAGAAGCGTCCTCTGGACTTCTTTGCTCTTCTATTTTTTGGTGATCACCCCTCCAAGGAAAGACCTTTGAGACTGCATTATTGCGGCTCGGTTCAAAACGCTTGCGTAAGATGTATAATTGCGCCTATATCAGAGTTCCCGAGAAACAAACTTGAGCCAGAAGGATTCCCGCTAAATTTCCCATGCCAAAAACACATACGCAATTTGTCTGCCAACAATGCGGGCGGATTTCTGCCCGCGAAATGGGCCGTTGCCCGCAATGCGGAGCTTGGAACAGCTTTGTCGAGGAAGTCATTGCTCCTGCGCAGCGCCCATCGAAACACACCAAAGGCTTATCTTTGACGACCTCAACCCCCCGCAGGTTAATTGATATCGATGCCCCCCAAGAAGATCGCTTGGTGTTGCCCCTTGGCGAATTTGCGCGGGTCTTGGGAGGCGGGATTGTGCCCGGGTCGATCATCCTGATCGGCGGCGACCCCGGCATCGGTAAGTCCACGCTTTTATTGCAAGTGGCATTGGAAATGGCTCGCCAGGAGGTCGTCCTGTATGTCTCTGGAGAGGAGTCGGAGCGTCAAATCCGCATGCGCGCCCAACGCTTATTGGACGGCGGGGCGGATCGAGGGGAAGAACCTGCGAGAGCAAACCTTCAGGGACTATATTTGGTCACAGAAACACAATTGCCGCAGATTCTAGAGCATATCACCGCCTTGCAGCCGCGCCTGTTGATCGTTGACTCGATTCAAACCACTTATCTACCCGAACTCGAATCGACGGCCGGCTCAGTTTCGCAAGTGCGCGAGTGTGCTTCTCGATTGCGTGAGCTGGCGAAAACCTCTGGCATCACCGTTTTCTTGATCGGGCATGTTACCAAAGAAGGGACGATCGCCGGCCCACGCGTTTTAGAACACATTGTCGATACAGTGCTCTATTTGGAGGGAGACCGCTTTCAATCCTATCGCTTGCTTCGCTCGGTTAAGAATCGCTTTGGGGCAACTTCTGAAGTGGGCGTGTTCGAGATGGGGGAAAGGGGCTTGGTGGAAGTGCCCAATCCCTCGCAGGCTTTCCTTGCCGAACGGGTGGTCAATGCGCCCGGCTCAGCTATCGCAGTAACAATGGAAGGCACGCGGCCGCTTTTGGTCGAAGTACAAGGGCTCACCAGTCCAACCCCCTTTGGCAACCCGCGCCGCACAGCCAATGGCGTGGACATCAACCGATTGCTCCTGATCTGCGCCGTGCTAACCCGGCGCTTAGGGTTGCGGTTAAGCGAGCAGGATGTCTTTGTCAATGTCATCGGTGGCCTGAGTGTAGAGGAACCGGCTGCCGACCTTGCCATTGCGGCTGCCATAGCATCCTCTTATCGTAACCGCCCCGTGCGCGCTGATGTCGTCCTGATCGGCGAAGTGGGCCTTTCCGGTGAACTGCGCATGGTCGGACAAATTGCCGCACGCTTGCGTGAGGCTGCCGCACTAGGGTTTCAAGCCGCCATCGTGCCGCGACGCCTCGCACGCTCCGAAAGTTACCCCAACTCTATCGAAGTGATCGAAGCTCGTTCGCTACAACAAGCCCTCTCGGCTGCCCTAGCCGGCGAGGAAGCCGAACACGCTTAGTCCGCCTTCAGATCTGTCTCTGCCAAACGGGCAACCGAAACCACTCGATCCCCGCTCTGAAGTTTAATCACCACATTGCCGCGCGCCGCACGCCCTAATTTGGGTATTTCCGAGACTTTGGTACGCAAAACCACCCCGTTGGCAGAGATAATCGTCAGTTCATCATTAGGTCGAACCGCCCGCGCTGCTGCAATCGAGCCAGTTTTCTCAAAAGAACCTTGTGCTAGCGTGCGCACGCCCTTCGCGGCGCGGCTGGTGATGGAGTATTCGCTCAGTGGAGTGCGTTTGCCAAATCCTTTTTCGGTTATCACAAACAATTCGCTATCTGGTTCGACTACCTCGAGGCTGGCAACATGATCGCCAGGCATGAGCTGAATGCCAATCACCCCGCCAGCAGACCGTCCCTGAGGGCGCACTTCTTGTTCAGAAAAGCGCAGAGCCTGCCCTTTTTCGGTGACCAAAATTAACTCGCGATCTCCTTGGGTCAAGCGCGCCCAACCGAGTTCATCTCCGTCTTCGAGATTCATCGCAATGATGCCCGAAGGACGCACATTGGAAAATTCATCCAGTGGCATCCGTTTGATCTTCCCGTTGCGCGTAGCAAGGCAGAGAAAGCGGGCAGCTTCAAACTGTGGCACAGCCACAACCGCCGTGATGATCTCACCCGCCTCGAGCCCGATCACGTTGACCAAGGGGATACCACGTGCTTGGCGCTCGGAATCGGGGATTTGATAAGCTTTTTCCGAATAGACTTTGCCGCGATTGGAGAAAAACAGCAGGGTGTCGAGGGTACGCGCCGGCAGAATCACCAGCACCTCGTCTTCCTCTTTGGTGGCGTGCCCGGCTACTCCTCGACCGCCGCGCCCTTGAGGGCGAAAGGCTTTCACGCTGGTGCGCTTGATATATCCCCGTTCGGTCAAGCTGATTAAGACGGCTTCATCCGGAATCAGGTCTTGTTCCGCAAACTCTTCCCTGGCATCGACCGCGATATGGGTACGCCGCTGATCAGCATACTTTTGTGCCAAGTCATTCAGCTCCTGGCGAATCACTTGCAGAATTTTGGTTGGGTTTGCCAGCAAGTCTTCTAGGTAAGCGATGCGTTCTAGGGTCTGGCGCTGCTCCTCCTCAATTTTCTGTCGTTCAAGGGCAGCCAAGCGACGCAATTGCAGGTCTAGGATCGCTTGCGCCTGCCGTTCGCTGAGCTTGAATCGCTTGATCAGGCGTGCTTTGGCTGTATCTGCATCGGGCGATTGGCGAATGGTTTGAATGACCTCATCCAGATTTGCCAGGGCAATCAATAAGCCTTCCAAGATGTGTGCTCGGGCACGCGCTTTATCCAATTCGAACTGCGAGCGACGGGTGATCACCGTTTGACGATGTTCGATGAAAACTTGCAAAGCGCGTTTTAGGGTCAACAAACGCGGCTCACCGTCCACCAAGGCAAGCATTTGCACGCCAAAGGTGGACTGCAGCGGGGTGTATTTGTAGAGTTGATTGAGGATTTTGCGTGGTTGAGCGCCGCGTTTTAATTCGATCACAATGCTCATGCCGCGCCGGTCCGACTCGTCACGTAAATCGCTGATGTCAGCCAGCTTCCCTTCGCGCACCAACTCAGCAATGCGTTCGATCAAGGTGCTCTTATTTAATTGGTAAGGAATTTCGGTAATCACAATGCGGTGACGCTCCTTGCCGTTTTCTTCGATATGGGCTTTCCCACGCAAAACAATGCGCCCCCGCCCGGTTGTGTAGGCTTGGCGGATACCCTCGCTTCCGACGATCACTCCCCCAGTTGGAAAATCCGGACCTGGAAGAATGCCCAACAAGTCATCGATGCTGACATCCTCAATCCGATCGTAGTTTTCGATCAGGTAATTAATGGCAGCAACCAGTTCCCCCAGATGATGGGGTGGGATATTGGTTGCCATGCCCACCGCAATCCCCGATGAACCGTTCAAGAGCAAATTGGGCAGTTTGGCAGGCAAAACGCTCGGTTCTTTGAGGGAGCCATCGAAATTATCGACGAAATCCACCGTATTGGCTTCAAGGTCCGCCAGCATTTCCTCTGCCATCGCCGAGAGCCGCGCCTCGGTGTAACGCATGGCAGCCGGTGCGTCGCCATCAATCGAGCCAAAGTTACCTTGGCCATCCACCAGCGGATAGCGCATTGAGAAGTCCTGTGCTAGGCGCGCCATGGCGTCATAAACAGCAGCATCCCCATGCGGATGGTACTTTCCCAAAACTTCCCCAACAATGCGCGCCGATTTCTTGTAAGGGGCATTGGAGCGTAAGCCTAATTCATCCATCGCATAGAGGATACGGCGATGAACGGGCTTCAATCCGTCCCGGGCATCGGGCAGGGCGCGCGCCACAATCACGCTCATGGCGTAATCCAAGTAGGCAGAGCGCATTTGTCCGTCAATATCAACGGGTTGTACTAAACCAATTTCCATAACTGTCTAACCTTTTGCTTACAAAAACCGATACCATACAAAGATGTGGTTCTTCAATGCACCGAAACAGCAGAGGCTGTCATAAAGTAGAGCGGAAGAATTTCCGCTCTACTTTGGTCAATCTAGAGTCTTGAGACAAGCTTATATTTTGGTCGATCCTACACACCGAAATTATACCGCGAAAACAAGCACATGCCATTTAAACCGCTGAACGGCCCCGAAGTTTGGGGCCGCTCAACGGCAACGAAAGGAGGAAGGAGAGACGGCAACGAGCTAAGCAGCTCGCTATTTATTTTGCAGATATTGATGGATGCCGGCCGCTGCTTTGCGTCCGGCGACCATCGCCGTGACCACCAAATCGGGTCCGGTCACATCATCACCACCAGCAAAGACACCAGGACGGGTAGTGGCACCGGTTTCCTTGTCGACCACGATTAAGCCCCAATTATGGGTCTCCAAACCAGGCGTCGTTTCACCGATGATGGGGTCAGGCCAATACCCCAGGGCAAGAATGGCTGTATCAGCTTCAATGATGAAGTTACTGCCCTCGATCGGCACCGGTTTGCGGCGCCCTTTGGCATCCGGTTCGCCCAGTTGCATGCGGATACATTCGATTTGAGCCAGACGGCCGTCGGGTCCGGCAATAAAGCGCACCGGCTGGGTCAGGAAATGATAAACGGCGCCTTCCTCTTTGGCTAGCTCGCGGTCATGACGTCCGCCGGGCATCTCCCGTTCAGTGCGGCGATACAAGCAAAAGACCTCTTCAGCGCCCATGCGTAGAGCTGTGCGCAGACAATCCGAAGCCGTATCCCCCCCACCAATCACGGCAACTTTGCGTCCAATGGTCGGGCGTTCGCGCATATGTTCAGGAAGTAACGCTAAATCGACATTCGCCCGCGCCAAAAACTCCGTCGCCTTATAGACGCCGGGTAAATCTTCGCCTGGCACCTCCATCGGGGCATCAATTTGGGTGCCGACCCCCACGAAAACCGCATCGAAGCCCTCGGCAAAAAGATCATCAATGGTTTTGTGCTTACCAATATAGGTGTTGCCAACGAACTTCACCCCAGCCCGCTCATAATCGCTCCAGCGAGCAAAGACCAGTTCTTTGGAAAGTTTGAAATTGGGAATGCCATAGACCAACAAGCCGCCCGGCGCGGGGTTCTTATCAAAAATGGTCACGGCATGACCGCGCTGCACCAGTTGTTCAGCGCAGGCTAGCCCGGCTGGGCCGGCCCCAACGATTGCCACCCGCTTGCCGGTGGGTGCCCCAACCGGAATTTCTACGCCCACCGTCTTGCGCTCATAGCAAGCAACGAAGGCTTCCAAGGCGCCGGTCAGAACGGGCTCGCCATACTTATTGCGCACACAGGAATTCTGACATAATTGCTCATGGGGACAAACGCGCCCACAAATTTCTGGGAAGGAACTGGTCTGGCGGTACAATTTTGCTGCCTCTAAGAATTGCCCTTGCTCAATCAACCACATCGCAGAGGGAATATCATTGTGCGCCGGACAAGCCGTCACACAGGCGGCTGGATCGGGGCAGTGCACGCACCGCGAAGCCTCGAACATGGCTCGTTCGGGGGTAAGGGGAATCAAAACATCGTCAAAATCGCAAATCCGCTCTTTTGGATCGCGCTGTGCTAAGTCTTCTGAGGGGATCCGAGCGCGAAACTTACGGTCAATTGCCAGAAAATCACTCGGAATAGCTTGCGTCATTAGCCTCTCTCCTTTCTACCACAGTTGCTCTGTGATATGATAATAATGATAAAAGAGGTTTAATTTCAGTCATGGATGTCATAACTTTTCGTGAAGCTTGTCACAACCCCCTTTGCCACCTAATCCCGCTTTTTAAGACACTTGTCAGAGGGTTTTTAAGGTTAAGGACGGAGCCAAACGATCGCCTCTCTTTTGCTGAGATCGCCATCCGCTTGGAGATGCTGAGAAACCCTTTGGTTGGGCAAAGCAGGAGGGCATGGTTTTGAACGCTGAAAAGGTTCAACCCGCCTCAAAACCCAGCCTGGTCATTTGCGGCGCCGGCATCGCTGGGGTAAGCGCGGCCTACTTTCTCTCGCAATTATGGAAGGGAGATTGCTTTCTGGTTGACGAGAACCCGCCCTTGTCGCTTACCTCGGATCGCTCTTCGGAATGCTATCGCAACTGGTGGTCGGATACCGCCATGCTTGCCCTGATGAACCGCAGTATCGACTTGATGGAGAGCCTTGCCCACCAAACCCAAAATGTCTTTCACTTGAACCGACGCGGCTATCTCTATCTGACAACTCAAAGCGACCACGTGGAAGAGATGATTCAGGAAGCCCAGAGGATTGCAGATCAAGGGGCAGGGCAATTGCGCATCCATGAAAAGAACAGCAAAACCTATCAAGCCGCGCCATACCCCAAACAGGATGGCGCCGATTTGCTGCTGGGTAACGCGCTCATCCGACAGCATTTTCCCTATATCACCGAAAAAGCGGTGGCTGCCCTGCACGTGCGGCGCGCGGGTTGGCTCTCTGCCCAGCAGTTGGGCATGCTCCTGTTACGAAAAGCTCAACAGAACGGCGTTCGCTTTCGGCGAGCACGCCTGACGCAGGTCGAAGTAGTTGCCGGGCGGGTGCGCAAGGTGCACTTGAGCAACGGCGAAACCATCGCCTGTGATGTTTTTGTCAATGCGGCTGGTCCATACCTTAAGGAAGTGGGCAAAATGCTCCAAGTCGATCTGCCGCTTGAAAACGAACTGCACCTCAAGATGAGCCTGCGCGACCCTTTGCAGGTGATCGGACGGGAGGCGCCTTTGTTGATCTGGAGCGACTCTCAAACATTAGATTGGAGCGACGAAGAGCGCGAAGTTCTCATGGCTGATTCCCAAACCCAACACCTGCTTTCCCGCCTCCCGCCGGGCGCGCATGTCCGCCCAGAAGGCGGTGCTGAAAGCCAAATGGTGTTGATGTTGTGGGATTACCAACCGCGCCGCTTCTCCAGGGTTGTGTGGCCGCCCCCGCTGGATGAGCTGTTCCCTGAGGTAGTATTGCGGGGCTTAGCGACCATGCTGCCTGGCTTGAAGGTCTATCTCAAAAAGCTACCCCACCCTTATCTGGACGGGGGTTATTACACGCACACGCCGGAAAATCGCCCGCTCATCGGGCGCTTACCGCTTGAGGGGGCTTATGTGTTGGGTGCGCTCTCTGGATTTGGCATTATGGCAGCCTGCGCTTCGGCTGAGCTTTTGGCAGCGCACATTTTAGAAAAACCGCTGCCCCCCTATGCGGCTGACTTCGCCCCCGAACGCTATCAAGATTCTACATTCCTCAGCCACATGCAAAACCTACGTGGCTTTGGCCAGTTATAGGCCGGCAACCAAACCAATGCAAACAGGGTATTTGAACCGCACATCAGGATTAAACAGAACCCCCCGCGTGCATCTTCTCACGCGGGGGGTTGAGCCTCAAGGCGAACCCTTATCTAGGGTTCATCGAAGAACTCATCCGAACTTGGTACTAACGAGGACCCTGCACGGGTTTCCAATTCCATTTCCAGCACAATCGCCGGGGCAAAATAAACTTTTTGTTCTTGGGTGTTCATCCGTGATCTCCTTCTCTATTCCAAATCCATCGATTTGCGGCGCCGACGCCCAACCAAGAATGCCGTCAGGCTGACCATCAAACCCACAGCCGCAATCCCAGAACCAACCGCAGATTGTTGCGGGACGGCATTCACGGCTTTCAATTGCACCGCGGTAGGCCCGAATTGCCAGTAGTAGTCTTCGACTTCGCCGCCAAGCACCAAGCCGGTCAACCCTGCTGGAGTAGTCTCGCATTGGGGATATTGACCATTGTCATTCCCTTCCCCTTTTGGAGCGGGTGACAAGCGGAAGCGAGCAAACACTGCCACGTTGGCAAAATCTGGGGGAAGGTCAAAAGTGATTTCATGTGTCCCCGGTTCAAGGTAAATGTTATCAATGACCTTCTCTGAATAAGTATTGCTATTGTAGCTAAAACTCTCTGAGAATTGATAATCAAACCCGAAGTCACCGTTCGCTTCATCAAAATAATCCACCCAACCCATCAGACATGCTGGGCCACCACTGACGGTAACCGAGATCACCCCCGTGCCGCCACCCCAAGAGGCGCCGCGCACAACACCGTCTTCATCGTTGTTGGTCGGATCGTCACCAAATGCAGCGTTATGCGGTGTTCCGTCATATTCTTTATCGCGGTTCTCGCCTAACCAACTATCCCATTCGCAGGGCTGATTGTCGCAAAGCGGCGGCTTATGGCGCGCTCCGTCATCGGCAAATAGGGTCAATGGATAGCCCTCAGGTAGATCGCCATAGTCCATGTCATAACGCTGGTTCCCAAAGATCAACTCTGCTTGCTGACCAGGGGCGACATTGGTATCCTGTGGATTGGAAGTGGTTGGGTAGTATTCATCGGACATCCCTTCGGTGACCGTGTAGGTACCTGGTATCAATTCTTCAAAGGTGAGACTACCATCATTACCGGTTTCTCCGCTATCGATGAACTCGCTTTGGTAAAGTTCAAAATACCATTGCGGCAGTGGCGGTTCACCTTCATCCCAATATCCATCGCCATCAATGTCTTCAAACTTGTAGACCTTAATCGATCCATAAGGAGCGTTTCCAAAAAACAACTCCGCCCAGCCGCCATAACCCACCGCTGAGGTAGTTTGTTCAGTAGGGGTGGTGGCATAATACCCATCTTGAGGGGTCTCGATGGCTTTGAAGGTCTTGGTTTCATTGTAGGGAACAAAGACCCAAAAGGAAACTTTGCCATTGGCGCCAGTTACGCCGCTGGCGATGAAATTATTTTGGCTATCATACAATTTGAATTCCCAGTTAGGCAAATAGGGCTCGTCTTCGTCTTTTTCCCCATCACCGTCCAAATCTTCGAATTTATAAACGCAAATCTCCGCCAGTTTGGCATTGCCGAATTTGATTTCTTTTTTTTGGTTATATCCCAAAACAACCGATTGACTGAGGCCGGTCGTGGAAACATAGCCAGATTGAAGCGTTTCGGTCACGGTATATGTGTTGCTGATTAAATTGCCAAATGTCAAAGTCCCTGCATTGCTGCCACTACCGCTTGTGGTACCAGTCCCAATTTGGCTACCGTTGCTATCGTACAAAGTGAAGCTCCAGCCATTTAGCCAGCCCTCACCGCTCTCTTTATTACCGTTCCCGTTCTTATCCTCGAATTTTCGCACTTTGATTTCAGAGTACTTTGCATTGCCAAAATTGGCTGTCCATTGCTTTGATTGCTGACCGCCCGAGTAGGTCCATTGCTGGATAAGGGAAGTTGTGTTATACCAGCCACTTTGCAGAGTCTCTGTCAGGGTGTAGGTGCCAGTGCTGCAACTGGTAGAAAAACTTGCCTTCCCCTGCGAATTCGTTGTTGCACTCGTCGTAGTATTGTTGGGACGTGTTAGGGTAAAGCTCCAGCCGCTGAGTGCTCCCTCCCCTGTATCTTGTGTGCCATTACCGTTTTTATCTTCGAATTTGAACGCGGTGATCGTAAGGGTACAACTTGTATCCGTCTCGGCTTGAACCGGACTGACCCACAGCGTCCCGAAAACGAACGCCACCAACAGCGCCAATCCCCAAAACCGCCAAACGGGGAGAAGCCAAGAGAAACGGTTTTTCTCTCCTGCTTTCATCAGTATACCTCCTTTAATGAACCTATAGGTTGGGGTCTCCTTATCGGCAGCCAGACCGTCTATTCCCCTCTCAGACTCTTGGCTTTGCGTCCCCGTCTCTCGGCGGGTTTGCCCTGATCGATAATAGAGAAATAGGATACTAAAAATCCTATATTAACGATAACTATAACAGTCTGTTACACAGATGTCAATAGTACTTTTTTACTAATTTATACCTAAAATATCCTATTGATCTCAAGCTAGAGAAGTCACAGAGCAACCAAATCCATCCTGCTCCAGATCATCGATTGAATGCCCTTTGGGTACTGCGGAGCTTTACCTCACCCCGGCTGGGTGGACGCTAACCAGTTGGACAACAAACCCTCTGGTAACAAAACCAACCAGGCTGCGCAGTTCTTTTCGGAGTAGGCGGATGATTGGAGGGGGCTTTCGCGCCAGTCCCCCAACCCGCTGCCTATTTCTCCCACGATGCAGAGAAGATGGATTACAATAGGGATAACTTAAGGGTTAAGGGCTTATCTCGTTGTACTGTAAAACCGCTAGCCTTCCTTAAGCGATTCAACTTAACCTGCTTGACTCAAAGGAGTTCACCTGCATGACTTTTCCTGCTCCATTCTATCGTTGGCGTCCACACCCCTGGCACGGGTTGCAGGTCGGCCCCAATCCACCGAAATTGGTCTTTGCCTACATCGAGTTGACCCCGTTTGATCTGGTCAAATACGAGGTTGATAAAACCACCGGCTATCTCAAAGTCGATCGTCCGCAACATACCTCTTCCCAGCCGCCAACGCTGTATGGCTTTATCCCGCGCACCTATTGCGGCAACCGCGTCAGTGCCCTAGCACCCAAAGCCCATAAGGGGGATGGGGATCCCTTAGATATTTGTGTGATCAGCGAGCGGCCGATCACCAAATCCGAAGTGATTCTCACCGCCCGCGTCGTGGGCGGCATGTTGATGATCGATAACGGCGAAGCTGATGACAAGATCCTGGCTGTGTTAGACAAAGATCGCTTCTGGGAAAAAGCCGAAGATGTCGAACACCTGCCTTCGGTGTTGGTAGAACGCTTACGCCACTATTTCAGCACCTATAAGCTGATTCCAGGCAAAGAGTCGGTAGCCTACATTGAAGAAATCTACAATGCCCAAAAAGCCATGCAGGTGATCGAGGCTGCCCGGCAGGATTACCTAGAGATGTTTGGGGAATAAGAATTCAAGCATTAACGATTCTCCCGGCCTTTTGCTACAGTTCTTTACCCCAAAATAACAAATCTGTAAGGCTTTCTTAACCTATTTGGACAAAAGATGGGGGATAATAGATGAAAGCCTTATTGCTCAAACCTAGCATTGAGCAACGGATTCAACACTTAAGCAGCGGTCTATCCCCGCTCAACAGAAGGGGCGACCATGGCAGTGTTTTGGGTTCTCGTGGGAAGGTGGTTATGCACCGATCTTTGCCATCCAACATCATCCTGGCTGTTCTATTGGCAATCGTCATCTTGCAAATTAGCGGTATCGATCGCCCTGTGGCTTCACCCCAATCGAGACAGCTCGTTTACCTCCCCTTAGTACTCCAAGCGCAAAGCCCTTTATCCCCGACCAACACCCCTTCTCCAACGCCTACGCTAACACCTACCGATACCCCTTCTCCAACGCCGCCAACGGTTCCTCCTCCGAGCACCTACTCCCTGCGTTTCTACGGCAATGGGGTCAATGACATCGATCGAGTCAAAATCCCGCTGGTCAGCGGCAGCACTGCGCTGCCAGTGAATATCGGCGCCACGGATTTCACCCTTGAGTTCTGGATGCGCTTCGCCCCCAACGAGAACCAGAGCGGCCCATGCAATGAAGAAAACGATACTTGGATCAACGGCAATATCATCTTCGACCGTGATATCTTCGGCACGCCGGATTATGGCGATTTCGGCATTTCCCTGTACGGCAATCGAATTGCCTTTGGGGTACATAACGGCAGCAACGGGATGACGATCTGCAGCAACACCCCTCTCAGCGCCAACACCTGGCACCACATTGCCGTCACACGCAGCACAGGCGGAACCATGCGCATCTTTGTCAACGGCAATCTAGAGCGGCAAATCACCAATGGGCCGGCGGGGGACATCTCTTATCGAGTGGGACGCAGCATTACTGGCAGTTATGTGAATGAACCTTACCTGGTCATTGGCGCCGAAAAGCACGATTACGACCGCAATGCCTATCCTTCGTTTAGCGGCTGGATCGATGAAGTACGCCTTTCGAAGGTGGTGCGGTATTCCTCAAGCTTCACCCCTCCAAACTCTCCCTTTAGCACAGATGCCAACACAGTGGGGCTGTATCACTTCGATGAGGGCAGCGGCAACACCGTCTTAGATGCCTCCAATGCCTCTGGAGGCCCAAGCCACGGCATCCTCAATTATGGCGGTTCTCCCGCCGGACCCATCTATGACCCCACAATCAAGCGCTACTAAGTACTGAAGGAAGCTTAAGATGAAAAACAAAACCTCCTTACTAGGGTTTTCCATCTTCCTGTTGGTTGGGATGCTGGTTCTGTTCGCTCGAGCCACGCCCCTGCAAGCCCAATTTGACTCCCAGTATTTGTATCTGCCCCTCATTTTTGGAGGGATCGAGACGCCTACACCTTCTTCCAGCGATTGGCATCAACACGCCGCCGACGCCCAACGCACCAGCTACCTGCCGCAGGCTATCTCCACCCCCTGGCGCTGGAAATGGGCATGGAACGGGCCAAACAGCAGCGGCGGCATCCGCAGCGGCAAGTTGCGCTTGCCGCGCAACAGTCAACCCGTGGTCGGAGGCGGGCGGGTGTACATTGCCGCCGGCAGCAACGGCGTTTATGCCTTGAACAACACCAACGGAGCCGTGCTGTGGCAGCGCTCGGACCTAGGGCCGATCAACTCCACCCCAGCCTATGACCCCGACACCCAGGCTGTGTTTGTCGTCAGCACATCAGGCGTGTTCTATAAACTCAATGCTGCCTCTGGCTCCACGCAAGCAAGTTTCTCAACCGGCGCAAATAGCGCTTTGCCCTTGCCGCCAGCTATTGCCGCAGGGCGGGTGTTCTTCTCGATGGGGACTTCCGTGTACGCCTTTGACAAGAGCTCTTTCCAAAAAGTTTGGCAATACAACGCCGCATCGCCGGTGGACACACCGCCGGCGTATTCCGCCAGCCGCGATTTGGTGATCGTTGCCACGCGCGATCTGTACGTTCACGCCATCCGCAATGCAGACGGCAGCCGGGCTTGGCGGGTTAAGTGGACGCAGCTCCAACCCGGCGATCCCGGCTCAAGCGCTGACAACGACTATGCCGAGGTCAGCCGTGGCTGGCCGGTCATCGCCGATAAGGCTGGGGTGGTGCTGATCAAATTGCGCTTGGATTGGCAATCTTTGTGGGACTGGAATCCGCAAGTGCTCACCAGCAACTCTGCCATGCGCCAACACCTCCTATTACATCCTGAACAAAAGGCGTTGCTCGCCCTCGATTTGGACGATGGAACGGAAGCGTTCATTGCCCATGTGCCGCACGGCGGTTTTGGGGATGGCAACTATATGCCCATGGGCCCGCTGCCAGTCATCAAGACTTTCGAGGATGGCAAGCAAATTGCCTATGTGGTGATGCGTGGCGGACCCTGTCTTGATGCTGCTCAAGGCTATTGTGATAGCCGTTGGGATTCACGTCTCGGTGAACTGCTTTTGGACGATCAGACTGTCAACGGGTACCTTGCCGGTTATGTGCGCTACATGCAAAACACTTTTTTCCCCAGTGATGAACAAGCCTTCCTCTCAATGGCAGGCGAGCACATCTTTGCAGCTCACTGGGAAGCCGGCATTGCCCATCAGATTGTCAACCGAGCACCGAGTAAAGGTAGCGGCACCAACCCAATCACAGTCGCCAATCTGCCGCATATCGCTACCTCACAAGATAGTGATGTATGTGGCAGTGGTTTTCTCTCCAGCCATTACTGCGAATCGGGGCTTTATAACACACGCAATTGGCCGGGAGGGTTTTATATCTATTGGCAAGCAGGCGCCGTCTATGACCAATACTGGAGCGAATATGCCCAGTGGGTGATTAGCCGCGATACCCTGTATTTCGTCAGCACGGATGGCGCCGTGGTTGCCCTAGAACACGGCAACCCTACAGCGGCCTCGCAGGGCTTTTCTTCTCAAGGCATCCTTGCCGCCCCGGCTGCTCAACCGACCCCAATCCCCCTTCCAAACCATATTCTCTCCCCCGAACAGGCCTGGTCCTACGTCGGCCAGGAAGTGACCGTGCAAGGCAAGTTGGTCGAAGTCTTCAACAACCGCAAAGCCGTGTATCTCACTTTCAACCACCCGCATCAAGGGCACTTGATCATCCGCATTCCCAAGCCGGCTTGGCAGAACTTCCCTGCGTCGCCCGAAACGCTCTTCAGGGTCGGACAAACCATCCGCGCCCAAGGCTATTTGAGTTGGTACCAAGGCGCGCCAGTGATGTTGGTCGAAGAAGCCGAGCAGATTCAAGTGCTCACCCCATAGAAAGAAGGGGAAGAAATGAAACCCAAAGCTGAGATTTTCCAGAAAATCCTAGCATTAACTGTGCTTGTCGTGATGGCCCTTAACCTGCAGTGGGTGCGTCCAACCGTTGCCGATTCGTCCAGCCTCTTATATCTTCCTGTTGTGTTAAAAGGCACTCCACCCGAACTCCTACCCCGCATCCATGCACCCGACTTCGGGGCTCAAGCGATACGCTTTGAGCAAACTGCCATTGCTTGGTTTGGCTACCTCAGCGCAGACAGCAACTACGCCGATATCCGTGTCGGTTTCAATAACCAAGAGCTTTATGTGTATTTAGCGATTTTCGACCGTCATCTGTGGTATGACGAAAGCCCGGCGCCAGGGCGGTTGGAGGAATGGGATGCCGTCACGTTGTTGCTCGATACCAACCCAAATCCTACCTCGCTCTCCTCCACGAGTTATCGCTTTGTCGCTCAGGTTTCCGGTGACGAGAACCCTAACTATCAAGCCGTCTATCGCGCTGCGGGTTCAACCTGGCAGTTGACCAGCCTGTCCTTCGGAGCTAAGCCGGGCTGGCGAGGCAATGCCCTTAACGATAACAGCGATAGCGACCGCGGCTGGGCGATGGGCTTTCGCATCCCTTTCAGTAGCCTCGGATGGTCTGCTAAACCGGCTTATGGGACATCGTGGCGCATGGCCGTGCTGTTGCATGACCGCGATGCGCGCCAAGGCCCCGTCTTGCCAATCCAAACTTGGCCACCCCAGCTTGCTGCTGCCGACCCGAGCAGTTGGGGCTTCTTGAACTTCGGCATACCCGCCTATACCACGCCCAAGCCCCCCAGTGGCAGCACCACCATCCGCCGTCCAACCCAAAATAGCCCGCTCGTACCCGATGCCGATGTTGGCGGGACAATTACCAACCAATGTCCGGGCGATGAGTACCATATCTGGAACGAATGGGCAAACCGCAACTATGGCTCGGCACCCGATTTCAATATCCAAAACCAAGCCGACATTGCCGACTGGCCGTGTTTTGCGAAATATTACGTGACCTTCCCGCTGGATAGTGTCCCGCTGGGTAAAACGATCGTCTCTGCGACGCTTACACTTCATCAATTCGGTAACGCGGGTGGGGTAGGTCAAGCAAAGCCTTCTTGGATTCAGATTCTTACCACCCTCTCGGATTGGCAGGAAAACACCATCACTTGGAACAACGCCCCATTGGCGTATGAAAACCTCGGCGGCAGTTGGGTGGATCCGATCATCCAATTTCCGGGTTGGCCGGGTGTCCCCCGCACCTGGGATGTTTCCCTGGCTGTGGTGAAGGCCTACCAACAAGGTCAGCCCTTGCGCTTAATTCTCTATGAAGCCGATTCGGATTACCACAGTGGTAAATATTTCGTTTCCTCGGATACCGGGGATTGGAATGAGCAAGGTCGCCCAACCCTTGAGGTTCGATGGGCGGAGTAGCCCAAATCTTGCCAATCCAACGCTATTCCATCGGCAAGGCAGTTAGCGGTAAAATCAGCCAAAAGGCGGCGAACAAAACCAATGCAAAAAATTTCGTTTTTCTTTATGATACTGACGTTAATCGGCTGCGCCACCCTCGTGAAGCAACCGCTCGCATCGGGACGCGGCACCGAGGAGCAAGTGACAACCCGAACCACAAACCCTTCTCCAAGCAATCCTGTTGGCTTAAGCGAGAATCTCTCCACCCAGGCTTGGCTGCCCTTGGTAACCAAGGAACAACCTTGGGCTTACAAGTGGGATCTGTGGAGCCGAGGCACCCAACTGCGCGGTGCTAATATCTGGCAGCGCGTGCGTGTACCGAGCCTAGATCAGGATTATCTAGGAGACGGTTATATCGGGCCTCCCTATAGCCAAGCCGATTTCGATCGCCTTGCCCAATTGGGTGCTAATTACGTTAACCTGTCCTTGCCCGGGCTCTTCACCATCACCCCACCCTATCAAGTGGATGAAGAAGCCGTCAGGCATCTCGATCAAATCTTAGAACAAGTGGCTCAGGCAGATTTATTTGCTGTGATCTCCTTTCGCAGCGGGCCCGGCCGAAGCGATTTTACCTTTTACCGCGACGGCGCCGGGGTTTGGTATCCAGCAGAGCTGTTGATCGAAACAGTTTGGAGCGATACCACCGCGCAGGCAGCTTGGGCGGAGATGTGGCGCTATACCGCCCAACGCTATCGCAACCATCCGAACGTGGTCGGGTACACCTTGATGGTCGAGCCTAACGCCGATGAGGTTGCCCTCGATCTATATGACCCGCAGGCATTTTACCCGCGCTATGCTAACACGACTTATGACTGGAACCGCTTTTTTCCGCCCATCGTCCAGGCAATCCGCCAGGTGGACGCAAACACGCCGATCTTGCTCAGCGGCATGGGATGGGCATCGGTGCTATGGCTGCCCTATCTACAACCCGTTGGCGACCCCCGCACGGTGTTTGTAGTCGATCAATATGCGCCTTTTCCCTATACCCATCAACAACCGGGCCAAAACTACCCATACCCCGGCAGCTTTGATCTCAATTGGGATGGACAGCCCGATCGCTTCGATTGGAATTGGATGGAAAGTTATTTCACCCGTCTGGACGACTTTCAAGCGCGCTATGCTGCTCCGCAAGCCGTAAACGAATTCGGCGTGGTGCGTTGGGCGCCCCAAGCAGCCAGCTTTCTGAGCGATCAAATTGAATACTTTGAAAGACGAGGCATGAATCACGCCATCTGGGTTTGGGACTCCAGTTGGGAGGCATGGCAAACTTGGGGAAGCAAAGGGATGAATTATTTGTACGGTCCAGAGCCTGGCAACTATCGAGAAGTGCCGAACGAGATTCTCAGCTTGCTACAAGCGGTTTGGTCGCGCAATCGTGTGCGCCCCTCCAATTTCCCCTAACACCACGGCTTAGCTAAGGCGCCGCTTGAGCCATACCGGCCATCATCAAGCCAACCTGCGAGCGTTCCGCTGTGCGGGCATCCACAATGCCCATCAGCCGCCCTTCGTAAATCACAGCAATGCGGTCCGAGAGGGCAAAAATTTCGTCCAGGTCTTCTGAAATCAACAAGATCGCTTTGCCGTTTTCGCGTTGCTCCAACAGACGGTGATGCACGTATTCGGTGGCGCCTACATCCAAACCACGCGTCGGTTGGTTCGCCAGCAGAAAAACGGGCTGACGTGAGATCTCCCGCGCCAGAACGACTTTTTGGATGTTGCCACCGGAAAGTGCCCGAGCCGGAGTGTCGATATCGGGTGTCTTGATCTCAAACTCTTTAACCAACTGTTGGGCAAACTGCTTAATCTGTTCTAAATCTAAAAAACCCCTTTGAGAAAGTGGCGGGTGATGGTGGTCTTTTAAAATCAAATTCTCGGCGACCGAAAACGAGGGGATCGTGCCAACCGTCAAGCGGTCTTCGGGGATGTATCCCAATCCAGCTTGAATGATTTCAGCCGGTGATCGATTGGTGATTTCCACCCCAGCGAGGAAAATTTTTCCTTCTTTGACCGGGCGCAAGCCGGCGATGGCTTCTGCTAACTCACGCTGACCATTTCCCGAAACTCCGGCCAACCCCATAATTTCTCCCGCTTTGACTTGCAGAGAAAAATCGTTGACCGCCAGTAGGCGTTGGTCGTTTAAGACCTTCAGGTGTTCAATCGAAACCACGCTTTGCTCAGTGGGAGGCGTTGCACGTTGATACTCGGTTTCGATCTCGCGCCCGACCATCAGACGAGCCAACTCGTGCTCATTGGTCTCGCGGGTAGCCAACGTCTTAACCGCTTTGCCAGCCCGCAAAACGGTCACCCGCTGACTGATGTCCATCACCTCCTTCAGTTTGTGGCTGATAAAGATGATGCTGTGCCCAATTTGCACCATTTCTTTAAGCACGGTAAAAAGCTCTTTGACCTCGTCAGGGGTCAAGACGGCTGTAGGTTCATCCAGTATCAACAGTTCTGCGCCGCGATAAAGCACCTTTAGGATTTCGACGCGCTGCTGCTCGCCCACGCTGAGTTGCCACACATACGCAGACGGGTCAACGCGCAACCCGTATTTTTCAGAGAGTTCCACAACCCGCTCGGTTGCCTGCTTGATATTGAGCAGGGGACCGCGACCGGTTGGCAAGCCGAGGATGATGTTTTCAACCACCGTCAAGGTTGGCACGAGCATAAAGTGCTGGTGAACCATGCCAATGCCCAATTGCATGGCATCTTTGGGAGAATGAATCTGCACCACCTCGCCATTGATGCGAATCTCACCTTCATCGGGGCGATACAGCCCATACAGCACTTTCATCAAGGTCGATTTCCCCGCCCCGTTTTCACCCAACAACGCCAACACCTCTCCGGCACGCACGTCAAGGTTAACGCGGTCATTTGCCAGCACGCCGGGAAAGCGCTTGGTGATGTTGATCATCTCAAGGTGTTGGATGCGCATCAGTCCTTCTCCCAAGTGAGAGGTAGGTCGAAGAAACCATCGACCTACCTCTCAGACAATTTCTTTTATTTAGGTAGTTCTACCACCAATTTGCCATCAATGATGTCTTTCTTGGCTTGTTCGATCATCGCCATGACGTCGGCCGGGATCACGCTCGAAAGATTGGGGTTGACCACGATATTCAAACCGCCGTTCGCCAACGAAAGAACCAGATGCTCACCTCCCACTTTGCCTTCTTGGCGGAACTTGACCATTTGCATGACCACACTCTTCCAATCATAGGCCTGAGCAGTCAAGACTGTGTTGGGGGCGATGGAGGATTGATCCATGTCGTTACCCAGCCAATAGACGCCCGGACGTTCGGCACAAGCCCGAATGGCGCCAACGGTCTGCTGCGCAGTTCCGGTCAGAATGTCTGCGCCGGCGTCCATGTGCGCTTTCGCCAGTTCGGCGGCTTTGGCAATATCACCAAACGAACCGGTGTAGGCAATGCGCACTTCGGCATCTGGGTTGACAGCTTTGACGCCTTGCTCGAATCCATAGTTGTACTTGATCGCATCGCCAGCTTCGATCGGGCCAACCACACCGATGATGTTCGTCTTGGTCAGTTTAGCAGCCAACATGCCTTGCAGGTAAGCCCCTTCTTGCGCTTGGGGGTCATAGGCAAAGATGTTGTCGTGAGCTTGGAAACCGGTGCCATAAGCAAAGGAGGTTTTGGGGAATTCGGGGGCAATTTCTTCAAGCACCGACTGGTATTGCGACCCGTGAGCAATGATCAAATCAAACCCTTGCGAGGCATATTGGCGAATAGCAGCAGCCGCATCGGTTGGATTGCCCAAACGTTCGCTGATCGCCACTTCGACCTTGTCTTCGCCCAATTCCGCCTGAACTGCCTTCACGCCCTCGGTCATCCCTTGGCTCCAAGAGAGATCGTCCACCGTGCTCGGCAAGATCAGGGCAATGCGGATTTTTTGCGCTTGTTGTTGCCCTGCGCAGGCGCTCAACAAAGCGCTCAGGATCAATAAAGAGACTATTAGAATCGACAGTTTTTTCATAGTTTCTTCTCCTCAAAAGATAGAATTAATCGCCTTCGCGATTGAACGGCTTGCCTAAAGCCGCCGGTCCCCAAATTTGGCGGGCTGCTACGGTTAGAGCTAAAATGGTCAGCACATAGGGTGCCATTACTGCAAATTCATAGGGGATGTTTAGCCCTAATACCTGTACCCACAATTGCAAAGCATCGACCAAGCTGAAGAATAAGGCTCCACCCAGAATGCCCCACGGACTCCACCGCCCAAAATAGACCAGGGCAACGGCAATAAATCCTCGCCCAGCGCTGATATTATCGGCGTACATATTGGTATGCCCCAAGGTCAGAAAGGCGCCAGCCAGCGCTGCAGCGATACTCCCGATAACCAAGCAGGTGTAGCGAATCGCAACCACACTCAAGCCCAACGTGTCGGCTGCTTCGGGCGTCATCCCCGCGCTGCGAATTTTTAGCCCCCAAGTGGTTTTATACAAGACGAACCATGACACGGGTACCATCAAAAAGGCAAAGTAAACCATCCAATTATGGTTGAAAAAGATTTGCCCAACAATCGGAAGATCGCTGAGATAAGGGATCGCAATCGGTTTAAACCCTTCAATACCGGTAATGTACCCGACCGTGATACGGAACAGATAACCGGCTAAGCCTACGCCAAACATATATAAACCGATTCCGCTAATCCCCTGTTCAGCTTGCAAGGTAATGCTGATCAAGCCCATCAACAACCCCATGAAAATTCCCACTCCGATCGCAGCCAAGATGCCCCACCATGGCGAGCCGCTGCGTAAGGCAACCCAAAAACCAACAAATGCCCCCATCATCATGATTCCTTCCACACCCAGGTTATAAACGCCAGCCCGCTGGTCAAACATCTCACCTAGCGCTGCCAACAGGAACGGGGTTGCTAAACGCACCCCCGTGGTGATAATGCCAACGATCACCGACATTTGCAAGAGTTGGTCAATCACGAGGAGGTTCTCCTTGATCCGAAGCTGCACTCGAGGATAGGGCAACCGGTTGAGCTGGTTGGGAGGCTTTGGGTCGCCAACGCGCCGTTATTTTCTCGACCCATTCAGGACGGCGGATAAAGATATCCGAACCGACCACAAACAAGACCATAATGCCTTGAATGGTCAAAACAATCGCCGCCGGGATTGCCACGGCGCGCTGCATCATATCAGCGCCTAACACCAATGCCCCGAATAAGAAAGAGGCCGGGATCAGCCCAATGGGGTGTAAGCGGCCAAACAAGGCAGCCACAATGCCTGTAAACCCATAGCCGGCCGAGACACCATCCAACAAGCGGTGGTGAATCCCCAACACTTCCACAATGCCGGCCAATCCGGCAAACCCGCCACTCAGCGCCATCGCTAGGATTAAGCCCCTTTCAACCGGGATCCCGGCATAGCGAGCCGCCTTCGGGCCGGCACCAACGGCGCGCAGGCGGTAGCCGATCACCGTCCGCCAAAGGAAGATGTAAACGAAAATCGCCAGCACGATGGCAATGATAAAACCCCAATGCAAACGAGTTTGGGGAATTAATTTGCCCAGCCAAATGCCTTTTGCCAATTGTTGTGTTTGAGGAAAGCCGGTGCCATAGGCGATCTCAGTCGGGTCAATTAGCGGCCCGCGCAACAAAAACACCAATACCTGTTGGGCAATGGCATTGAGCATAATGGTCGAAAGGATTTCATTGACGTTGAAATAAGCCCGCAAAGCGCCCGGTATTGCCCCATATAAGGCGCCTCCGAGAAAACCAGCCAACAACGTCAGCGGCAGTAAAACCAAAGGCGACCAGTTTTGGAAGGTAAGCGCCACGACCGTTGCGGCTAAGGCACCGATGATCATTTGCCCCTCTCCACCGATATTCAGGATGCCAGAGCGAAAGGCGATCACGATGCCTAAACCGACCAACATTAACGGGGTCGCTTTGGCAGCCGTTTCTGTCAATCCATACAGGCTACTGAAGGGGCCGAGCAGCATCGCCCGGTAGGCAGTAAAGGGATTGGCACGCACGATGAGGAGCAAAATCGCGCCGACCAGCAACGCGCTGATGACGGCAATGACCAAGATAGCAAGCTGTACTCGATAGGAGGATTTCATTACGGAGAAAACCTCTCCAAATTATTTGTCAGACAAGACATTATAAAGCCATCAATGAACTTCTGTCTAGGGGAAAAATCACAATGCATTCCAAAAGCCAAGATGGACTTGACGCGCTTCTGTCAAATCGACCGGCCCGATCACTTCGATGTTTCGTTGTCCTGTTTGAAAGACCTCGCGACAAGGCAAATTAAGCGTTGGGTTTTCAGCATGAGCGCCGGTCATCTGACGTAACTCGGCTTCGCTGAGCGCATACACGACTCTGCCAATCCCAGCCCAGTAGATGGCGCCGGCACACATGGCGCAAGGTTCAGTGCTGGTGTAGAGCGTACAACGCGCCAAGACTTGTGCGGGATATTGTCGCCAGGCTGCGCGGACCAGATTGGTCTCTGCATGGCCCGTGCAATCGCGCTCCGTGACGACAGTGTTTTCCGCTTCTAAGAGAATATTCCCTTGCTCGTCAACCAACAGGGCTCCAAACGGATGATTGCCGTGTTCTCTGGCTTGGCGGGCTAGTAGCACTGCCCGATGCAGATAGGGAAGATGCACATCCAGCTCTCGTTGCGTGCCTTCAGTCTGATTCATTGAGCTTGTCCGGAAAAAATTGAAGGGTGATGTTTACCAAAATATTATACCATTGGCCGAATACAGCTTCCTTCAAAAATGCTACCGTTAACAACTGGCAACGGGCAACATTCAAGATCGTAGTGCCAACCACCTCGAGGTTGAACGCACGGGGTCAAGTAGAGGTTGCCACAAAGATTAATTCGAGCTTCACTTCATCGGCGACATTAGCAACAAAGGGCACATTGGGCACAACCAGCTTGAAATCCGAACGGCGGATGGTGGCCGTTGCGCTCCCACTCAGGCGGGTTGGGCTTTCGACCGTGACCGTCACCTCAAAGGTTACCGGTTGGGTCACATCGCGAATGGTCAGGTTGCCTGTGATGAGGAAGGAATAGGATTTTCCCACTTCACCGATGCCGCTTAAACCTTCAAGGGAGGTAGGTTCGAAGACGATGTACTCATAGGCATCGGTCTGCAGAATCCGATTGCGGATGGCAGCATTGCGCCGCTCATCATCGGTGGCAAAGCCCCGCGCGTTGATCTGGATAACGCCAACTTTGGATTGGGAAAGCTCGCCTGGATGGACAAGCATCTCCCCTGTAACGAGGTTTGTCTCTCCGATGACATCTTTGGGACTGCCCCGCAGTTCTTCGTAAATCGTAAATCGCGCAGTGCTCTCTGCTGAAACGATTTGAAAGATGAGCTCGCCCGTGCTCTGTTCTGGAGCGTTCGCCAAAGTCGGTTCGGGAGCAGGGTACGCCTCCCCTGCTGTAGTTTGCGCTCCGACAGGAGATTGCTGAGCCTCTGAGGGACTTGGATAGGCCCTTTCTGTAGCCAGGGATTTACCTTGCTCATCAACGACTACTGGCACAGGCGTGGATGGAGCGCTGGGCGGTAAGGTGGGGCCAAGGACAAATTGATACAAGCCATAACCAATCAGTGCAATCGCCGCAATTCCAAATAAGACAAGAATCGTTGTTCTGATTTGCATGGTTTCCTCACTTCTTCAGGATATCTAAACTTTCGTTCGGGATCGGAGAATCGATGGTCACCATGGCGAGCAAAGGAAAGAAGTTAACATCCCTTAACATACTCTCAAAAACGCCGCGCTGAGTGGAACCATTTGCTCAAGAAGTTCTCTCCCAAATTCAGTATATATTTGATGTTATTTGTCGTATTATACCTGCTCAAATGCAAAAGCAATTTCCCCCCGACGATTCTCCAAAAATCTTAATCTTTTTTCGCCCCTGCCCGTTCGTCTTGAAACACCTTTCTCGCCTGCCAAGTTAGACAGATCATCAGGCATCAGAAGCCTCGAGATCTTCTCTACGCCGCCGGTAATACTTTCCCTTCTCTTGATACATCATATTGTCAGCTTGGACGATTAATTTCTGCAGGGATATTTCCGCCTTGGCACTCGCCCTTCCAATGGACAAACTCAAAGGAGGTGACTGAGTGTGATAGTTGTTGTTTAAGTCTATCAAATTCTGGATGCGTGCAACCATTTGGACGGCCTTCCTTTCCCCATAGCCCGGCAAGAGCAAGACAAATTCATCGCCGCCGATTCGGGCGATGATATTACCCTCATCGGCGGCTTTCTGTAGAACTTCTGCGGCGCGGCGAATGAGGGCGTCTCCTGCCTGATGTCCATACGTGTCATTAACCGCTTTCAAGCCATTGATGTCGGCGATAATCACGCTATACGGATAGGTAGGTTTCTGCTCCCATTCTTGCAGGGTTTGCTCAAAAAACATGCGGTTATATAATCCGGTTAACACATCATGGCTGCCAAGAAAGCGTAAATAATCTTCTGCCTTTTTGCGTGCAGTTATATCTTGCAGAGACACCAAGACCCAATCGAAGGTATCCTCATGACCAGGCATAACGCGGACTTCAATGTGAACCTGAATGGCTTCCCCATCCAACGCATAATTGATTCCCTCGCGCTCATAGACGGTGGCGCCATTCCACAAATCCTCAAGCTCTTTAGCAAAATGAAGGGCCATCTCATCCCGAAAGACCTTATCCAGATTTGCGATCAATTCCTCTTTGCTAGCGGCTTTGAATAAGTCCAGCGTTTTTTGATTGACGTTCACGACCCGAATCAATCCCATGCAATGCTTAACAAAATCGGGGTTTTGCGCCAGATAGGACTGGAGTTTCCTGATCCCTTGCAAGCGTAATTGGTCAAACGCCATTTTGATTCCGCTCCAATCCTCCTCCCAAAGCGAAATGGGAGAGTGATCGAACAAAGCTTGAAAACGGCGCTCCGCAATTTTGCGCTGCGTGATGTCCTCAAGGGTAACCAATACAGAATCCCAAGTCTCCATCGCTTGGGGCGCAATGGAGAAATGCAAGCGCACATCCATGCGGCTGCCATCTAAGGCGTAGTTTACCCCCTCCCCGAACCAATAGGTTTTGCCTTCCCAAAGGGCGATCAATTCATCCCGAAAATGGGCACGCATTTCATCACGAAACACGCTGCCCAAGTTAGAGAGCAATTCCGATTCCGTTTTGGCTTTGAAAAGCGCTAAGGTCTTCTGATTCACTCTGGTCACAACGATTTTGCTCATGCATTCATCGATAAATTGCGGGTGCGAGTCAAGGTAGGCTGCCAGCATCTCCACACCTTGAGAACGCAGATCATCAAAGGCATGTTTGATCCCGCTGAAATCTTCTATCCATAGGGAAATGGGGGCATATTCGAACATCATTCGCTCACTCTCCGATCGATCGTGGGTCATCATCGTGCCTCCTATTTTGGGAAGAAACGGGCTTGGGATGCTCACGATTCGTCCAAGCAAAGCCAGGGTTCTAGCAAGGATCGGACAATCGCTTCTGCCGAATTGAGAAGGTCGTTTTCTATCATTATACCTTCTTGCAATGACTTGAATCGATCAGGACCTGCTCGAATCACCAGAAAAGCAGCGATTACCGAGCCAATCTTTTGTTGAGGAAAACAAGCCTACACGAAAGGCGTGGTTGTTTTAGACCTCCACAGGCTTGCATCCGTTTGGCAGTGACCCTAGCTTGTCCCCCCAATAAGGCGGAGCAAGGGCTCATGAATGAATCCATTGTCGGCAAGGATGGTATGCCCGAAGGGGTCAAAGCGTTCACCGTCAACTTGGGTCACTCGACCCCCAGCTTCACGCACGATACAAGCCCCGGCGGCGATATCCCAGGGGTGCAGATGCAATTCCCAATAGCCATCAAGCCTACCCGCAGCGACATCACATAACCCTAGCGCAGCAACACCGGTACAATAAACCGCAAAGGTGTTTTTCACTGCCCGCCCCCACTGAGCCAGATTATCCCGCGCGGTTGTCCAAGCATCGTACGGAAACCCCGAACCAACTAACGCCTTACCGATCTGATCAACGTCGGATACATGGATCGGCTCACCGTTTAGGGTAGCCCCACCTCCTTTGAAGGCTGCAAACAGTTCGTTGGTCATCGGTTGGTAAATCACCCCCACGACCGCTTCAGCTTCTACCACCAAGCCAATCGAGACGGCAAAAACGGGAATGCGCCGTACATAATTGGTGGTGCCATCGATCGGATCAACAACCCAGTATCCTGCCTGACTCTCTTGGCGATGACCCTCTTCCCCTAAAAAACCATAGTGCGGGAACTCGCGCTGCAAACGCTGGGCGATGATTTGCTCTGTTTGCCCATCCAGCTCGGTGACGATTTCGATCGCGCTTTTATAGCGCAGGGTATTGGCTTTGCCGTAATTCTGGCGGAGGAACTCCCCCGCTTGAAGGGCAGCTTCGATAGCAGCGTTGAGTTC
>QEXX01000056.1 GCA_003130835.1 Anaerolineae bacterium | reverse complement strand
CCCTTTACCCAAAAACTCTTGGCAATGGTGGCGGCTGCCAGCGGCGGGGAGAGCGCCTTGCGGGAAAAGCCCTGCGCCTTGGGCATTGTGACCCCCGTCACCCCGCTGAAAATTGCTGCGATGAATGAAGGGCTGATCGATGCCGTTCAAGCGGGTATCCCCATTCTGTATTCGCCTGGGCCCTTGATGGCTGCGACCGGTCCAGCGACCGTTGCCGGCACGGTTGTTTTGACCAATGCCGAAGTGCTCTTTGGTGTTGTGCTGACCCAGCTCATCCAACCCGGCGCCAAAGTGGTCTTAAAGCCGGACACGGACGTGTTTGATATGCGTACCACTCAAGTGACCTACGGCAGCCCTGAGCAAGATTTAGGCAAGGTCGCTATGGTGCAACTTGCCAAGCGCTATGGTCTCCCTATCTACGGCTTGGGTGGTGGCGTGGAAGCCAAGTTACCGGACGCCGAAGCGGCCGCCGAAGCCACCCAAACCTTGCTGTTGGTCAGCTTGGCGGGGATGACGATGTGTCAGGCAAATGGTACGCTGTGTTTTGGGCAATACGGCTCGCCGGAAATGGCCATGATCTGCGATGAGATCATCCGTCACATCAAACGCATTCTGCAAGGTTTTGAGGTCAATGAAGACACCTTGGCGGTGGACGTGATTCGCCAAGTGGGATATGGCGGCAGTTTTCTGGGGCATCCACACACCAGCCGCTATTACCGCAAAGAGCTGTTTTTCCCAGTGCTCTTCAAGCGCCAGACGGTCGATGAATGGCTCAATGCCGGTGGCAAGACGGTCGATCAGGTGGCGCATGAGAAAGTGTTAGAAATCCTCGCAAAAGCCAAGCCGGTGGAGCTCTTGCCGGGTGCCGATCAAGCCCTTGAGCGCGCTTTGCAAGAAGCCATTCGAGATACCTAGAAAGGCTGCGCCCAACAAAATTGTAAGAATCCAATCCCATTTCTCCGCTATAATGGGAGAGAGGCTTGGATGGATGTTTCTATTCTGATTCTCTTGGCGGCGATCTGTGTTGCGATTGCGGTGCTGATTGGCTTTCTATTGGGTAGCATCTTCAGCGGCAAGTCCTCAGAACCTCCAGCGGAGGCAAAAGAGCAAGGGTTGCAACACTCGATTACCTTCTATACCGACCGACAGGTGCGGGGGTTGATCGTCCAAATCGATGGAAAGACGGTTGAATCCCCCCATTTACTTAACGAAACCCAACGCCGCCAACTGCTCTTGCTCGATCAAGCCTTGCGGAAGTGGCTCAATCTGGAGGCTACCCCACAAGCGAAACCAAGCCAGACCACTCCCATGCAAGAATCATCCGAGACCAATCCAGCTCAACCAGTCGAGGTGCCTGAGAAGCTTTCTCGGCAAGAAGCCTCGCTTTTACCCGAGCCGCCCAAGGCGATTGCCACTCCCTCCGCCGATGCTCCCCCTGCCAAGCGGGGGATAACCGATTGGCTTGCCCAGGCGCTTCAACCCAAGACAACTGTCAGCCAGCCTCCGAAAAGTATTGCCATGCAGGTTGACGAAATCCTCCAGCGCAAGCTGGAGGAGAGGGGTTGGCAACAGCGGGGCATTCGCTTATTGGAGTTGCCCAATAAAGGGATGGTCGTGATGGTCGGCTTGGAGCAATATGCTTCGGTGGAGGATGTGCCCGATGCAGAAATCCAAGCCATCCTGCGCGCTTCGGTCAGTGAGTGGGAAGCCAAAATGTACGGCAGTTAACGATGGCGTCGCCGTTTTTTCTTTGAAGCGAGTCCGGTTTTCTCCTGCAGTTCTTTCTTTTGGTCAATAGGCTGCGTTGAGGCTGACTCTTCTTTGCCTTCACTCACTTGCGCGGGTTCTTGTTCTTCCGCGACGGCGCTGCGTTCTGTGGTTTGCACAACGCTGATCTGGCGCGGGCGATAGGTGAACATACGCGAGATCACGCCTAAACGCATATTTTGGATGAGATCCTGGAACAGGGTTGAGGCGCGCGATTTATACTGCACCAGCGGATCGCGTTGCGCATAAGCCTCCAAGCCAATCGAGACGCGTAAGGCTTCCATTTGCGTCAGATAATCCACCCAAAGCTCACCGATCACGCCTAGCAGCAATTGGCGATAGATCACCGTCAGCGCCCGCCGACCAAGCTCTGCAATTATCGTTTCTTGCGTTTCTCGAGGCAGAGTATGCAATGGGGTCGAGCGCACGCTTGCGTACAGATCGTCCCCAAGCGCATTGTGCAGCGCTTGGCGGGTGGCAGGGTCAAGGTCGTCTAGGCTGTTCTGGGCGATCTTTTGAAATTCTTCCAGCCCTAGCAACATGCGGTTGGCTTGTTGGGCTGCTTCTAGGTGCGCCAAAACCTCTTGTGCTACCTCTTGCGGGGCGCGGCCCTCTAAGAATTTACTCGCTAAATAAACATAGTTCAAGCGCGGTGTGACAACTTGGATGCGCCGATGGGTGCGCTTGTCGAACACGGTTTGTTGGCTTTGTGCCATGAGGATGAGCAGATGAACGACTGCGGCGGGTTCGAGGTAGCCCTCTGCTTTTCCGAGGAAAGCATCCAAATCGCGCCCGATGGCGCCTTGCGAGCCGTTCTCGTCTTTGCCAAGCCACTGCAGGCGGCGATTGGCAAGAACTTGATCAAGAAACTCAAAGAGTTTGTCTTCTAACTCATCCCATGAGCGCGCCGTTGCCAGCACACTCTTCAAGGCGCTTTCATCTTGGAGACGTCGCGTGATGGCGCCGCTGAGGCGTAGGATGGTTTGATTCCAGAGGGCATCTTGAACTTGAGACTTGATTGTCTCCTCAAGTTCTAATGGGTTTTCCTTCAGCAGGCGCAAGTGCTCGTTGGAAAGCTTAATCGGCAGGCGGGTCACGCTGTTGAGCTCTTCTAACAGTTGACGGGGGCTTTGTGGTGCTTCCTCATCTTCTGGGTTTTCTTCCAACCCGCTGAGAAACGTCTCAATCGCTTCGAAGCGTTCGTCGAGTTGGCTTTCATATCGCTGATGGGTTTGCTCCAACAGATCGCCGATCACGCGGCGGATGTGTTCATCCTCGGCTGCCAAGGCCTGGTGCGCCACCGATAGAAGGGCAGCCTTTAGACCGCTGACAGGCAGAGCGACTTTCCCGTTCAAGCTAGTGGCATGGCTTTGAATCAAGTCCTCTGAGATGAGTTTTAAGGTGTAGGACGGGAAAATGTGATGGTTGATCGAAAACGGCGGCTGAACTTGCTCTAACCAGGAGAGCAAGCGCCAAGGGCCTTCGTCTTGACGCAGCGCTTCAGGAACGCGGCGAGAGATTTCCGTCTGCAGCATTTCGGTGACGTCGTCATGCAGGTCTTCCTTGGTAAAGATGCGGTCGCGTTGTTTATAGATGGTTAACCGCTGACTGTTCAGAACGTCGTCGTATTCCAGCAGGTGCTTGCGGATATCGAAATTGGCGCCCTCCACCCGTGTTTGCGATTGTTCGATCAGACGACTGACCAGGTTCATCTCCAAGGGCAGCGCATCATCCATCTTGAACCGTTGCATCAAGGCATCGGCTTGTTCACCGCCGAATAGGCGCAGCAGATCGTCCTCCATGGAAAGGTAAAAGCGCGAGGAGCCTGGGTCGCCTTGCCGAGCAGCGCGACCACGCAATTGATTGTCGATCCGCCGCGCTTCGTGTCGTTCGGAGCCAATGACATGCAACCCACCGAGGGCGCGAACTTTTTCCATCTCCTCCATGTAGCGGAGAAAATCTTGCACTTGGGTATCATAGATACCATACGCGCTAGGGTTCATCTGGAGTAAGGCTTGGCGCCGTTCCGGAAGCGACATCTCGAAAGGATCGCTGTAACCGGCGCGACGTAAGACGCGATGAACCGCCGCAATGGTTTCTTCCTTAAGCTCACCACCCAACTTGATGTCCACACCGCGCCCAGCCATGTTGGTGGCGATGGTCACGGCTCCAAAGGCGCCTGCCCCAGCGATGATTTGGCTTTCTTCCGTGTGTTTGCGGGCGTTCAACACCTGATGGGGGATGCCACCCTGCAAAATGGCAAGCAGGCGTTTTTCATCCTGCTCTTCCAGGAACAAAATTTGGCGCAGGCGGGCAAGGTTGCTTGGCTCTTCCGGGTTGAAGGGGAGCTCCAATTCGCGGGCAAGTTTGCGCATTTGAGTTAAATCGAGCTTTTCCAGCGGTTCATTTAGGAAGAGCAACTCCGGCACCTGGCGTCCATCTTCTTCACGGTTATGCTTTTCAAACCAGGTTTTGCGTAAGAGCAGCACTTGGGCAAGGCGACGCAAGGGTTCGGCGCGCAGGCGAGCGGAAAGGCGCTCGGACATCTCGACTGAGGTTGTCCCAATCAACAGCGGTCGTCCGCGAGCGTGATGTTGCATGATCTCCTGCATGATGGCGCGGATTTTGGCTTCTTGGGTGCGATAGACAACGTCTGGATAATCCTTCCGCTTCCAATACACCGGCTTTTTCTGGGGGTCATCTTTGCGGGCATAATAGCGGTACTTATATCCCCATTCGTCTTTGGCTTCCAGCTCGATCAAACCCGACTCGGGTTGCATGGCGTGATATTCAAGGTTGGTGGGGATGGCAAGCACGCCGAGTTTGTAAATCTTATCAAACTCTTCCGCTTCGGTAACCGCTGTCCCGCTCATGCCAGCCAGCTTTTCGTACATGCGGAAGTAGTTTTGGATGGTGATGGTGGCATAGGTGACGTTTTCAGGCTGCACACGCACACCTTCTTTAGCTTCCACTGCTTGGTGCAGTCCATCCGACCAGCGCCGACCGGGCATCAGCCGCCCAGTGAATTCATCGATAATAATGACCTTGCCGCCTTGAACCAGGTAGTCCTTGTTGCGGTGGAACAAAAATTGGGCCCGCAAGGCTTGTTCAAGATACCCCAGCAGGCGCGCTTGTTCGGGAGTGACATCCTCAGGTCGGTCCGGATCGCGCAAGGGCATGCCCAGCAACTCTTCCACGTGCGCTTCCCCGATTTCGGTCAGGGAAACCGTGCGATCGCGCTCATTGACTTCGTAATCTTCGGGGCGTAAGGCACGCACCACTTGAGCCATGCGGGTATACCATTCCACATCTTCAGAGGCTGGACCAGAGATAATAAGAGGAGTGCGGGCTTCATCGATCAGGATGTTGTCGACTTCATCGACAATGGCGTAATAGTGCCCGCGCTGCACACGCTCTTCTAAACTCCACGCCATGTTATCGCGCAGGTAATCGAACCCGAACTCACTGTTTGTGCCGTAAACGATATCTGCAGCATAAGCTTCGGCGCGCGGCACCATGCGCAATTGATGCTGATCTTCATGGGGCGATTGGCGTTCCAAGTCGACAATAAACGCTTTTTTGCCGTTCTCGGTGCGGGCAGCCATCTGCAGCACACCCACCGAGATTCCCAGCGCATGATAGATGGGCGCCATCCAGCGCGCGTCACGGCGGGCGAGGTAATCATTAACGGTCACCAAGTGCACCCCTCGACCGGTCAGGGCATTCAAATAGAGCGGCAGGGTAGCGACCAACGTCTTGCCTTCACCGGTGCGCATCTCAGCAATCTTCCCCTGATGCAAGACCATGCCACCGATTAATTGAACGTCATAATGGCGCAAGCCGATGGTGCGTTTGCTGGCTTCGCGCACAGCCGCAAACGCCTCTGGCAAAAGATCATCCAGGGTTTCGCCTTCTTTCAACCGCTGACGAAACTCAACCGTTTTTGCAGCTAGTGCGTCATCACTCAACGCCTCGAATTCCTTTTCCAAGGCATTGATTTGCGCAACAACCTGCCCATACTTCTCTAACTCTTTTTTATTGGGGTCGCCCCCGAAAAGCGTTACAAACCTTCTCAACATCGTCGGTACCTCGAGAGACGATTATAGCACAGGCGCTTGGCATCAATCATCGATGAGAATGTTATAATCTTTCTAAGACGATGGATGTTGGGAGCGGGCTTATGGGATTGGGAGGATGGCTTTTCGATGAGGCTACTCAGGAGAAAACATTGAACTGACTGAGGGCAGCTCTTCGTTACCAAACGAACCGGAAAGACTGGCGACAGAACCAATGGTTAATGGGATACCCCTCATTTCGCAAGCTTAGCCCCGTCGGGCTTTTCTTCTGTTCCCATCGGTTTGGACAGTGCTTGGAAACAACGCAAGGCGAGGAGGAGAAACATGAACGAAAAAGCTGGAGCGCAGATTAGCCGCCGGGCTTTTCTTCAATCGGCTTTGATCTTATTGGTCATGATGCTGGCGGCGGGGATGCTAACGCTGCTCCTGCCGGCCGGGGAATATCAACGCACGTTGATCGAGGGCAGGCAAGTGATCGACTCTCAGTCCTATCGCCCAGTTGAACGCCCAGAATATCCAGTCTGGCGTTGGTTGCTGGCGCCGCTGGAAGTGCTCACTGGACCGGATCGTGTGACCCTGATCGTGATACTTGTTTTTATCCTTATGGTTGGCAGCGGTTTTGCTGTGCTGGACAAATGTGGCATTCTACAAGCAGGCTTGGGACGCTTGATCGGGCGCTTTCAAAACCGAAAATATCTGCTCTTAGCGCTGATTGCATTGTTCTTTATGGGTTTAGGGGCATTTTTCGGCATTTTCGAGGAGGTCGTACCGCTTGTGCCCTTGATGGTAGCCCTAGCGTATCTATTGGGGTGGGACGCGTTGGTTGGTTTGGGAATCAGTATTTTAGCCACCAATATCGGTTTTTCGGCGGCGATTACCAACCCGTTTACAATTGGCGTTGCCCAACGGATTGCGGAACTGCCGCCCTTTTCTGGGGCTGGTTTTCGCGCGGTTGTTTTCTTGGTCATGTATGGGATATTGATCCTATTTTTGTCCCGCTATGCGAAAAGAATCGAGCGCAATCCACAGGCATCGCTAACCTATGCCGAAGACCAAGACTTTCGCCGGCGTTTTCAATCCCTCGACCTGACTCAGTTGCAAGCCACGGCTCCCCGATTAGGCAGGGCCATGGCCGTTTTTGGCGTTTTTGTAGTCTTGATTCTATTGGTTTTGGTTTTTGCGCCTTTTGTGCCGCCTCTGAGCGATTTCAGTTTGCCATTGGTCGGATTGCTGTTCTTGTTGGGGTCGATCTTGGCGGGGATAAGCAGTGGGGCAGGAAGCAAAACAGTGCGCCTGGCTTTGGGGGATGGAGTGGGAGGCATTGCGCCGGGCATTCCGCTGATCTTAATGGCAGCCAGCGTCAAGTATATCGTTGCCCAAGGCAAAGTGATGGATACGATTCTGTATCAGGCTTCGAAAATGTTTGGGAATGGTTCTCCGTTTGAAGCTGCCTTGTGGGTAATGGGTTTGGCGTTACTGTTGGAGTTCTTTATCGCTTCCGGATCGGCGAAGGCCTTATTGGTGATGCCCATCCTGTTGCCGTTGGCTGACTTGTTGGGGGTCACGCGGCAGGTAACGGTGACGGCTTACTGCTTTGGAGATGGCTTCTCGAATCTGGCGTATCCGACCAACCCGGTGCTGCTGATTTGTCTTGGACTAACGATGGTCAGTTATCCGCGTTGGATGCGTTGGACGGCGCCGTTATGGGTGGGAATTGGAATCGCTTCGGTGGGGTGTTTGGCGATCGCAGTGGCGATTGGCTTAGGCCCCTTTTAAGTTGCGTGTTGCCTTTGTTGAGATATTCGTAAGGCAAAGTTTTGCCTTAAGGGGTTTGTTACTTCGCTGGAGGGGATCAGGGCAGCTCGCGCCGCATGTTCTCGGTGCTGGAAGTGTTTGAAAGGGAAAGTTGCCTTGGGCTTTCAGAAGGAATGGATAAACTGAATAAAAAGCCGATGACCATTATCACTGCGCCGGTTAGATAGGGCAGAAATATGCGCATATCGAAGACCAACCCTGCCCACAGCGGGCCGGCGATGCGCCCTAAACTGAGAAACGAGTTGTTCAACCCCATGGTAAAACCTTGTTCTTCAGAGGTGCGCTTGGAAACCAAAGCCGCCACCGAAGGGTTTAACATGGCATTGCTCAGCACAAAATAGCCGCTGGCGAGGAAAACCTGTAAGAAGTTTTGAGCCAACAGCATCAATCCAAAGCCTAAAGCGCTGCTCAGCAGAGCAACGCGCACAATGGTTACCTCTCCCCAACGGCGCGTCGCTGGCCCGGTTAAAGCCCCCTGGACAATGGCGGAAATCAGTCCAATAAAGGTGAGGACACTTCCGACTTGAGCCGGTGTGAAATCATAGCGCAATTGGGCATAAAGCCCAAAAATCCCCTCAAAGTTGGTTAATCCAAAACTGATCAAAAACGACAGAAAGAAGAGCATGCCGATCGGACTTTTGAGCGCTTTGAGCAACAAGCGCATACGGGACGGCTTCGCCTGAGCGGTTTGCACCTGGCTTGGTGTATGGCTTTCGGGGAGCAGCAAAAAAACCATTATCAAGGCAAGGAAGGATAACCCAGCCGCCAAGAAAAATGGCGCTGAAAGCGAGAGATGTGCCATCCAACCGCCTAGCCCCGGACCTACCACCATGCCTAGACCCATGGCAGCCCCAACCATGCCCATCTTGCCACCGCGTTCGCTCTCTTCGGTGCTATCCCCAATATAAGCCATTGCAGTCGGCAGAGTGGCAGAAGAGAGAATGCCGGCTAAGGCGCGGGCAGCAAAGAGCATCCACAGTTGGGTGGAGAAGCCATATAGAACTTGAGCAATGGCATTTCCCAAAACCCCCACCATCAGGATTGGCTTCCGTCCGATGCGATCCGAGAGGCTGCCCCAAATTGGCGCAAAGACGAATTGCATTACCCCATAGATAGCCATTAAGCCGCCCATGGCACTGCCACCACCGCCGAATTGCGTGACATAGAACGGCAGAATGGGAATGACGATCCCAAAGCCGAGCATGACGACCACCAGCGTGAAAAACAAAATCCAGACCGGTCGATTGCGCATAGAATGTCCCACAGCCCTTTCTCTGAGACGGTTGCTTCAGCCGAAATCCTTTGCAGGGGTTTCTGCCAAACCAGGATTGTATCACACTTCGGATGGTCAGCAATGCGGTGTGGTAGTCGGATTCGCCTCCCTCTACTTAACTTGAACATCCCCATCCTGCACCGCTCTGCACCTGCTGCAAAATGACGAACAGGTATAATACGACTCAATGCTCTTTGGGCGCTCATTCGTTGGTTGGAGGTTTGGTTTCGATGTTTGTTGCAAACTGGCTGTTTTATTCCATGCTTTCGCTGGTCACCTGGGGATTGTGGGGTTTTTTGGGCAAAGTTGCCTCGCGAAGTATTTCCGGAGAGGGCTTGGTGCTGGTTTCGAGCCTTGGCTGGGCAGCAACCTTTCCGATTCTGTTTACGGTCTTCCGCACCCATTGGCGGCCTTCCTTAGGCAGCGGCGATTTACTCTGGGGAATACTCGCCGGTGCCGTAGGGAGTTTGGGAATGTTGTTCTTCTACGTTGCCCTTGCACGCGGCGAGGCTTCACGGGTGGTGGCAATTACAGCCGCCTATCCCTTGATTACGGCGTTGTGTGCTTTTTTTCTCTTAGGAGAGCCTTTTTCCGTGCAAAAAGTGGTCGGTTTGGCTTTTGCCTTAATTGGAATCGCCATCCTGTCGCAGTAAAGGGAGAGAATCCGCATTCAAGATGATCCGCATCCAGAAGTACGGTGAGGTGGTGCGCTTTGACCTGGCGCGCTCGATTTTCGGGCGCGGGCGCTATTGGACGACTGCCTATTGGGTAGATGGGTTGCTCATCGACAGTGGTTGCGCTTATACCGCGTCCGAATTCTTGCAAGCGTTGCAATCTTTTCCCATCCTAGCTCTCATCAATACCCACTCTCACGAAGATCATTTTGGCGCCAATGGTCTGCTGCAAAAACGCTTGCCCGCCTTGCCGATTTATGCCCACCCCAAAGCCTTGCCAATTCTTGCCGATCCGCGCCGTCAACAACCATTGCAGCTATATCGGCGCCTCTTTTGGGGCTACCCCGATCCTTGTCAAGCCAGCGGGGTGGCGGACGGAGCGTGGATCAAGGGGCAAAGCTTAGACTTTCAGGTACTCTATACGCCCGGACATAAAGAAGACCATCTGTGTCTCTATCAGCCTGAGCATGGCTGGTTGTTCAGTGGCGATTTATTCGTCGGCGGCAAAGATCGGGCTTTGGGAGAAGGTTATTGCATTTGGGAGATCATCGACTCACTCAAGAAAATCGCACAACTGCCCCTAAAATGGTTGTTCCCCGGCAGTGCTCGGGTGCGTGCAAAACCATTGGAAGAAATTCGGGCAAAGATTGCTTATTATGAGGCATTAGGAGAGAAAATTTTGGCTTTGCATCGCCAAGGTCGGCAACCGGCTGACATTGCCCATCAGGTGCTTGGCGGCGGGATGTGGATTGAATGGATTACCCAAGGTCACTTTTCGCGGCGCAATTTGGTGCTCTCTTATCTGAAGGGACGAAGTCCAGAAGATTGAGGCGGAGGGGATTGCTGCTTGCCCAGCCTGTGCAGCAATCGAACGTAGAGGTAGCAACGCTTGCGGGTTGACAGGCGGTGTGTTTGGAAACATCATCGGTCAAGACACGCGTCTGGGATTACTGAACGGATCGCCGGGCTATTTTCTGCTCATGATGGGCTTGCTAGATAGCGATGCGGGAGGATACCGTCGTCTGTGAGGTTGTGCTGGTGAACGACCAATCGCAATATGGCCTGGTTTGTCTGTAGGATGGGGACAATGATGACAGCTTGGGTCATGCCCATCCAAACCATCTCCTTAACCTCTTGCGCCTCGCTGTGCTTGCTGTAAGCGGGTTGTGCTCATCCAATGCCCCACTGGCTAGGTTCAGCAGGGAAGGGCCTTGCGCTCAACCTGTCTGCTCTCTTGACCTTGGCGCTCGTCAAAGACCCCCCTCGATACCCCAAGAGTACTCTAGTCGTTCTTTCATTAACTCACCTTACGCAGTAGCACGAGATTTATCTCGTGGATTTAGACGACATGAATGTCGCGGCACGAATGATTTATCTCGTGG
>QEXX01000055.1 GCA_003130835.1 Anaerolineae bacterium | reverse complement strand
GGCAGGTTCACGGTGTCGCTGAAGTTCGTGATGATGGATCCGCCGGAGCCGTTGCAGGTCGCGCCGCCTGTGGTGACGCAGGTCCACGTCCAGGAAAGGATTTGAGACGGGATGTTATCGCTCACCGTGACGCCGGTGGCATCGCTGTTGCCCACGTTGCTGACGACGATGGTGTACACCACAGGCAAACCGGGCACGTAAGTGGTCTGGCTGTCGGTCTTGGTGATGGTCAGGTCGGGGTTGGTGAGGGTGACGCTCGCGTCATCGCTGTCGGCATAATCATTCACGCCGCCGGAGCCACTGCGTTCCTGCGGGTCAACGCCGACCAGGGATGTCCAGGTCAGGTTTGCCGTGTTCGTAATCGTGTCGCCGGGGTTGACGGGAGGCGAGACGATGACCGCTTGATACTGAATGGTCAGAACGCAGCCTAAAGGTAGAGAAGCGACCGTCAGATTGATGTTGTTGTCTGCACTGGTGTCGGTGACGGTTCCGGCGCAGCCGCCTGGCACGTCCGAAATGGTTGGCGCGCCGGAGACGCTGACAGTGGCGGGCAAAATGTCGCTGATGTTCAGGTCGAAGGCATGCGCTGTGCTGCTGCCAAGATGTTGGACGGTCAGGGTATAGGTGAAGGTTTCGCCGACCCCAGGAGTGGGGTTGCTCACGGTTTTGGCAATGTCCAGTTCGGCTTCGACGACATTCACGCTCGTGCTGTCGGTATTCAGCGGGCCGCTGCCGATCTGGAAGGAGACGTTATTAGTGAGCGTGTCGCCATTTTGATTATCGGTTTCGTTGAGCAGGACGGCGTTGAGGCAGATGACGAAGGTGTTGTTGGCCGGGTCGTTATCGGCGGCGACGGTGATCGTACCAAACTGGAGGGTGACATCGCCGCCGCTGCCGCCGGGGGCGGTGAGGGTCGGGTCACCCGTGGTAAATGAGCCATTGAAGTCGGCGCTCAATGTACCGCAAGCGCCACCCGTCGTGGTCACCACCTGTGCCGAACCGCTGACGTATTCCAGACCGGCGGGCAGGTCGTCCACAATGGTGAGGGAAGGCGTGGTCCCTTCGGGCAGGGTAACGTAGAGGCCGAAGGTGGCGACTTCGCCAATGGCCAGGTTGTTGCCGCTGGTGTGGGCGGCGGAGGTGGCTTCGAGGGTCTTGTCGTAGGTAGCGCCCTGGATGGCGAAGGACTCCTGGTCGCTGGCGGCGTAGTCGTTGAGCGCGCCGCCGGGACCATCGGCGCCGGTGCGCTCGTTGGCATTGGCGCCGGAGGTGGAGGTCCATGCCAGATTTCCGGTGTTGGTGATGACCTGACCGGGCGCCACGCCGCTGTTGATGGACGCGCTGTAGGTGATGGTGACCGAGCCGCCGATGGGGATGGTCGCAATCGTGACGTTCACGGTGTTGCCGGCTGAGTTGTTCGTGGCGCCCGTCGCGCCCCCGCTCAGCGTTACGGAAACCGAGGCGAGGTTCAGGGTCAGGTCGGACGGCAGGGCGTCGGTGAAGTTCACATCGTAGGCGGTGGACGTGCTGGCGCCGTGATGCTGGATGGTGACTTGATAGGTGACCACGCCGCCGGCATCTGGCGGAGAGGGCAGAACGGAGATCACTTTGTCCACAGTCAGGACGGGTTCGATGACGGTGACGTTTTCCGTATCCGTCTGACTTCTGGAAGCGCCGCCCGCATCGGTGTAGGAAAGCGTAGCGGTGTTGGTACGGGTGACTCCGTACTGGTTGCCAGCCACGTTTGCCACAGTGACGTTGTAGGTGATGGTGACCGGGCTGGAGGAGACGACCGCGTCGCCGAAGGTCCAGGTCAGGGTGGTAGGAGCGGAGCCGTCATTCGGACCGCTGACGGCGAAGGTCGGCGCAGGGCTGATGCCGCTGCCGACGCTCTGCGTGCCGGTGACGTAAAACAGCCCCGCGGGCAGGGTGTCGGTGATGGTCAGGTTGCGCAACGTGCCGAGCGGCGAGGTGATGGTCAGGTTCACGGTGTAGGTGGCGCCGATGGGCAGGTTCGTGGCGGTGTCGCTCTTGTCGAAGGTCGGCGCCGGGCTGGTGAAGGTCGCTGAAGCGGTGTCCTGGGTACCGTCCACGGTGCGCGAGACGCTGTCGTCATAGACGCGCTCATTGGCGTCAACGCCGTTAAGCGAGGTCCAGTCGGCGTCCGCGGTGTTGGTGTGCGCGCCGTCCAGATGCAGGCTGCTCTGGGCGGTGGCGGTGTAGGTGCATTCGATGTACGAATCGTTCGGGTCGGTGGCGGGGATGTCCCAGGCGCCAGAGGGGTTGCCGTCGAAGGTCAGCGTGCCGCTGCCAACCGCGACGGTGACAGGGATGGCCGAGGTAGAGGCGCCGTCATAGAAGACGCAGGAGGCGTCGTTGTTGTAAGTCACGCCCTGAGCGAGGACATCCTGGGCGGTGACGTCGTAGGCGGTGGAGGTGCCGGTGTTAGTGAAGCGCACGATGTAGGTGAGCGTATCGCCGGCATCCACGCTGCTGGTCGGGGAGACCGACTTGGTGGTGGCGATGCGCGGCTCAAGGACGGCAATGTTTTGTGTGCCGCCGCTTATGGTGGTATCCGTTGCGCCAGTGCCGGGGGTGTAAGTCAGGCTGGCGCCGTTGGTCAGCACGGTACCGATTTGATTAGCCGGCACATCCAGGACGCGCAGCGTGACCAGCAGGGTGAAGGTGTTGTTGGCGGAATTGTTGTCATCCGTGGTGGTGATGTCACCGAAATTGAAGGTGACATCATCGCCGTTGGATGCACCGCCGCTGACGGTGGGCGCGGGAACGCTGCCGTTGAAAGCGGAGGTGTTTACGCTGTAGGAGACATACTGCATTCCGGCCGGGACGGCGTCGGTAACGCGCACGTTGCGCGTCACGCCTTCCGGGAGGGTGATGGCAATAGGATAGGTGACCGTAGCGCCAATGGGATAACCGGTCGGTGTGGGGGCTTGTTTGACGATCTGCGGCGCAGCGAGGGGGGCATTGGCGGAAGCGGAGGCGTTGTAGTCGTTCTGGGCCGGCGTGCCGCTGCCATCCCGCTCGCCGTTATCGGCGCCGGAGCCGCCGGGGGTGGTGGAGCCGGTCGGATTGGGCGAGGTGCCCGTTCCAGGCAGCGAGGTCCAGACCAGGTTGGCGGTGTTGGGGATGGTGTAGCCGGCCGGAGCAGCCGCCGCGACGGTAGCCGTTACCGTGATGGTGATGGTCTGACCGGGGTCGAGACAGGTGGCGGTGAAGGTCAGGGTGTTGCCGCTGAACGAGCCGCCGTTGTGACTGAAGGCAGTCGTACCGCTGCCGTTGCCCACACAGGTCGTCCCCTGGGTGGTCGTAACACTGGAGACAGTGAGGCCGGTCAGGTAGGAGTCGAAGGTATCGGTCAGCGTCAGGTCGAAGGCGGTGGCGCGGTTGACGCCGGAGGCGGCGGAGATGGTGAGGGTGTAGGTGACGGTATCGCCGGCATCGGTCGGGGCAGTGGTGACGCCTTTGGTCAGCGTGAGCGATGGCTCGGCGACGCGTATATTGAGCCAGTTAGAATCAAGCCCATTTGGCGTTCCATTGATGTAGACACGGGAACCGTTGGGGAGGTCATCCCCTGCGTCGTTGGTATATGTTCCGCCGTTGTTACTGACCAGGGCATTGAACTCAACGATGACATACTCAGCATCGGCATCGTTATCGTTGTTCACCAGAGTGCCCAGTTTGAAGGCCACATCTGCGCCTGGGGTGAAATTGTCCAGATCCTGCCAGTCGTCCATGTTGCTGGCTACGTTGTTGTCAGGCAGCGGAGCGCAGGCAGCCGGGATGGCTGGCGTGGTAGCGTCGGCGCTGTTACCGCTTAGGAAGCAATCCGAGTCAGTGATAGCCGGGATCGGCAAGGGGCCGTAATTGCTGGAAGTGATCCCGGCGCCATTGGAGACAAAGGCGGCTTTGGCTGTGCCATCGTCAAGGAAGATTAAGCCCGTAGGGTATATGTCCAGAGGAAGCATGTCCAGAATCTGGAAGTTGGGGCTGGTGCCTTCGGGCAGTTGCACTACTAGGCGATAGCGCACGATTTCGCCAATGGTCACCCTCAGCGTGCCGTCACTAGGGTCGCCCGTATGGGCTTCGGAGGTGGCAACCAGGTACTTTTGCGGCGCAGTGCTGTTGATGGTGAGCGCCGCCGACCCCTGGCTGGCATAATCGTCCAGCGCGCCGCCCACGCCATCGGCGCCGGTGCGCTCATCGGAATCCGTGTTGTAGGTGGAGCGGTCGTTGACAGCGCCAGGTAAACTTGTCCATTGAGAAATGGCGGTGTTGGTGAGGGTCTGTCCGGGGGTGGCAGAGTAATTTACCGTCGCCTGGAAGGTGATGGTGCAGGATTGGCCCGGCTGGAGCAAGCCGCCAGAACCGCTCAGGGTTGGCGCGCCGGTCTCGCTCAGGGTGAGCGGAGTGGAGGCCGTGCAGGCGCCCAAAGCGAGTGTGCCAGAGACATAGGTGAGGCCCGCCAGGACGGTATCGCTCCAGGTCACATCGTAGGCGGTGGTGGAGCCGGAGGCGGGATTGCTGAGGGTGACGGTGAAGGTGACGGTATCGCCGGCGTCGGCTGTGGCGGGGGTAACGGTTTTGCTCGTGTTGATCACCGGCTCGATGATGGTAATGTTCGGAGCAGAGACAGAAGGCAAACTGCTGCTCGTTCCCCATGTCAATGCGGCGGCATTGTTACGCTGTCCGCCTGCCTGATTACTACTCACATTGAGAATAACGGCGCGGTAGGTGATCGTAATGGTCTCGGCAACGGAGTTGGTATTGTTGGTGTTGGTCAGATCGCCAAAATTGAAAGTAATCTGGCGACCATCCTGCCCACCCAAAGTAGCGATGAGCGGGTTGCTGCCCGCCCCCGTGCCGGCAGCGCAATTGGTGCAATTGCCGGCCGCATCAAAAGTCATCACGCTGCTGTAAATGCCATCGTCCCCTGCCCCGGCGCCATCGGTATCGGGGTTGGAGACGACCACCGATTGCAAATCCACAAACGCCAGGCCGGCATCAAGGGTATCCACAATTTGGGCGCTGGGCAGCGTGCCTTCTGGCACAGTCAGGGTAATGGTGTAAGTGACGAATTCGCCGACGACAGCCTGAGTATTGTCGTTGTAGGTATTGTTGATTTCAGTGGAGACCAGGTCTTTTGCTACAGTCGGATTATCCACGGTGACCTGGGCGGTATCGGTCAGGTCGTTGGCGGTGTGGTCGGGGCCGCCTTCGGAGCCGGCGTAGTTGAAGAGCGTGGCGGTGTTGATCAGTTGCTGGCCACCCTGGACGGTGGAATCTAATTGCAAGTCATAGGTGACCAGGACGATGTTTTTCCCGTTATTCGGGTCATACTTCTGGCAGGCGCCTTCAGCGGGGCCAGGATCGGTAATTTCTATACCAGTGCCAAAGAGCCCCCCTCCCAAATCGGTGTAACTGAGTGCGGTACCGTCGCCGCGGTAAATTTGCAAATTCAAGCCACCTGAGGGAATGACAAAACCGGTCGGGAGCGTATCCCGAATCTGAATATCGAAAGCGCCGTTGCCGCTGCTGCCCTGGTTCTCAATCACAATGGCAAAGGTGACGAGATCGCCCGCGTCCACGTTGCTCAGATCGCTGTTAATGGGTGTGGAGGCCAGATTGCTCGAGTTAATCGTGCCGCTCCAGCGCGGGCTGTTGGAAGGCGGGAGAAAGGTCACCGGGCCGGGTGGATTCGGGTTGAAGACGCCATTGCTGTTGCTCGTCCAGATCACCCCCTTCTTCGTCACCAGCACCGGCTCGGTCAAGACGATCTGCACGATGGCGTTGGCATCGGCTGTGCCGGCGTTGGTGGAGCCTTCAAAGGCATGCGCCTGGTTCGTCAGGTAGAGGCGGTCGGCGAAGGGGTCGTCGGAGACGGTGACGGTAAAGAGGAGGTCCACCGTATATTGCTGTTCGGTGGGGCCATCGAAGTCGCCGTAGTAGAAATCCAGGCGGTTGTTGGTCGGGTCGGAAGTGATGGTGGGAACGATGTTGGAATAGGCGCGGAAGGTGTCGCTCGGTCCGAACTTGGCGCGGCCAGCCGCCGGAGCCGTGGCATTCACCACATCGTCAAAGACCCAGGTCGGATCGGCTGCGCCATCTTCATCCGGGTCGCTGACGTGGAAGACGGGCAGGGGCAGGTAGTCATCGAAGTACAAGTTTTCCACGTCACCGGTGGGCAGGGTGTAGGTCAGCCGGTAGGTGACGGTATCGCCCGGTTTGACTTCCACCGGTGAACCGAAGGATGTGCTTCCATTGATGGCGTAAATGGATTTGGTCAGCGCGCCGCGGCCGATCTGCGCCGAGGCAGACGAGGTATCCGCTTCGCTCTGACCGGTGGGGGTGGAGGCATCCGTGGTGGAAAGCAGGTCGCCGCCGATGGTGACGTTGTTCGTCAGCGTATCTCCCTGGTCCACGCTGGGGTCGCCGGAGGGGAAGGTATCGGTAAAGTTTTGCTGGATGAGGGTGCGGAAGACGATGCGGCCGGTGGTCGGACCGTCGTCATAGAGACCGCAATCCGGGTCTCCCGCGCCGGCGCCGGTGGTCGGCACGCAGCCGCCGATGAGGCGTCCGCCTGCGCCAATCTGATCCGAAACGCGGAAAACAAGCGTCGTAGAACCATCAAAGGGACCCGTGTTCGTCTCGCATTCCGCGCCGCCGCCTGTGTAATGGCAGGCAACATCATAATTGGCGGGGACGAAGTTGCCACTGTACGTGAATCCGCCGCTGCCAGCGAAAGTCAGGGTTGGCGTAAACGTAGGGTCAAAGTGTTGCCCATCCGAGATAACGTCGGTGACCACCGCGTTCTGGAAAGCGAAGAAATCCGAAACTTGAAAATCGAGGGTGTATTCCAGGTACTTGCCGGGGGCCGGGTCGCCGCCGCCCACCACGCTGACTGATTTCTGGATGGCGATGGATTTGTCGGTGAGGGTGTGTTCGCAGCCGGACGGGTTCTGGGTGAACGCGCCGCCGGTGTCGCGCGGGTCGAGCGGCGTCCAGGTCCCGCCGCCGCTGGCGTTGTTGCAGGAGAGGGCGTCATCCCCGCTGATGGGATCGATCACCGAAGCGCCGCCCGCATCGCGCAGCGGGATGTAGTACTCGAAGGTCATCGTCACTGTGCCGCTGACCGAGGCAAAGTCACAGGAGAGCGTGCCGCCGGGCGCAGCCGGGTTACTGTGCGTGCAGGTCGCGCCGCCGGGATTGGTGCTGACCAGCGAGACGAACTGCATGTTGGCGGGCAGGATGTCGCTCAGGTTGAAGGAGGTCATCGTCTGGCCGGGGGCGATCTGGGCGGTGACGGTGTACTGGCGCGGGAAGTTGGGGCCGGTGGCGGTCTCATCCTCCGGGCCATTGTAGGACTTGGAGAGGGTGAACAGGGTGGGGGTGACGCTGTCCGATACCCAACCGCTCAGGCTGGCGCTGGGATCGTCGCCGCAGCACCAGTCATTGAGCGGGGTATAGCCGAACTGGTAGCCGCCGCGCGCCTGGATGGTGAGCGGCGTGCCCAGGTCAGCCAGGTTGCTCATTGCGACGGTCACATTCACCGTGACGGGGGGCTGATCCGGCGTAAAGGAGCCGAAGGGCAGGCGCAGAGCGACGAGTGTGTCGCCGGCATCCCCGCAGACTTGAATCGGATTGCCGGTGTTATCCACCATATAAGGATGATTCACGCAGGTCACGCCGCCGGAGCCGGAGAAGGTCAGAACGGTGTTTTCGACGTTCACCCCCAAATAGGTAGCGCTGACGAAGGTCAAGCCATCCAGCGGCAGGTTGGTGTTCTGCGCGCCGTCTGCGCCGTTGGTGGGGAGGATGAGGTCAATCAGCGGGCCGTAGCCGGGGACGGTGTCAGTGTTGTCGAAGGTGACGGTGAAGGTCACGTTGCTGCCGATGAAGGCTTCCGCCGGCACGTTTAAGGTAACGGTTGGAGGGGTGCTATTCGCTTTTCGATGCACAGGCGAGGCGGATGCAGAGAGCGGAGGCATGCCTAGAGCAATCATGAGGACAAGGATCAGTGTCAAACTAACCAGATGAAGAGGGGGAGAAACTTTTGAGTGCTTCATTGACCTGTCCTGTAAGGTTGGGGTAGGCGATGGTCGTTATGATCGCAACGGAGTGGCTGTTCTTATTTTAAATTAATCTTGGGAAATTTTCAATCCATGCAACAGCATTGCAATTTTGTTAGGGTATTTCTGAGACATCAGTTATACTGATTAAAAGCCTATTTTGTGCTAGGTAAGGGAAATGTGCGATGGTTAAGTGATTGGTTGCAAGTTGTCGTTTGCTGGTGATCACAATCCCTTCTTGGTGCTTTAGGGTGTTTTGAACTTGGTTCCGTTTGAAGCAAAGGAGGCAACATGATCTCTCGAATTGAAAATTCTTTGTTTTGGCGGTTTGCAATTGGGATTGGTTTGTCCGTTTTATCTGCCATTCTCATCGTTCTTGCCTTTCCGCCCTACACCGTCTGGCCCTTGGTTTTCATCGGCTGGGTGCCCATGCTGATCGCTCAATATCGCCTTTTGCCCGCGAAATGGTCTGCGCTGGCGCCAGCCCTGGCAATCGGCTTATGGCTGCAAGGGTATTTAGGCCCGGTCTTTCGACCGATTGGCACCTTTATGGTCTGGTTGCCTCTCATCGTGGCTGGACTCACCTTGCTGACCGACCGCGGCTTGCAGGCTTTCCATCAGAAGACTGCTTACCGCTGGTTTGTCCCGATGGGAGTGCTCAACTGGGCTGGCACCGAGATGATCCGTTTATTCATTCCGATTGCCGGCACTTGGGCGTTTATTGCCTATCCACTTTATCGTCAAACGTGGCTCATTCAACCGGTCAGCCTCTTTGGCATTATCGGCATGGGGATGGTGGTGATGTGGATCAACTATGGGCTGGCGTTGGGCTGTCTGCGGTGGCTGGAGACAAAGACCACTCCGAGCGCTGAAGAGTCCAGACTCTCACCTCGTCTGGTAAAGCAATGGTTGATCGCAACGGCGGGGATGGCAGCCGTTTGGCTAGGCTTGAGTTTAGCCTTATATCTTCAGCCGCTCTCCACGCCAAGCCTGCAGGTAGCAGCCATCCAACCGAGCCGCTCGCTGATCATGAGCGCGCTGGCAGGAGAAGAGGGAGTGGTGACGCGCCTGCACCAGCGCATGCTTGAACAATCTCGGGAAGCAGCCAATCAAGGGGCGCGCATAATCGTCTGGCCCGAGGGCGTGATGCCCTGGGATCCGTTGGTGGAAGACCGCTTAGGCTTGAGGAGCTTGACGGCTGAAACCAATGCCTATCTGGCGAGCGGCTATGTCATCGTGACCGAACAAGGCTTGCGCAATGAAGCCACCGTGCTTTCGCCCAGCGGCGAGTTCCTGGGTGTCTTCGGCAAAGATCATCCGGTCGTCTTTGCCGGAGAAACCAGCCTGACGCGTGGCACCTATCCGGTTTATTCAACCGAACTGGGTAGGGTGGCAACCATCATTTGCTACGATTTGGATTACACGGATACAGCCCGCAAAATGGCAGCGCAAGGTGCTCAATTGATCGCCGTGCCGTCCAACGATTGGAGCACCATCGCCGATAAACACTATACCCATCTGGTCTTCCGCGCCGTCGAAAATCGCGTGGCGATGGTCAAAGCCGATGGCGGTTGGGATTCGGCCATCATCGACCCCTATGGACACATCAAAGCGTTAGCCGCCTTCCCGCAAGGAGGAGAAGCCACCTTGGTCGGGGAGGTGCAAATCGGACATGGAAAGGGTAGCCTCTACACCCGCCTCGGGGATTGGACGGGGTGGCTGGGGTTAATAGGGATGATCTTCTTCGCCGTCGCAGGGGGTTGGTTGGAAAAACGGAGCGAATCGTCCTTGCCAAAGGGCTTTTTATCGACCAGATAATCGCTGTTTTTCCCTCTTATCGCTGGCGCTGATAGACGACCCAATCTCCCCACGCGGCTGCAACCTGAAAACCGCGCGGGGGATTTTCACCATAGCGCTGGCTCACCAAATCCGCCGTGAGTGTCTGCGTGCGCTGTGCCAGTACCGTGTCGACATATTGCTCAGGGGCGTGGAGCGCCATGAGGAATTTTCCATCTGCAGGGAGGAGGAAAGGTTTGGCTTTGTTGCAACGGGCGATCAGGCGGTAGGCAGCGCGGTCATCGGCTAGGATGGATTGATTCGGTAATCCACACAGCCACTTGGTTGCCTGAATCTCGAAAGCATCGCTCACCTGCATCTCTTGATGCAGGATGACGCGCTCCCAAACTTTTAATTCATTGCTTTGGTAGGGCGAGTTAAGGTTGAACAAGAGATGGATAATTGCCAATAGAATCAGCAGACTGCTCCACCCTTTTCCCGTTCGTCTCGGAATCGCTGCCAGGGCGACAACAGAATAAGTGGCGATTGCCATCGCCTCGGTGTAATTCCAGCCAAGGGTGCGCACGAGGGCGATCACACCAAAGGGGGCAAAATAGGCAGGCAGACGGTTTGGCGCATATATGGCAACCAAAATTGCCACCCCTAAGTAGATCGGCGCTCGAACCAATTCTTCCAAGGAGTAAGCTAGGGTAGGGAAAAAGCCTCCTGTAGCAAGCGGGCTTGAGCTAAAGAAGGTAAACAAGGGCGCATTCGGATCAGTCAGGAAAAGCCAAGCGTTGCCGGTAAAAATCCAGTTCAGGTATGCCCAAGAAACAAATCCAAGCCAGGTCGGAAAACCGACCACGACCACCAAGGTCAAGTCTGCCTGCCATTTTCTCTCGCGCGGGCTAACTTGCTGCCATTGATAAAAAAGGGGCGATGCAAAGGCATAGACAAAGCTAAAAAACAAAGCGTAGGCGTTGAAGAAAAACGCCAAGCCGAGAATCATGCCGGAGATAAAACCACTCAGCGTCTCTCCATAACGGGTAAAGCGCAAAAAGGCAAGCCAGGCAAGCAGCAACAAGAGCAGGGTCATCATCTCGGTCAGAGATTGAGTAGCTATGTACAAGCTGGCTGGGGTGAACGCCAAGGCGCCGATCAGGATAATCTTGGCTGCGGGGGAGAGAGAGGTTTGCAGCAAATGGCGCAAGAGCAGCCACGCCGTAGCGCCCGCAGCCAGCGAAGCCAACAGAGAAGGAGTGAGCGGGTGAATCCAGATGGCTGTCAATAGAAACGGCAGGGGCGGGTATGTGAAACCGATTAGCTCCAGGCGGCCTCCTTCCACAGCTTGCAAAGCTTTGGCGATCAGATGGGCATGCTGATTGCTGAGAAAGCCTATTTCGGCTGCCAGCCCGCTTAAACCGATAAAGGGAAGTGCAAAGAGCACACTGAAGAGCAAAGTTTGCCAAAGTTCTTGGCGCGGTGCCGTGAGAACCTCCTCGCGCGCCCTAAGATGGGGAGGATGGATTGGAAGCGCTGAGTTGCCGACTGATGCCATGGACGGTTTTCTCCCAATAGAACGGGCGTATCAATAGTTGCCAGAGTGCCTTGTAGGAAGCGATGGAGTGCAAAATCCAATAGATGGGATTCAGCAAGGTGTAGGGTAAGAGGGCGTGATAATGGCGCTTGAAGACAGCTAACATATTGAGATAAATCATTAAGCCATTGCCGAATAACAAATTGAACAGGCTAACATAGAGGGTGATGGGCGGGAACAGGAAGTCCAAAGCCCTGGTGCCGGTGATCAAGAAGAGCAAATAAAATACCCACAAGATGGGAGCGGCCAGGAAAGTGAGCGGAGAACCGCCGATCAACATTAAGAAACCCAGCACATTGCGCAACCCCGCCTGTTTGAGCAGCTTTAGAGGATTGCGGCTGTGCACCAGCACGGTTTGTAGGTATCCCTTGATCCAGCGTGAACGTTGCCGAATCCAATTCCAGAGCTGGCTATTGGCTTCTTCATAAGTGGTCGAGTTGATCACACCTACCCCATAACCATTTGCCGCGGCGCGGATGCCCAGATCGGCATCTTCGGTGACATTATACGGATCCCAACCACCCAACTGACGCAAGACCTCGCTGCGAAAATGGTTGCTTGTGCCGCCCAACGGGATCGGCAAACGCAAGCGGTCTAAGCCGGGCAGCATGTAGTCGAACCAGTACGAATATTCTAGGGTGAACATGCGTGTCAGGAAATTCTCGTTGTAGTTAAAGTAATTTAATGCTGCTTGCACACAGACTAAATTGGGAGGCCCTTTCCGGAAAGCAATCACCGCCTTTTTCAATTGGTCGGGATCGGGCCGGTCTTCAGCATCGTAAATGACCAAATACTCGCCGCGCGCAAAAAATAAGCCAACATTGCAAGCTTTGGGTTTGGTTTGAGGATGCCCCTTTGGGATCAAAATAAAGGTCACTTGTTCGGGGGGCTTGGCAGCTCGGGCAGCTTGGATCGTCTCGAGGTCATCCTCTTCGAGCAACAGCAGGATTTCTAGCTTCTCAGGGGGGTAGTCCAGTCGTTGCAGGTTGTCGAGCAAAAGGGGAATGACATTTGCCTCTCGGTATGCAGGCACCAAGATGGTGTAGGTCGGGAGCTCCTCCTCCTTGAGTGAGGCAACCTCCTCATCGGTGATCGGCTGCACTTGTTCGGATTTTGCCCCCGCCAGCGAGACGGCAAACTTGAAGACGATGCTGCCCAAAAAGGCTAAGTTAATCAGGAAGTTCAATAGGATTAGGGTTGGTTTCAAGGCAAGGTATAACCCTGCCAGCAGGGCGAGCAAGCCGACAACCAGGGCTGCGTATTGCCAAAAGGTCAGGACGGTGAAAGCACACTCGGCAGGGTTGCGGTAATACAACCCGTGCACCGCCCGATCCAAAATCTGATGGCGAAAACATTGCCGGATAGCATGGTCAATATCCCATTCTGTGGTCACGTAAAACTCTACCGACCGATTTGGAAGGACCGTTTGCAGGCGTTCTAACCATTCGGGGGTGGGTTGTTGCGCCGTGGCGATCAGCAAGCAAGAGTCACGTTGCCCAAACGGAAAGTATCGCTCGCGTACCAAAACTTGAGGGTCAAACTGCCGAGCCAATTTTTGATCCAAAGGGATCTGCAATAAGTCGACAAAGGGCAATCCCCAGAGCTTGGCGAGCACCTGATAAAGTTGTTGCCGCTTGACCAAGCCAAGGGCGATCAGGATGCGCCCTAAACGCTCACCAGTGCGCTGTTGTATCTCTAGGGCGCGCTGTAAATCCTGCGCGGAGAGCAAATGCTCCTTCACCAACGCTTCCCCTAGCCGCAAGGGCTGGGTGGGTGAAACAGAAAGGGCCGCGAGCAAGCGCGTTTCACTCATGAGGTTACCGGTTGTTTGCGCACCAACTTCGGGTAGAGCCATACCAGCAACGCCAGCAACAACAGCAAGGCAGCTCCAAATAGGTAAGGGCGCAAGCGATAAAGCCAGACGCTGGCTGAGGGTTGGAGCGGTTCCACCCGCACAGCTCCGCCGCGTACATCTATACCAACTGCGCTGGACATGCCCTGCCCCAGTAGATAGACATCTCCGGCTAAGTCATACCAGCCATTGGGACTTTCGCCGAGATGGCGCAGCAGTTCATCCATCAACTCCGCTTGCCCCCTGGCTGTGAGCAAGAGCACCTGGCGCTGATTGTGTTCAAAAGCCTGTAAGGCGGCAAAGGCACTTTCGCCTTCTAGACGCAACAGCTCGCGGCCGGAGACATCCACAATGCGGAACGGGGTCATTTCTAGCGGTGGTTTTAGCGCTGCCAGTTGGGCGGGATCGCTTTGAACGATGAGCCAACTTTTGCGCGAGCTTTGGGCGGTTTGCCAATCTGCCCAGGACAGATGCAAAGGCTTTTTAGAGAGTTTTTGCAACGCCATGACGAGTTCGGTTGCCCGCCGCAGGTTGTCGACAGTGAGCGGTTCAAGGGTCACTGCGAACTCTGGCAGCAACTGTTGGGGGAAACGGTAGAAACCAACCGGCAGGGTGTCCCCTGCCTCGAATTGCAGATACGAATTCTCCCACAATTGGGCTGTGAAGGGGCTAACCCCAATGCGGCATTCACCCTGACGGGGAGTGTAGTCAAAGCGTAGGGTCAGGGTATTCTCCCGCCGCAAGAGTGAATTCGGCAAGGAGAGGTACAAGTCGTATTGGGTGGTGTTGGATAAGAGCTGCGAACGCACTTGTGCTCCATTGAAGAGGACAGTCAAGGTTGCGCTGGCTAGGGCTTCGATCGGTGTGTAAGTGCCCACCAAGCGGGCATACAAATTGCGCACGGAGCCTCCCAAATCAGCTTGGGAGAAGGAGATGGAGATGTCCAGCTGTCCGACACCGCTCACCTGTTGGAGGGGATAGCCTAAGTCGGCTAAGGTCACCGTCTTGCTGCCCACTTGGCTGGGTTCTTTCCATTCCAGGACTTGCACTTGGCGACTAATCCCAAAGGTTTGAAAGCTGCTGCTCAACCAGGCGCTGTGGGTCGAGAGCGCTTGTCCTTGGCCTTGTAGGACGAGGGTCGGTAGGCTTGGGCCGTTTTGCACCACAATGCTGGCTTGTGGGCCTTGGCGCACCACCACGCGCCTTGCTAGCGGTTGCCCCCGAATCTCGGCGGGGATTTCTTGGTCGTTGGTAACCAAGAGCAGTGTAAAGGGTTGAGCGGCATACTTAGCTTGAAGGGAAGCCACCAGACGCAGAACCGCCTCGGCTTGTTCAGGTTGCAGCGGTGGGGGAGTTTCAACGATTAAATCAGTGAGTAGGGGAGGAAAGAACTCTGCCACTGTCTGGGGTTGGGCTGGCTGACCGCTCAGCTTTAAGGCGGCGTCTTCGATATTTAGCCAAGCCCCAACATAGGCGGTTTCGCAGAGGTCGTCTTGGCTGCGCAAGCGACTGATCAAGCGCAAGACCAGATAGCCGCTTTCAACTTGGGCGCCGCGCAACTCAAATTCAACCGCTTGGGGTGAAGACTCAAGGGTCAACGTCTGTAGGATGTGCTCACGGTTGTAGATTTCTAAGAAGCCGCTCTCAACATCGGCTGAAACTCGCAGGGTGAACTTCATCGCCTCTGCCTGCATCCCAGGCGGAATGGGTAAGTAGAGAAACCGTTCCCCAAATTGTCCACTCAATCGGATGGGGCTAGGGTAGCCGAATTGGTTCAGGGAAAGCCAAAGACCTTCGGTTGTAACGTCTTGCGCTATCGCCGCAGTCTGCCCGACCTGAGGCAAACTCTGAAGACTCAGGGTTAACAGGAGAACACACAACCGCAGCGTTTTTGACCATTTCATAAGAATTCTCCAAAAAAGATAAGCTGACAACGGATGCCAAGCTCTGAATGCAAAAAGGGATGTCTCACGATATATTCTACTCAGCCAAGCAAGCCTTACGCTTGTTAACGTTGTAAGGTTGCTGTGACCTTACAAAAATGTAAATTTGGAAAAGGCTTTGCGATCGGGAGAAATTCAGAGATTTTGGCGGTTGGGAAGGAAGTGAAATTGGAGTTTTGATTGCCTTGTAGGGCTGACCTGCTTTGCGGCACTTTGACAACTGCGCCGAAGACACACCGATGCAAGGGTGAGGTCTGATTGGTTGGGGGAGAGCAGATTGGCAGGAAGATAAAACAAGCGGTCGAACGCACATTGTTCGACCGCTTGACCATTCGACTTCTCAGGGCGGTTATTTCGCTACATAGAGGGTTGCCTGGCTTGCCCATTGGAACAAGGGCGTGGCAAACAGGCTTAGAACCACCACGGCAATGGCTGTCAACGCAGCCGTCCAGCGCACCAGCACATCGCGGTTCACCAGCGGCTCGCCTTCTTGCATGTACATGACAATCACCACGCGCAAGTAATAGTAGGCGGAGACCAATGAGGTCAGTACACCGATCACCGCTAAACCGATAAAACCTCCCTCTAAAACAGCTCGAAAGAGATAAAACTTGCCCAAAAATCCCATGGTCGGTGGAACGCCGGTCAGCGAGAGCATGAAGACGGTCATGGCTGCGGCTAAGGCCGGTTGTTTCTTGCCTAGGCCGGCATAATCTTGCAAGTTTAACCCTTTGCCTTCTTGCTGTTCAAGTAGGATGACGATTGCCCAAGCTCCGAAGTTGGTTAGCAGGTAAGCAAACAGATAGAAAAGTGCTGCTGAGGCTGCATCTGTCATGAGGCGGTTTTGTCCCAAGGTGACCGTTGCCATCAAGATATAGCCGGCATGAGCGATGCTGGAATAGGCTAAGAGGCGTTTGATGTTGCTTTGGGCAATGGCAATGACATTGCCAACCACCATCGTCAGAGCAGCTAATGCCCACAAAAGCGGGATGAGCTGATCGGAGAGGGTTGGAAAAGCCAAGAGAAACACCCGCAACAAGGCGGCGAAGCCGGCGGCTTTTGCTCCAACAGCCATGAAGGCGGTCACCGAGGAAGGCGCCCCTTGATAGACATCCGGGGTCCACATGTGAAATGGCACGGCGGCTACTTTGAAGCCAAGTCCAACCAAGATCAAGACGGCCCCGATTGTGAGCAACACCGGCGAGGCGCTGCCACTTTGGACTGCGCTGAGAATTCCTGCGATGCGGGTTGAGCCGCTAGCTCCGTAGGCAAGCGCAATGCCATAGACCACGAATCCCCCAGCAAATGCGCCGAGCAAGAAATATTTCAAGGCGGCTTCTTCCGAATCAAGGCGGTCACGATGAAAGCCGGCCATCACATACAGGGGGATTGAGAGCAACTCTAAAGCGATGAACACCATAATCAGGTCGGCTGCCATGCCCATTAACATCATGCCGCTAATCGAGAAAAGCATTAAGCTGTAATACTCGCTGCGGGCAATATTTTGGCGACGCAAATAATCGTAAGCGACAGCGATTCCGAACAAGCCGCTGAGGAGAAAAATTGTGTTCAAGAAAGAGGCAAAACCATCGGCGACAGCCATGCCGAAGAAGGCCGTCTGCGGTTGTCTAACGCCAAACCAGTTTGCCAGCAAGGCAAGAACCAGCCCCAGCGCCGACAGAGAGGCCGTGATTCCCTTGCGATCTTCCGGGATATAGAGATCAACCAAGGTCAGTAGAATCGCCCAAGCGGCAAGGATGGTCACCGGTAGAAGGATCAGCCGATCAGCCCACATAGCAGCCTCCACTTTGCGCGAGTCGTAATTTGCTCACCGAGACACTCCTTCCCGCCCTAGGGCAGTGCAGCTAGGCTCATGCTCAGGTTTGCCACCAATTTGTCCACCGCCGGCGCCATCAGACTAAAGAATGGCTTGGGATATAAGCCAATCCAGAAGATCAGGATGACTAAGGGAACCAGGGTGACGATTTCACGCCAATTGAGGTCTTTAAGTTGGCGGTTTTCCTCTTTGTCGAGCGGGCCGAGAAACAGCTTTTGGAACATAGTCAACATATAAATAGCGGCCAAGATCACGCCAATGGCAGCAAAACCGGCGTAGAAATACGAGCCAAGCGAGCCGCTAGCTTGGCCGGCTTCCCATGCGCCGAGCAGAATCGTAAACTCACCCACGAATCCGTTCAAACCGGGTAACCCCATCGAAGACAGTGCCACAATCAAGGTCAGCGCGCCATAAACCGGCATGATCTTCCACAAACCGCCGAAAGCGTCCATTTCGCGCGTGTGACGCCGCTCGTAAATCATGCCCACGATCAAGAACAAGGCGCCCGTGCTGATACCGTGATTCACCATTTGCAAAATGCCCCCCTGAATCCCTTGCGGGTTGAGGGCAAATAAGCCTAACATGACAAAGCCGAGGTGGCTCACCGAGGAATAAGCCACCAATTTCTTGACATCTTTTTGGGGGAAGGAAACGGCTGCCCCATAGAGGATGCCGATCACGGCTAAGACCGCCATCAGCGGCGCTAATTGCACGGCTGCCTGTGGGAAGAGGGCAAGGTTAAAGCGCAAGAAGCCATAGGTGCCCATCTTGAGCAAGACACCAGCCAAGATCACCGAACCGGCTGTCGGGGCTTCGACATGTGCATCCGGTAACCAGGAGTGCAAGGGCCACATCGGCACCTTGATGGCAAAAGCAGCGGCAAAGGCGAGGAAAAGCCAGATTTGGATATTGGCTGGAATTTGATCTTGTGCCACCAAGTCTGGCAGAGAGAATGTGCCCCTTTGAATGCCCAGCCAAAGGATAGCAAGCAACATCAAAATCGAGCCGGCCATCGTGTAAAGGAAGAACTTGATGGCGGCGTACATGCGTCGCGGCCCACCCCAAATGCCGATCAGGAAGTACATCGGCACCAGAGTAAATTCCCAGAAGATATAAAACAAGAACAAATCCAAGGCTAAAAAGACGCCTACCATGCCGACTTCTAAGAGCAGGAAGAAGATCATAAACTCCTTGACCCGCTCTTCGACCGCTGTCCAGGTGCTTAGAATGGCAATGGGCGTCAAAAACGTGGTCAGCAAGACCAAGAGGATCGACAACCCATCCACGCCCAAGTGGTAGGCAATATCCCAACCGGCAACCTGAATCCACACGCGGCGGATAACCAGTTGCAGGTCAGGATTGCTTGCTTGAAATTGTGCCAAAACGACCAAAGAGACGATGAAGGTTGCCAGAGAAACCCCCAATGCCACCCAACGGATGAGGTTCTTTTGTTCCTCCCTCAGGAATAAGAGGATCACAACGCCCACTAAGGGCAAAAAGGTAACCAAAGTTAGGGGATGAAAGATTAAGTCCATACGCTACCTCAAGACGAAGATTAGATAGCTCATCATCGCAACCACTCCGAGGAAAACTGCCAAGGCGTAGTTGCGCACATACCCGCTCTGGAAGCGGCGCAAATAGGCTGCGCCAGCTTGAGTGAGGGCTGCCAGTCCGTTGGCTATCCCATCGATGATACCGAGATCAATGGGTTGAGCTAAGAAAAGCGTTAGGCGTTTGAAGCCGCCGGCGATAATGGTATCGTGAAACCAATCATGCCAGAAGCGCCAGTCCACCTGTTCGGCAAGCCATTTTGAAAAAGCTTTATACGGATTGACAAACAGTGCCCAATACAACTCATCGACCCAATATTTCTGGTTCAGCACATTGAATACAGGTTTAAAAGCCACTTGCAACGGATCGATGTAAGCAGCATTTGCCTTTTGCAGCCGTTCGCCCCATTGCTGATACACCCACCAGCCAAGCGCAATAGCAAGGAAGGCGATGAGGGTAGATACGGCCGCAACTTGCAGGCTAAATTCCGGCAATTCCACACCTTCTTTCACCGCCGCAAGGTGGTGGATGGTGTGTTCGAGCCAGTGTCCGAAGGCGTGAATGCCAGGCAGATTTAGCGCCCCACCGAAGACCGATAAGACTGCTAAGGCGATCAAGGGCACCGTCATTAATTTCGGGCTTTCTGTAGCATGAGCGGCAGCATCACTGCGGGGTTTGCCGAAAAAGACCAAGATGATCTGGCGTGCCATATAAAAGGCGGTGAAGAAAGCCGCAATCGAAAGCAGGGTGTATAGCCGTGCGTCTTTGTAGCTGGCTTTGAGCAAAATCTCGTCCTTTGACCAAAAGCCAGCCAACGGCACAATGCCGGCTAAAGCCAGGGCACCGATGAGGTACACCCAAAACGTGATTGGCATGCGTTGGCGCAAGCCGCCCATATTGCGCATGTCCTGCGGATCGAGGTGATGCGCAGCGGCCTGTTTGCCTTTGTGATGATGTTCCACTTCGTGCAAGCCGCGCTCGACACCTTGGATGACGGAACCCGAAGAAAGGAACAGCAAGGCTTTGAAGAAAGCATGGGTTACCAGATGGAACATGCCGGCGACATACGCTCCCATGCCGACGGCAGCTACCATAAAGCCCAATTGGCTGATGGTGGAATAGGCGAGCACTTTTTTGATGTCAAACTGCGCCACCGCAATGGTTGCGGCAAAGACAGCCGTCAGCGTTCCCACCCACGCCACCAGACTTTGCGCTTGGGGGACAACTGCATACAATGGATGGGAGCGGGCGATCAAATACACGCCGGCTGTCACCATGGTTGCCGCATGGATGAGGGCCGAAACCGGCGTTGGGCCAGCCATGGCATCCGGCAACCAGACGTATAAGGGCAGTTGTGCCGACTTTCCGGTCACCCCAATCAGCATAAACAGCGTAATCATCAAAATGCCGGCCGGCATCAGGACAGAAATTTCTTCGACTTTAGCAAAGACCTCGTTGAAGTTGAAGCTGCGGAACAGGCCGAACAGGGTAAAAGCTGCCAACAGGAAACCGAAATCGCCAACCCGATTGGTGATAAAAGCTTTATTTCCAGCCAGGGCATTGCCGATGCCGTCCTTGCCCTTATCGTACCAGAAGCCGATCAACAGGTAGGAGCACAAACCGACCCCCTCCCAGCCGACAAATAGCATCAGGTAATTGTCGGCGCTGACCAGGGTCATCATTGCCAGGATGAACAAATTGAAAAAGACAAAGAAACGGCGATAGCGGCTTGGATCGCCATTGATGCGCACGTCGTCATGCATGTAAGCAATGGCGTAAATGTGAATCAGACACCCAACGCCCGACACAACCAACATCATCGTGACCGACAGGGTGTCGATCTGGATGCCCCAATGGATATTTAACGCTCCAATGGTGATCCAATCCACCAAGGGGATAACCGTCCCTTCGGGGTGACTGAGCAACGCCACCATCTGTAAGACAGCAACCAAAAACGTTGCCCCAACAGCTCCGCTAGCAATCCCACCGATGACTTTTTCCGAAAAGCGACCACCCCAGATCAGATTGAGCAGCAATCCCAGCAGAGGAAAGAAGAGCACCAACGGCGCTAAGGAAAAGAAAGACAAACCGGCTGTGGCTGTTTCACTCATCAGCATAAGCTTCTCCGCAGCTAACCTTTCATCATATTCATTTGATCGATATCAATGCTGTGCTTGGTCTCGAAGATCTTGACGATCAATGCTAAACCGACTGCCACTTCAGCGGCGGCTACCGCCATAACAAAAAAGACGAAAATCTGTCCGCTCAAGCCGCCGTGCATGCGGGCAAAGGCGACAAAAGCCAAGTTGGCCGCGTTGAGCATAAGCTCGACCGACATAAAGATAATGATGGCGTTGCGGCGGATGAGGACACCCAGGGACCCAAGGGTGAAGAGGATAGCAGATAAGGCAATGTAATAGTAAATGGGTACCATTTAGGATTTTGCCTCCGATTGGGTTTGGCGCGCCTTGCGGCCACGGCTCAGGAAGATGGCGCCGATCACCGCAACCAATAGCAACAAGGCGACCGTCTCAAAAGCCAACAGATAATTGCTGAACAAAAGCTCACCAATCTGCAACGGGTTGCCGAAGTCACCCATAGCAGCTTGCAGAACAGGGAAGCTAGAGCGGTGGGTTGCAATCAAATACACGGCTTCGAGGATCAAAATCCCCGCCAAGCTCAGGGCAAGGGGCTGCATCCACCAAGTGGGTTGGGTGCGTCCAGCCTGTTCTGCGCCTAGCAGCATGATCACAAACAAGAACAAAACCATGATAGCGCCGGCATAGACGGTAATTTGCGCTAAAGCGATAAAAGGCGCGCTGAGCAAAAGATAAAAAACCGCTACCGTTGAAAAGTTAAAGATCAAATATAGAGCCGAATAAACGGCGTTGCGGCTGAACAACATCCCAAGGGCGGAAAGAACGGTCACCAATGCTAATCCGCCAAAAAGCACCAAATCAACACTCATGCACGACCTCCCAATTTAGGGATAGAACCTTCTCCGCACGCTTGCTGAGAGAGGATAAGGGGTGAGGACAAACACCCCTCGCCGATTGGCAGAGGGGTTGTGGGCGAGGGCAAACTCGCCTCGCCCACTGGGAGAAGGGTTGGGGGTGAGGGTTTGGGTTTCGACCCAATCCCCAGCGCTCGTACTTCGACCTGTGTGGCTGACCAAAAATAGCTTTCTGCATCAAACCGGATCCTTCATTTCCGGAATTGCCCGAGCAAATTCACCGGGGCGCGTCTTCTGCGGAGTCGGTTTGCCGCCTTCCGGCACCGGTTCTAACAGCATTTCCTTGGTGTAGATTGACGAGCGGCGATCGGTGAAAGAAAGCTCGTAATTGTCACCCAACACAATGGCTTCGGTCGGACAAGCGTCCTCGCAATAGCCGCAGAAAATGCAGCGCAGCAGATTAATCTCGTACACCCGCGCATAGCGTTCGCCTGGCGAGTAGCGTTCGTCATCGGTGTTCTCAGCCGCTTCGACGAAAATGGCATCGGCCGGGCAAGCTGCGGCGCACAGCGAGCAACCGATGCACTTCTCCAAGCCATTCTCATAGCGCTTGAGGACATGGCGCCCTTTATACCGGGTGCGCACCGGACGCTTCACTTCCGGGTACTGAATCGTCACCGGTTTTTCAAACATTGCTTTGAGCGTAGTGGCTAAGCCACGGGCTAAATCACCTAACATTACCGATTACCTCCTGCAATTGAACCTCGCGTTAAGTAAACTACCAATAAGAAAAAGGCAATGGTCATGACGGGAATAGACCACAGCCAGAGAGGGTTTTGAAACGTATCAGCCAGCAAAATGCCGAGAGCGGTCAACATCGCATTGCCTAAGGCAAGCGAAAACAAGACCTTCCAGCCAAAAGCCATCAGGCGGTCGTAGCGAATGCGCGGTAACGTCGCCCGCACCCAAACCATCAGGAATAGGAACCCCACTACTTTGAGCAAAAAGTAAATCGGGCCCAGAATGGGGAGTTGATCCACAAAGGGCCCGCGATAACCACCAAAGAAAAGTGTCACAGCAATCGCAGAGACGGCGATCATTTTGACATACTCTGCCATGAAGAACAAGGCAAACTTCATACCTGAATATTCGGTGTGGTAGCCGGCGGTCAATTCTTGCTCTGCTTCAGGCATATCGAAGGGAGCGCGGTTGACCTCTGCCAGGGTAGAAATCCAGAAGATAAACGCCCCAACCGGCTGGTACAGAACAAACCAGATGTTGCGTTGGGCTTCTACGATATCCGTTAGACGCAGGGATGAGGTGAGCAGAATTGGGCCTGTAAATGCCAAACCCAAGGCAAGTTCATAACTGATCATCTGCGCAGAAGAGCGGATGCCGCCCAACGTGGCGTATTTATTGTTGGAAGACCATCCTGCCAAAACAATTCCATACACCGAGATCGATGCAATTGCCATGATATAAAGGATGCCCACGTTCAAATCGGCGACTTGCAAGGTGATCGTTCGACCAAACAGTTGGATGGGCGGTCCAAATGGAACGACGGCCATAATGACCAAGGCCGGCACCACCGTGATGATCGGGGCAAGGATAAAGATGATTTTATCGGCATTAGCGGGGATGAGCTCCTCTTTGAAAATGAGCTTGATTCCATCCGCCACCGGTTGGAGAAGGCCAAATGGTCCGGCGCGGTTCGGTCCGATGCGCACTTGAAAGCGGGCTAACACCTTGCGCTCAAAGAGAGTCAAATAGGCAAAGCCGGTGAGCAAAGCCAAAATCAAAGCCAGCGATTTAACCGTCCATTCGATCAGAGATGCCCAATCCATATTGACCTCGTTTTTTTAACTCCGTTCAACCACCTTGATTTGGACAAGGCGGGGTTCGTGGAGCGGAATGCCCGTACTGCGGGGGGCTAAAATCACCCCTTGCGGGACTTGTTCATCCAACTGTACTGTAGCGATGGCAGAGGCTTCGCCGATTTGCAGGTGCACGAATTCGCCATCTTGAACGGCGTTTTGGCTGGCTTCAGCGGGGTGCATCCAAATGACTGAGCCAACCCGGCGTTGATCCAACAAATGAGAAGCCATCAAGGTGGAACCGCCGTCATAGAGTTTGGTGACCGGCACAGCCAGATAGCCCTCCCCATGGTGTGCCAGCGTCACAAGCGCAGGCCAGCTCAAGGTCAGTTGTTCACCGCGCTCGACGCCGTTCGGGAGCTGAACGCCGATGCCCTGTTGGTTTTCATAGGTTGTGCCACCGTAGTAGAGGTCTGCTCTTCCAATGATTGGCCATTGTTCGGGGGCATGCGCCAAGGTTGTGTAGGTGATGCCTGCAAAGGCTGGCACTTCGGCTGCAATACGCAACATCACCTTCGAGGCGATTCGATCTTCCAAGTCCATGCCGAGCTGTTTGCCGATTTGTCCGATGATGGCAAAGTCGGCGCGCGCTCCTGGACGGGCGGGGATGGCTGGATAGTAGCGCTGCACTCGGCGCTCGCCGCTGACCAAACTGCCTTCTCGTTCGGTGAAAGGCAAGGCTGGCAACACCACATGGGCGAGCTTTGCCGTGGCAGTGAGGAACAAATCTTGCACAACCAAGAAATCCGGGGTTAGGGGTAAGCCCGGATCATCTGCGGCCGGATCACAGGCAACCAGATAGAGAGCGCTGGCTTTGCCCATTGCCTCTCGTAGCTCAGGAGATGGCCGCCAGCCCAATTCCCACGCGCCCTGATCGTTCGGGCGTTGCCATACCGCAATGAGGCCGTTATGGGGTCGCCCAACGTGATTGGTGAGCAAGAGCAAATTGGCACAAGCTTGGGCTAAGGCTTGCGAAGCCTGTAAGCCTACCCCTTCGCTGCCGAAGAAAATGACAGCATTCTTTGCTTCGGCAAAGGCTTTGGCGGCCGCTTGCACCTCAGCATCTCGCCAGAGAGCGTTGATCGATTCGGGCAGTTCCGGGCGCTTGGCGGACAGCACGTTGAGCATGGCTAAGACCAAGCCGCTTTCCTCTCCATAGCGATAGCGCAAGACATGCTGGGCAAATTTATCCAAGCGGTTCGGGCGCGGCAGGGCGACGATCAGGGTTGCGCCGCGTTCGGCAGCCTGTTTCACCCGCAGCCACCAGATAGGTGCTTCTTGGTGCAAATCCGAGGCAATGACAAAGATGGCATCTCCCTTGCCCAGCTCGGCAAGGTTGCTGTCCTTTGACATCCCGGCTAGGGCAACCAAATCGCCGCCGCCCATGTGGGTGTAGAGGGCAGTCTTGCCACCGAGACCTTCGGTGAGCTTGCGCAAGTTGAAGAAATCCTCGTTGGAGAGCCGCCCGCCTGCCACACTGAGCAGGTTTTCTCCGGCTTGGCGGAAACGTTCGGCGACCAGTTCTAACGCTTCCTCCCAGCTCACCGGCTGTAATTCTCCTTCTTTGCGCACCAACGGTTGGGTGAGCCGTTCAGGGGATTCGGTATAGTGATACCCAAAGCGGCCTTTGTCGCAAATCCAAATCTCGTTGACCCACTCATTTTGGCGCGGCATGACGCGCTTGATGACCACTTTTCCGCTGGCAACCGCCTCTCGGCGCACGTTTAAGGTCAGATTGCAACCCACCGGGCATTGTTGACAGATGCTGGCAGCGGCATTCAACTCCCACGGGCGCGCCCCAAAGCGAAAATCGGCTGTGGTCAGCGCGCCGACCGGGCAAATGTCGGTGGTATTGCCCGAAAAGATCGAGTCGAAGCCGGGTTCAGAAAAGGTGACAATCTGCAACGAGCGCCCGCGTTGCGAGAAGCCGATCACCGGGTCATCCACCAATTCCTCTTGGAAGCGCACACATCGCCCGCATTGGATGCACCGCTCTTGGTCGAGGTAGATCAGCTCTCCTAAGGGAGTATGTTTCAAGAGGTGTTTCTTTTCATCGAATAAGAAACGCGAGCTGCCAGGGCCATGGGCCATGGTTAAGTTCTGCAAGGGGCACTCACCGCCCTTGTCGCAAATCGGGCAGTCTAGGGGGTGAGAGGTGAGCAGAAACTCCAAGATGTCTTTGCGTCCCCGTTTGACCTTTTCGGAGGTGTTGATCACCACCATACCTTCTGAAACGGGGGTGGTGCAGCCGGTTTCTAGCTTAGGGTTAAATTGAATTTTGATGGAACCGTCTTCGTTGCGCACAAACTCGCCCGTGGCGCGGTCTACTACCGGCCGCCCCACTTCCACCAAGCACATGCGGCACATGCCGACCGGATGCATTTTGGGATGATAGCAAAAGACCGGGACATCGATGCCGGCTTTTTTGGCTGCATCGACAATGTTTGTGCCTTCAGGGACGGTAACTTGAATGCCGTCAATGGTCAGGGTGATCATCTTGGTCATAGCGCAGGCTCCTGTTGAGCAACGCGAGCGGCAAAGTCTTGGGGGAAGCGCTCGAGAGCTGACAACACCGCTTCAGTGGAAAACTCTCCTAAGGCGCACAGGCATTTGCCGCGTATCTGGCTGGCGACGTCATAGAGCAGCTCGACATCATTTTGGTTAGCCTGGCCGCGATGAATGCGGTCGATAATATGTTTCATCCAATAGGTGCCTTCACGGCAAGGGGTGCATTTCCCACACGATTCGTGTTGGAAGAAGTGGATGGTCTTGCGGATCAGCCAATCCATGCTGACGGTTTCATCAATCACGATGATCGAAGCCGAACCCAATTGCGCTCCGAGCGCAGGCACGCTCTCGTAATCCATGGGGGTATCCAATGCCCGCTCATCTGCCACGATCAGCGCCGAAGAAGCACCGGCTGCCATGATGGCTTTGATCTGCTTGCCACCAAGAATGCCCTTCCCGTGCTCAAAGATCAGTTCTCGGAAGGTAGTGCCCAGCGGCAATTCATAGTTGCCGGGACGGTTCACTCGCCCGGAGAGACAGAAAATTTTGACTCCGGGGCTTTTCTCGGTGCCAAATGAGCGATACCAATCCGCACCACGTTCGATGATGAGGGGCACATTGGCTAGGGTCTCGACGTTGTTGACGATGGTCGGTTTGCCGAACAAACCGACTGCCGGTGGGAATGGAGGGCGCAGGCGTGGTTGACCGAGTTTGCCTTCCAACGATTCGAGTAGAGCGGTTTCTTCGCCGCAAATATACGCCCCTGCTCCCAGGTGGGTGAAAATGCGCAGCGAGTAATCCGTGCCAAACAGGCGATCGCCCAACAGACCGGCGTTGTGCAGTTGTTGAATGCGTCGATCAAGTTGATGGGCTAATTGCCAAAACTCGCCCCGCAGATAGACGTAAGCCACGTTAGCTTGAACCGCATAGGAAGCGATCATCAACCCTTCCAAAAACTGGAAGGGGTTGCCTTCCATGATCTCTCGGTCTTTAAAGGTGCCCGGTTCGGATTCATCTGCATTGGCGACCACGTAGTGCGGCCAATTCTTATTGTCAATAAATGACCATTTCAAGCCGGTGGGAAAGCCGGCGCCACCACGGCCGCGCAAGCCGGAGGCTTTGACGATTTCGACCACTTCCTGGGGCTGCAGACTGGTGACAGCCTTGCGAAAGGCTTCAAAACCACCGTTTTGGCGGTAAACGGTCAGGTCGTTTAAGTCGGGAATGTCTCGATGTCGTAGGAGGAGATAGGGTCTCTTCATGGGTTACTCTGCCAAGTTCGAACGAGTTTCATTGCGCTTTCTACACTCTGGTTTTCGTGATAGGTGATGCCTTCGGCGGTTTGAACTTGAAAGAGGGGTGCCCGATCGCAGCCTGCCAGGCACATCACTTTCTCCACCGTGATTAACCCATCTGGCGTGGTCTCACCCACCTGGATGCCTAAATTCTCACATAACTGCTCAAGGAATTCTTCCGCGCCGCGCAAGGCGCAAGGCAGATCGGTGCATACTTGGATACGATATTTACCGCCCGGCTCATCATAATAAAGGGTGTAAAAGCCGACCAGTTGTCCGATTTCGGTGGGTGGCACGTCGAGGATTTCACTGATTTCGATTAGCGCTTGTTTGGTCACATAGCCATACTCGCGTTGGGCTAGGTAGAGCAGCGGCATGGCGGCGGCGCGCTTATGATCGGGAGGATATTTTGCTAGCGTAGCTTCAATTTCGGAAGCATATTTTTCGCGTAGATGGTTCACCGGTCTACATCTCCTAACACGATGTCAATGGTGCCGATCAGGGCAACCAGGTCGGCAACCAGATGCCCTTTGGCAAGCAATTTCAACACTTGCAGATTTGCAAAGGAGGGAGTGCGCCAATGAATGCGGTAGGGTTTGGGCCCGCCATCGCCTTCAAGGTACACCCCTAATTCCCCGCGCGGCGACTCGACCGCCACATAAACCGCTCCTTTCGGCGCAGGGAAGCCCTCGGTGAAGAGTTTGAAGTGGTGAATGACCGCTTCCATGCTATGCCCTAACTCGGAGCGCGGCGGGGGCACAAATTTACGGTTGTTGGAGCGCGTTGGCCCATAGGGGAGTTTATCCAAAGCCTGTTGGACGATGCGCACCGATTGGCGCATCTCTTCCATGCGCACCAAATAGCGCGCATAAGTATCGCCATCTGTGTGAGTTGGAATGTCAAACTCATATTGTTCATAGCCCGAATAAGGGCGTACTTTGCGCAAGTCATGGGCTACACCGCTGGCGCGCAGGCTCGGTCCGGTCACGCCCCAGCGCATGGCATCTTCGGCAGATAAAACGCCGATGTGCTTGGTGCGCTCGATGAACAGGGGATTTTTGGTCAGCAAGGCTTCGTATTCGTCAATGCGCGCCGGGAAGATGCGCAGGAATTGGCGCACGGCGTCCTCGAACTCGACCGGCACATCCCGCCATAGCCCGCCGGGGCGGAAATAGCTGGTCATCATGCGCTGGCCACTGCACATTTCCATAATGTCCAAGATCATCTCGCGCTCACGGAAGCAATAGAGAAAAACTGACATGGCTGCCAAATCCAGCGCATGGGTACCTAGCCATACGAGGTGAGAGGCAATGCGCTGCAATTCGGTCAAGATGACACGAATCGCTTGGGCGCGGGGCGGCACATCTAAGTCCACTAACTTTTCAACCGCTAAACAATAGACCAGATTGTTGCCGATGTTATTTAAATAGTCCAGGCGGTCGGTCATGACCACCGCCTTCTCGAAGGTTTTGTATTCCATGTGTTTTTCGACACCGGTGTGCAAAAAGCCGATGTCGGGAATCACGTTGACCACAAATTCGCCGTCTAGCTCCAAGAGCAGCCGTAACACCCCGTGTGTGCTGGGATGCTGAGGACCCATGTTGAGCAACATGGTTTTCCCTTCGATGGCTTCCTGGGTCACCAGACGGGTGAAGCCATCCAGCATACTTTCGTCAATGTGCGTATTGATCTCCGGCATAATGCAACCTACCTACTCTGTTCCCTTATTCTGTGGCATACCGTTTACGGGCGTTGATCTCGTCAAAGTTGAAGGAGAACATAATCTCCTCATGCCCAAGCGGATAATCTTTGCGCAAGGGATGTCCTTCCCAATCGTGTGGCATCAGAATGCGGCGCAAGTCGGAATGCCCCTCGTAGTGAATGCCGAACATATCATAAACCTCGCGTTCATACCAATTGGCATTGGGATAAACCCCCTCAATGCTGGGGAGAGAAGGATTATTCCCATTCAAGGGCACGCGCAAGCAGATGCGCTCGTTATGTTTGTAGGAATAGATTTGGTAAACAACGTGAAAGCGGGGCGTCTCCTCAGGCCAGTAATCAACAGCCGTCTCGTCTTCCAGCATCTCAAACTCAAACTCGTTGCGCAGCAGCTCACAGGCTTCGACAATTTGATCGGCTTGCAGGAAGACACTCACCTCATCGCGGAATTGGCTGGTTGTAGCGCCAAAGCGCTCTTGTAGGGCTTGGACTGCTTTCTGCAAATGTTCACCCATCGTGTGCCTGCCTCTCTTATGCCCAATCGCGCAGTTTTTGACCGCGCACTTTTTCATGCAGAGTCAAAATGCCGTGAATCAACCCTTCTGGGCGGGGCGGGCAGCCAGCCACATAGACATCCACCGGCACCACCTCATCTACTCCCGGCACAATGGCATAATTGTTGAATACACCACCGCAGGAGGAGCAATCCCCCATGGCAATCACCCATTTGGGGTCAGGCATCTGGTCATAGAGACGGCGCAGGACGGGGGCCATCTTGCGGCTGACCCGCCCAGCCACAATCATCAAATCCGATTGGCGCGGGCTGGCACGCATCAATTCCATGCCAAAGCGGCTCATATCGTAATTTGAAGCTTGAGCAGCCATCATCTCGATGGCGCAACAGGCTAAACCAAACAGCATTGGCCACATGGCTTTGGTGCGCGCCCAATTGACTACATCTTCCAACTTGGCGGTCACAATCCCCATATTCCCAAGTTTTTGTTCTACTCCCATTCTAATGCTCCTTTCTTCCATGCATACACAAAGGCAATCTCCAAAATACCGGCAAAAATGAGCATCTCCACAAAGCCAAATAACCCCAACTTACGGTAGACCACTGCCCACGGCACAAAGAAGACCACCTCAATATCAAATAAAATAAAGAGAACCGCCACTAAATAAAAACGCACAGGCATCCGTCGGGTACCGGGTCCAAAAGGGGTCATGCCCGATTCGTAGGGGAGAGATTTTTTGGGTGTAGGGCGGCGAGGACCAAAGAGATGGCCAAGCGAAATGGCAATGATCGCAACGAGTGTGGATAGGATTAGGAGAACCGCCAGGGGTAGGTATTCGTTCATCTAAGGAGTCCTTTGGCTTGGAGATGAGAATTGTTTACCTGAGCGGTAAGTGTATCACAGAGTCGGTATGGTGTCAAATTTCACAAAGTGTTAATTTCGGGTGATTTCGCAAATGATTTTTTTCCTAATACGATCAAGACCTCCAAAGGGTAGCGTCACTCTGGGGCTGAAGTACGGCATGAATGAACCGATTGTTGGCCGAATCGGCTATCAGCACTGGGTTGAGCACGTGCCACACGGACTGCAGAAGATTCGTCCTTCGAGTCGCCTGCGCGGCTTAGATTCACCGCTGAAATCTCTGCTTCATCAAGATCCCGAGTGGATGCGTGAATGAATGACTTTAAACGCAGGAAGGCAAATACTTGGCGAGATCCAAGCGGGACATCTCACCAGGACTTTTGTCCCAACAGGAATCGGTTCAGGTAGGGTCGCAGCTTGAACGGTAGGGTTCAATTGAAGCCCGCTGGCTCACGGACGAGGCTCGCAGTTTGCGGCTGGATAAGCCCGGCGGGATTCAGCGGTAAGGAAGCCTGCATCGACCAAGGGCCCGCCCAGGTGATCAGCACCGGCAGGACTTTGCCGCGCAAATCTTCCTCGCTCTCAAGGAAGACCAGCTTGTTGGTGGGTGTGCGCCCTTTCCAGCGCCCGCGCACCTTTTCCTCAAATAACACCTCCACCGTTTTGCCCACATAAGCGGCATTGATCTCACCAGCGATGCGCTCTTGCAACTCTTCCAGCAGGCGAAAGCGGCGCATTTTTTCTTCTTCGGGCACGTCATCCACCATTTTGCGTTCGGCTACGGTGCCAGGCCGCGGCGAGTAGCGCGCCAGATGGGCAACATCCAGTCTTAGTTCTGCCAACAGGTCATAGGTGCGCTGAAATTGCGCTTCGCTCTCGCCAGGAAAACCAACGATAATATCCGTAGCGATCGAGACGCCGGGCGTCTTGCCCGAAAGATGAGCGCGGATGCGTTCGATCAGGCGACGGTACTCGTCGGCGGTGTAGCCGCGCTTCATGCGGGCGAGCACTTCATCATCCCCAGCCTGCACGGGCACTTCGATATGAGGCATCACCTTGGGCAATTCGGCAACGGCGTCCAGCAAATCCTCCGTCAGGTAATTGGGGTGCGAGGTCAGAAAGCGGATGCGCTCTAACCCTTCCACCTCATGCACGCGGCGCAACAGGGTGGCTAATGAAGCTCCGTCGGGTAAATCTTTCCCATAACGGTCAACGATTTGTCCGAGCAGGGTCACTTCTTTGACGCCTTGGGCGACCAAAGAGCGCACCTCGCCTAGGATATCCGCCATCGGGCGGCTGCGCTCCACGCCCCGCCGATAGGGTATGATGCAGAAGGTGCAGGCGTGCGAACAACCCAACACAGCCGAGACAAAGGCCGAAACTTGTCGCCCACGCTGGCTTTGCGGTAAGATCAGTTCGCCGTCCATAAGGGCGAAGCGCTCTAAAGTGGCAGCTTCCTCGCTCGAGCGGCTCTCAGCCTGGGTGAGATAGGTCACCAGCGGGCCTACATCCGAAGGGGGCGAGAAGACATCCACAAAGGGGAAGCGTTCTTTCAACCGTTCGGCGTTTTTGATGCCGACCAAACAACCCATCAAATTGATGACCAGATTCGGATTGCGCTCTTTCAGCGGGCGCAGGGAATGCAAACGCCCATAAGCCTTGTCTTCGGCGCTTTGGCGCACGACACAGGTGTTCAAGACAATCACATCGGCCGCTTCCGGTTGCTCGGTCATCTGGTAACCAAGTCGTTCCAACGCCGAAGCCACCCGCTGCGAGTCGGCCACGTTCATTTGACAACCTTCAGTCCAAATGTGATATTTCATGTCCGATATTATACCCTATGTTACAATACCGAAGTTCTCAATATTGACATGGTGCTCACCTGGCGCGAAAATAGCCAGAGATTTGGGTCGTTTGTCTTATTGTGCCCGATGGATGCCGCAAAAGCCAACCCCACGGGGGGGTTATGCGGGGTCCGCATAACCCCCCCCATAGAGGGGGCAAAAACGGAGTCCGTATCATCAATCGTTGGGCGCACATAACCCGAATGGTTACCTGGCACTGCTTGCCGCGAGGACATCTATGCCATCCATCGCGAAAACGGAACTGGAGTCAAATTTGGAAACCGAAGAAAGAGACAAAATACTTGCCCGATCGTGTGAAAAGATACTCGCCGGTTTGCAGGATGTCCTCCCGCGCTGGCCAACCGAGGCCGATTTCCGTCGCGTGATTGACCCGTTGCTGGACGAGTTTTGCACCGAGATCGGCCTTGCCCCGCTTGCCCACGCCGAGTACACCCTCGCCAGCGGCCGCGCCGACGCCGTCTTCAACCGCCTGGTGATCGAGTACGAGCGCCCCGGCGTGCTCAAGAAAGCCGCAGACGCAGCCACGCGCCATGCGGTTCAGCAAGTCAAGGACTATATCACCGGCCTGGCACAGAAAGAGCGCCGTGAGATGGACCGCCTGGCCGGCGTCGCCTTTGACGGCCATTTCTTCATTTTCGTCCGCTATATCAACGGCAGGTGGACGGAAGAAGCCCCCGTCGAGGTCAACCGGCACTCGCTGGAGCGCTTCCTGACCTGGCTGGCGGGCCTCGCCTCTGGCATCGCCCTCACCTCCGAAAACCTGAACCGCGATTTCGCCATCGAGCAACTGCGCACGCAGAATATCCTGCGCAGCCTGTTTCGGGCGCTCGGCCCAGCCCTCGACGCGCCGGATGGCCTCGTCCCCAAACTGTTCGCGCAGTGGCGGCTCTTTTTCAGCGAGGCGATTGATTACTCGGAGGCTTTCGGCGGGCGGAAACTGGAGCCACTGAAAAAGTGGGTGCGCAAGGCCGGCTTTGAGGTCAAAAGCGCGCAGGATGCAGAGCGTTTCTTCTTTGTTCTGCACACCTACTTCGCCCTGCTGGTCAAGCTGCTGGCTTGGCTCGCCCTTTCGCGGCACCTCGGCGTCAGATTGGGTGCGCCGTCGTTTGCCGGCCTGACGACCGCCGACGGGGAGACCCTGCGCCGTGGCCTGCGAGAGATGGAATCCGGCGGCATCTTCCGCGCCTACGGCCTCCTCAACCTGCTCGAAGGCGACTTTTTCGAGTGGTACCTCCACGCCTGGAACGATGAGATCGAGACCGCGCTTCGCGAGATCGTCCGACGCCTGGACGAGTACGACCCCACCACGCTGACGCTCGTGCCGGAGGAGACGCGCGACCTGTTCAAGAAGCTCTATCACTACCTGTTGCCGCGCGAGGTGCGCCACAACCTGGGCGAGTATTACACCCCCGACTGGCTCGCTCAGCGGTTGCTGGCTCAGGTGGATGGAGACCTTTTCGATCCCAAACGCAAAGTGCCAGAGGCCATATTGCGCCAGAAGGTGTTGCGCACGCGCTTCCTCGACCCGGCCTGCGGCTCCGGCACCTTCCCCATCCTCATCATCGCGCGGATGACCGGGCTGGGCCGGGCGCTCCTGGTGCCGGAAAGCGAGCTGCTCCACGCCATCCTGAACAACGTCGTGGGCTTTGACCTGAACCCGCTGGCGGTGCTGACGGCGCGGGTGAACTATCTGCTGGCCATCGCCGACCTGCTGGAGCATCGCCGCGGCGAGGTCACCATCCCCATCTACCTGGCCGACTCGGTGCGCACGCCGGCCGTGGGCGAGGACCTCTTCAGCCACGACGCCTATGAGTTTCCTACCGCCGTCGGGACCTTCCGCGTGCCCGCCGTCTTGTGCACGCGGGAACGCTTCGACCGCTTCTGCGGCCTTATCGAAGAGAGCCTGCGCGATGGCCTGGAGGCGGAGGCGTTCGTCCGACGGTGTCAGAGCGCCCTTCCGCTGGAAGGTCGCGGCTGGGATGAACGCACCGCTTCCCTGGTGCGCGACCTCTATGAGCAGATGTTCGACCTGCACCGGCGCGGCATGAACGGCCTGTGGGCGCGGCTGCTCAAGAACAACTTTGCCCCGCTCACCGTGGGGCAGTTCGACTATGTCGTCGGCAACCCGCCGTGGGTGAACTGGGAGCATTTGCCGGATAAGTACCGGCAGTCCATTGCGCCTTTGTGGGCACGTTATGACATCTTTTCACACAAAGGTTTTGACGCCATCTTGGGAAAATCGAAAGACGATATATCGGTGTTGATGACATACACCGTGATGGATAGGCTGCTCAAAGACAAGGGGCGTCTCGGATTTGTCATTACTCAGTCCGTTTTCAAGACAGGGGGCGGAGGTCAAGGATTTCGACGATTCCGGATTCCGCAGGGCAACGGACAATTCACGCCCATTGCCGTCGTGCACGTGGACGATATGGTGGACCTCAATCCCTTTGAAGGCGCCTCCAACCGCACGGCGGTGATGGTGCTGGAAAAAGGCAAGCCTACCAAATATCCGGTGCCTTACACAGTGTGGCGCAAGAGCACAGCGGCGCTGCGCCCCGGCGTGCGCGCCCGTTTCACCTACGACAGCACGCTGCAGGAAGTGACTGCGGCCACGAAGCGCCTGCAATTCTCTGCCCAACCGGTGAACCCGGATGACCCCACCTCCCCCTGGCTCACCGCCCGTCCCAGGGCGCTGCGCGCCGTGCGCAAGGTGCTGTGCCAGGGCGACCCGTCGGGTCGCCCATACGTGGCCCACGCCGGCGCGTACACCGGCGGCGCCAACGCCGTCTATTGGCTGGAGCCGGTGATGACGCGCCCCGATGGGCTGGTGGTGGTGCACAACCTCACCGAGGGCGCCAAGATCAAGGTGGACGAGGTGGCCGAGCCGATCGAACCGGACCTGCTTTACCCCCTGCTGCGCGGGCGGGACGTGCAGCGCTGGCGGGCGGAACCTTCAGCGTTGATTCTCCTTACCCACGAGCCGGGGATGCGCTTGAAGGCCATTCCCGAGCAAGACCTGCAAACCCGTTACCCGTGCACCTACGGCTACCTCAAGCGCTTCGAGCGGGTGCTGCGGGAGCGGGCGGCGTTCAAGCGCTACTTTACGCGGCCCGAGCGCCGCGGAAGGGCCGTAGAGACCGGCCCCTTCTACTCGATGTTCGACGTCGGCGACTACACCTTCGCCCCGTGGAAGGTGGTGTGGC
>QEXX01000054.1 GCA_003130835.1 Anaerolineae bacterium | reverse complement strand
TGACACCTACCTTCCTCACGCTGTCTCGGAGGCAGTTCAATATTTACAACAACACCCCGAAGTCGGTTTGGTTTATGGGGATGCCAATTTTATCGATGAACGCGGGCGGGTGTTGGGCAAATTCCCAGCTCGTCAAACCGATTATCGGCGGTTACGGCGGGGATATGTGCATATCCCCCAACAAGCCGCTTTCTTTCGGGCCGAACTCTGGCGCAAAGTAGGTCCCTTGGACCCCACCTTTTATTTTGCGATGGATTACGACTTATGGGTGCGCATTGCGCGGCGGTCGAAGATCGTTTATCTGCCGCGCCTTTGGGCAAATTTTCGTCTGCACGGCTCGGCGAAGACCATTGCTGCCGATGAGCGCTGTTGGCCGGAGATGTTGCGCGTGCATTACCGTGATGGCGGCTCCCCCTTCGCCCTGATCGTTTGGAAAAGCTGGTTGCGCCGCTTCGCTGCCCCCTATCTGCGCTGGAAGCGCCGCCGCTTGGTCAATCGTTTTGCAGAACAAAAACTATGAATGTGCAACCCACTGCCTTACCCGATGTCTTGCTGATCGAACCGCGGCTCTACCGTGACGATCGTGGTTATTTCTTTGAGCTTTACCACGATCAAAGATATCAAGAGCTCGGCTTGCCAGCCCGTTTTGTGCAGGATAATTATTCCCGTTCCCGGCAAGGCACCTTGCGGGGTCTCCATTACCAAATCCGTCACCCCCAGGGCAAGCTTGTCCAAGTGACGGTGGGCGAGGTTTTCGACGTGGCGGTTGATCTGCGCCGTAAATCGCCGTCCTTTGGTAAGTGGACAGGTGTTATTCTTTCTGCCGAAAACCGCCATCAATTATGGATTCCGCCCGGCTTTGCGCACGGCTTTTATGTCTTGAGTGAGTGGGCAGAAGTGCTCTATAAGGTCACAGATTATTATGCACCGGAGTGGGATCGCACCTTGCTTTGGAACGACCCAGATTTAGGTATAGCCTGGCCTCTGCGCTCGGGCGAAGTTCCTTTGCTTTCTGCCAAGGATGCGGCTGGCAAGTTGCTGCGCGAGGCAGAAGTATTCGAAGAAAGAGGATAGGAGTAGCTATGAAAAACGTTTTGGTAACTGGCGGAGCTGGCTTTATCGGCAGTAATTTTGTGCGCTATCTCTTGGAACATGAGGCGGAGGTGCAGGTTTTCAATCTGGATGCCTTGACGTACGCAGGCAGTTTAGAAAATCTGAAGGACCTGCCCCATCCAGAGCGACACACCTTTCTACAGGGCGATATTTGTGATCAGGAGCTGGTTAATAGCATCTTTCAGGAGTACGCCATCGATACCGTTGTTCATTTTGCGGCCGAATCGCATGTCGATCGCTCAATTTTTGAACCGGATGCCTTTGTCAGGACCAATATTTTTGGTACGTTTACGCTCTTAGAAGCTGCCAAACAGGCTTGGTTGGATCATTCCCCGCCGGCTGCCGAGGTTCGCTTTCACCACATTTCCACCGACGAGGTGTTTGGTTCCCTAAGCCCCACCGATCCGCCCTTTCGCGAAGATACCCCGTATGCCCCAAATTCACCCTATGCAGCTTCCAAAGCAGCCAGCGATCATCTGGTGCGGGCTTATGGTCACACTTACCGCTTGCCGTACACCTTGACCAACTGCAGCAATAACTATGGGCCCTACCAATTCCCCGAGAAGCTGATTCCGTTGATGATTCTAAACGCCTTAGAGGGAAAACCCTTGCCGGTTTACGGGGATGGAAAGCAGGTGCGCGATTGGCTCTATGTCGAAGATCACTGTGAAGCCATTTGGTTGGTTCTGCGTCGAGCACCGGTCGGTGAAAGTTATAATATTGGGGGTGGCAATCAACCCACCAATTTAGAAATTGTGGAAAACTTATGTGAAATCCTCGATGAGGCTGTTCCCGAATCGCCCTATAAGCCACATCGTCAATTAATCCGCTTCGTTACCGACCGCCCAGGCCATGATCGAAGATACGCCATGGATATCACCAAAATTTCAACCCATTTGGGCTGGCAGCCCAAACACACCTTGGCTGAGGGATTGCTGGCTACGGTGCGGTGGTATTTAGAACACGAAGAATGGGTTCGCGCTATCCGCCAACGCGGGGATTTCAAAGCCTGGATGCAGCAAAATTACGCTCAGAGAGGAGAACTTGCATGAAGGGAATTATCTTAGCGGGGGGAAAGGGTACCCGCCTTTTCCCTCTAACGGTGAGCATTTCCAAACAACTTCTGCCGGTCTATAATAAACCGATGATTTACTATCCGCTCTCCATGCTCATGTTGGCTGGGATTCGCGAGATTTTGGTGATTAGCACCCCTGAAGCCTTGCCCTTGTTTGAAAATCTACTAGGCAGTGGTGAGCAGTGGGGCTTGCGTTTTGAATATGTGGAACAGCTTCAGCCTGGTGGACTGGCGGAGGCTTTTCTGCTCAAGCCAGAGTTCTATTTGGGATCGCCGGTGTGTATGATCTTGGGTGATAACATCTTCTTCGGACACGGATTGCCCGCACAACTGCGTCAGGCTGCTGCCCTAACCGAGGGGGCTTTGGTGTTTGCCTATGCCGTGCGCGATCCTCAACGCTACGGGGTGGTGGAGTTCGACGAGCAGGGACGGGCGTTGAGCATCGAAGAAAAGCCGACCAACCCCCGTTCTTCTTTTGCGGTGCCCGGCATGTATTTTTACGACCAACAAGTCTACGAATTGGCAAAGTCGCTCAAGCCCTCGGCGCGCGGAGAGCTGGAGATCACCGACCTCAACCGCCTGTATCTAGAAAAAGGTCAACTACGCGTGGAGATCTTAGGCCGCGGGGTGGCTTGGCTCGACGCCGGCACCCACGAATCGCTTTTACAGGCTGCCAATTTCGTGCAGACGATCGAGGAACGCCAAGGGATGATGATCTCCTGTCCCGAAGAGATTGCTTTTCACATGGGCTACATCGACAAGCCACAATTGCTCGCCTTGGCAAAGAGGATTAATAATGCTTATGGTGCCTATCTCGAAAGATTAGCAAATGAAAGTGAAGGACATTTCGCAAAGTGAAGAGATACCCTCTTGGCAAAATCAGATTTTGCAGCTACGAGATAGAGATGGACGATGAACATTCTATTATTGGGTAAAAACGGACAATTGGGTTGGGAATTGCAACGCGGCTTGCAACCGCTGGGGAAAGTTTGGGCATTCGATTATCCCGAAATCGACCTACGCAACCCCGACTCGATCCGTCCTTTGATCCGAGAAATCAACCCCGCCGTTTTAATCAACGCCACGGCTTACACGGCAGTTGATCGAGCGGAGAGCGAACCCGATTTTGCGGTGAAGATCAACGCAGAAGCTCCACAAGTAATGGCAGAAGAGTGTGCTACCCTGAACTGCCTCTTGATCCATTATTCCACCGATTATGTCTTCGATGGTAGTAAAGGTAGCCCTTATACAGAAGACGACCAGCCCAATCCGTTAAACCAATATGGCTATAGCAAATGGCTAGGGGAACAAGCCATTCGACAAGTCAATGACAGCTACTTGATCTTTCGTACAGCCTGGGTTTACAGCCTGCGTGGCGATAGTTTCGTAAAGAAGGTCTTACAATGGTCACGACAACAAGAGACCCTGCGTATTGTGGATGACCAGATCAGCAATCCTACCTGGGCGCGTATGTTGGCAGAGATCACGGCTATCTTGCTCGCCCGTTATCCCATCGAACAGCTCGCCGAGCAGAAAGGGCTTTACCACTTAGCTGGCGATGGATACTGCAGTCGCTATCAATGGGCGCAAGCAATTTTGGAAAGTGACCCTGAGCCGCAGACCCGCCGAACCCGCCAAGTCCTGCCGGCGAAATCGGCTGACTTTCCTACCCCTGCCCAAAGACCGCTCTTTTCGGCATTGAATTGTGAGCGCTTCGCCTCCACCTTTGGACTGCGCTTGCCCCCGTGGAAAGAAGCGTTAAGCCTGGCGCTCCAACCAAGCTAGGTTATGTAAGCGTATCCTCCTGCAGGCTTGAATCCTCAACCGCCCAAAAACCTCTCCC
>QEXX01000053.1 GCA_003130835.1 Anaerolineae bacterium | reverse complement strand
ATCGGCGGCGCAGGAGCGGAATATGCCATCATCGTCTGAGCAGAGCCAGAAACCTTCTCCCCAAGTTCAGGTGTGGAAGCCCTTCGATTTCCAAAGTGGCAATTCGGAGAGCAGTTCCCCTCCTCTCCGCTGTAACGCTCAGGCAAGCGAGGGCTTTAGCGAATTTGTCGGATTGGTGGAAATTGTCAAGGAAAAAATTTTCGCTGTGGCAAATGCACCAGCCCAAATGCCTGATGCTGCTACAAAAGAGGTAAAGCTATGGCAACCGCAAGCGTTGGTCGCTATCGAGAATGTTGAAGGGAATACTCATGACCATTTGCGCAGCCGAGAGTTAGTTCAGCAAGCAGAGGCAACGTTACGCCAAGCAAAGATCGAAGCTGAACAGATTCTTGCGAACGCTCAGGCAGAAGCAGATCGAATGCTCAGAGAAGCTCAGGAGCAAGCGAACTTCATCCAGCGTCAAGCGTATGCAGATGGTCAGGCAGCCGCCAACGCCGAAGCACAAGGAATGCTAAAGGTTGCTCGCGCGATTGTGGATGAAGTGCAAAAATGGAAAGAAGACCTCTTCGAACAGGGGGAAATGATGATGTTGCGTTTGGTCATTGAGATTGCCCAAACGATTTTTGGCGATGGTTTGCCTCTTGACCCTGACACGTTGGGACAGGCATTTACGCGTGCTTTGAGCCAGGCAAAATCGTTGGGTGACTTGCGGGTTTATCTCCATCCGGAAGACGCAGCGATCATCAGCGCCCATTGGGATAAACTGCAAGGAGTCGCGGCTGGTCAGAAGGTTGAGTTGATTCCATCTGACCTGATTAAGCGCGGCGGTTGCTATATTGAAGGTCAATATGGCACCGTGGATGCGCGGGTAGAAACGCAATTCCAGTTGGCTACGGATGCCTTATTAGCAGGTTTGGAGAGAAACCAAGCTGGGTGATTCGATGTCAAGACCTTATTCCTTACCTGATCTAACTCGCTATCATTCGGTGCTGAACCGCTTGAATACCATCCGCCTCTCCGGCCGGGTTGTACAGGTGGTTGGATTGACCATTGAAGCCACCGGTTTGGATTGTCAGATCGGCGAAGTGTGTGAAATTCAATCCAACGCAAATGGCAAATTGATCGCAGAGGTGGTCGGTTTTCGAGAACAACGCATACTCTTAATGCCCTTAGGGGAAATGCAGGGAATTCAACCCGGTAGCCCGGTTTTCCCAACCGGCAGTTCCTTCCAAGCCCCGGTTGGCAAGTCCCTCTTAGGACGAGTGTTAGATGGGTTAGGCAAACCCATTGACGGTCTAGGAGAACTGACCGATTTTGAGTTGGTGCCCACCTATCGAGCGGCACCTCACCCGCTCACTAGACGGTCGATCACGCAACCGCTGGTAACAGGAGTACGTGCCATTGATGGCTTACTCACCTGCGGTAAGGGGCAGAGAATTGGCATCTTTTCAGGGAGTGGAGTGGGTAAAAGCACCTTGCTCGGTAGCATTGCCCGGAGCTCTCGTTCGGATGTCAGTGTTGTTGCCCTAGTGGGTGAGCGCGGCCGTGAAGTGCACGAATTTATTGAAAGGGATTTAGGTTGGGAAGGCCTGCAGCGCTCGGTTGTAGTTGTTTCGACTTCGGATCAGCCGGCTTTGATCCGCCTAAAAGCGGCCTGGGTGGCGACATCGATTGCAGAGTATTTTCGGGATTGTGGTCTGGATGTCACCTTGTTGATGGACTCGGTGACCCGCTTTGCCATGGCACAACGAGAAGTCGGTCTGGCAATTGGTGAACCGCCGGCAAGTAAAGGCTATACGCCGTCCGTTTTTGCGCTTCTGCCCAAATTGTTGGAGCGGGCAGGGACAAATGAGTATGGTTCAATCACCGGATTTTATACGGTTCTCGTTGAAGGTGATGATTTCAATGAGCCGATTTGCGATGCCGCACGGTCGATTCTAGATGGACACATCATTCTCAGCCGCGACTTGGCTGCCCGAAATCACTATCCAGCCATCGACGTATTAAACAGCGTTAGCCGCGTGATGCCAAGTGTAACCCAACCCAACCATCGCGCCTTTGCTCATCAGATTCGCAAGTTGATGGCTGCTTATGAAAAAGCGCGCGATTTGATTAACATCGGTGCTTATGTAGAAGGGTCCGATCCCGATATTGATGCTGCGTTACGCGCCTTGCCGGCCATTTTAGATTTGCTCCAACAACCCCCCGATTCGTTTTCGCCCTTAGAGGACACTCTGGCACGCATGGAACAAATTTGCACAGGAGGGTCTGACGCATGACGCCGAAATTCTCTTTACAGCCGGTCTTAGATTATCGCGAGACGCGAGTGGAAATTCTAGAGATCGAATTAGGGCGTTTGATGCAATCCCGCCAGCGCGGTCAAACCTTTTTGGAAGCGCTTCAAAGCAGCCGCATGCGCTTGCTAGAGGAAATGGGCAAACGGCAGATTGGAGAAGTGGATCTGTTTTTATTGTCGCGTTTGCGCTCCAATTTGCAAGTGGTGAACCAGCGCATAGCCGAGCAAGAAGCCCGTCTGGCGGAACTGGCGCGACAAATTGCCGAAAAACAACAAGAAATTATCCTGGCGAAACAGGATGCGGAAGCCTTACATAAACTCAAAGAACAGGAAATTGAACGATATCGGAAGGAAGAAGCACAGCGTGAGAATCGCCTGCAGGATGATCTGTATATTTCGCGTGCCTATCGCCGTTCCAATGGAGTTGGTTAATGGATGGATCGTTTTTTAGTTCTCAATATCAGATGATTTTATATGATTTGATCTTTCGGCTCTTAGATCAATATCTGGGGGGCGAGGAATCGAAGGTTACTCTTCCGGCAGCTGTGAGCCATAAAAGTCAGACAGCAGGAGGAGAACCTCTTCAAGGGAAATTTGCTGAGATTATTCAACAGGCAGCACAAAAATACAATGTCGATCCGCGCCTGATCCAAGCGGTTATTCGCGCTGAGTCAAATTTCAACCCTAAGGCAACCTCTTCAGCCGGAGCGATGGGTCTAATGCAACTCATGCCTGCCACGGCTGCCAGTCTGGGCGTCACAGACCCGTATGATCCGAAAGAGAATATCTTTGGGGGCACGAAATTTCTCTCGCGTTTGTTGCAAAAATACAAAAACAACGTGAGCTTGGCTTTAGCTGCCTATAATGCCGGCCCCGGCGCCGTAGATCGGTATGGCGGCATCCCGCCTTACACCCAGACGCGTGTGTACGTACAGAGAGTGATGCAGTACTACAAGTCTGCTCAAGAATGGAGTGCTTGAGATGACCGACCCAATCCTTTTTGGTTCTGCCGTTCAAACGTTGAAAAAAGCTTTAGATGGCTTATCTGCCCAACAAGAAGTGATTGGACAGAATATTTCCAATGTTGATACCCCGGGATATCGCGCCCAAAAGGTTGATTTCAAAGCAGCCTTGCGGAGGGCGTTAAATCAAGACGGAAAGGTGGTGATGCAAACAACCCACAAAGCACATTTGAGTTCTATTCAACCGCTTGACCATTTTCAAATCTCACTGCGCGAAGGAGGTGCCTTACGAGCCGATGGCAATAATGTTGATATCGATGTCGAACTAACCCAAATGACGGAAACCGTTATCCAATATCAAGCCCTGGCACAATTGATCAGCAAAAAATTTGCCGGGATCAAACAGATCATCGGGAGGTAAAATGTGAAAGAAGTCTTTCTATTACCAACACCTGCTGAAACACTCTTTCTGCCTCAAACCAAACCAACCGAAAAGCGCTCGGTCCTTCAGGATGGCCTGTCTTTCCGCAAGGTTTTGGAGCAGGCGAAGAGCGCCCCGGAAAAGCCCTTCGTAAAAGGCGCCGATCGTCATTCCGACCCAATCCAGCATAACGATGCCAAAGCGCTTGAAGAGCGGGAAGCGGTTGAGCCACCCATTGAGAACCAAGATCGCTCTTCTGAAAAGGATGCCGTCGATTCGCTCGCTCAACCTGCGGTGGCGGAAGCAGCCAACGTGGTTGCCGTTGAACCACCATCCTCTCTCCAGCCTGACGGTGACGAAACCACACAGTTGCAAGAAGAAGCTGCGGGTCGTGGCTTGGAAGGCATCGCGGGGAACCTTCAAGAATCGGCGAACGATCTCTCTCTAATCGACTCCCTGAGCCAAGATGGTCAGCAAGTTGTGCAGAAGCAAAATGCGGCTACAGAGCAGCGCTTTGCTCAATTGATTCAGGGTGAAGCGTATGCCCCTGTTCTGGAAGACACAGAGCAGGACGAGAAGGTTGCCGGGCAACCGAAAGGGCTTGTCACGCCTGAAGCTCAAACTTCAGTAGAGCAAACGAGCGAAAAAGCTGGTCTTCGCTCGGTGATCCATCCAGAAAAGACCGGCGGCGAATCCACCCAATATACACCTTCGACCGTTCGTGAGAAAGCTTGGGGGGAGCATGCGGAGCTTGCCCAAGAGCGGGTGGTCGCCAAATCGGTTGTGGTTGAGGGCAGCAAAGTAGGCGACTCGGAAGCTCAGCCCGCCCCAATCAAAGAAGGAGCTCAACCTGAAATTGTTCAGTCAAGCGGGCCTCCACCTAGTGCCGTGACGGCAAAACCGATTGAGCCGGCCCGCTTGGCGGAAGCTCACCGACCTGAAATCGTCCAGCAGGTGGCGAGGGAATTAGAAATTTTTGGGAAATCGGGACAAACCAGCCTGCGCATCCAACTTTATCCGGAACAACTTGGACACATTGATGTGCGTTTGGTATCCAAAAGCGATGGCGTCCAGATCGTCATTCATGCCGATCAGGCTTCCACGGCTTTCTTGCTGCAGCGAGATTTGAATTTCTTGCGCGAAAGCCTAGTGCAGGCTGGGGTCAATCTGAGCGGCTTGACTGTCGGACACGGGCAGCCGCAAACTGGCTCCGATCTCTCCCAAAGCCAATTCTATTCACCCAACCCCAGAGACGGCAGGTTTGGTGAGGCAGAGCGACATGGCGAGCCTTCTCCAAAGTCTGTTTTACAAGGATGGCGAGATTCAAGTTCAACTCTCGATTACCGAGTATAAGGAAAGGAGTACCTTATGAATATAACCGCAGTTTCTTCATCTAATTATTCACAAAACACCCTGCAAAGCACTACATCAGCTTTAAGCGGTTTTGATGCCAATGCCTTTATGGCGATCTTGCTAGTGCAATTGCGCAACCAAAATCCCCTTGAGCCGATGGATGACAAGGATTTGATCGCTCAAATGGCGCAATTGAACTCTCTCGAGGAGCTGAAAAAGATCAGCGCTGGCATCGAAACCTTGATCAAATTGTCACAAGAAGCGTAATTTTCCGCTAGGAGAGTGGGCATGACCGATCCGATTCGTATCCACAATCATCCTGCGATCCAAAAAACGGCTTCGCATCCGACTGCAAAAACAGCCGCGCAAGGTCAAGGGTTCGCGCAGGCGTTGGAGCAGAAAACCCGTGAACAAGAAATTCGTTTTTCAAACCATGCCCAGAAGCGCCTGCAAAGCCGAGACATCTCCCTTTCTGATGAAGGCTTAGCCCGCTTGGCACAAGCAGTGGAGAAGGTCGAAAAGCGCGGCGGAAAAGAATCGTTGGTTCTGATGGATGATTTGGCGTTTATCGTCAATGTCCGTCAGCGTTTGGTCGTTACAGCTCTAGATGCCCGCGAACGGGGCGAAGGAGTGTTTACCCAAATTGACAGCGTTGTGCTGGCAGATTAGTCCTTTGCACCAGGCTGGCCCTCTTGGAGGAAGCCTGGAATATTCAACTTCAGGAGGCACAAAATGTTACGATCGATGTTTACTGCAATTAGTTCCTTGAGCCTACATCAGGCTTTTATGGACGTAGTGGCGAACAACCTTGCCAATGTAAACACCTATGGCTTTAAGAGTAGCCGAGTGACCTTTCAAGATCAGTTTGCGCAAACGTTATGGAGCGGCTCGGCGCCTTCCGATAACCTCGGTGGCATCAATCCAGCCCAGATTGGTTTGGGAGTGCGCTTGGGGGTCATTTCTCCGACGTTTACCCAGGGGATGCTGCAAGCGACCAACCGTAATACCGATTTAGCCATTCAAGGGGATGGTTTCTTCATCTATAGAAATGCGGTTACAAATTTGTACTCACGCGATGGTTCGTTGGAAATGGATTCGGAGGGTTATCTTGTCAATGGAGCCACCGGGTTGCGCATTCAAGGATGGATGGCTGCTGATGACGGTACCATCGATGTTGGCGCTGCGCTTCAAGATATTCAATTGCCTTTAGGTGCTACTTTGGCACGCCAAACGACAAACTCCCAATTGTTCGGCAACCTGGATTCGCGAGCGACCTCACCCTATCAGGTAGCTATCGGGGTTTACGATTCGTTAGGCAATTTACATTCCGTAACCCTTACCTTTACCCCCGGCGCCGGAAACACTTGGACCTGGGCTGCATCCGGAGCGGGTGTTTCTGGAAGTGGTAACCTTACTTTTGATGCAAATGGTCAATATGTCTCAAGTACGGGAAATGTATCGGTCGCTGCAAGCGGGATCACCGGCGCCAATAACTTTACATTTACGGTGGATATGAGCCGTCTAACCCAATTGGCATCAGAGAGTGATCTTTCCATGACCTTCCAGGACGGTTTAGCCGCCGGAACGTTCTCAACTTTCTTTGTCACGCCCCAAACCGGTGAGATCGTTGGTGTTTATTCCAACGGGATGCAACGCCTAATCGGACAGTTAGCGCTGGCAAATTTTGTCAATCCGGCTGGTTTATTGCAGCAGGGGCAAAATCTCTATATGGTGGGCCCAAACTCGGGAGATCCGGCAATTGGACAATCTGGAACAGGAACACGCGGTACGATTGCTGCAGGGTATCTGGAGGGTTCCAACGTCGATCTCGGGCAGGAATTTACCAATATGATCGTTGCTCAACGCGGCTTTCAAGCTTCGTCGCGAATCATCACCACCTCGGATGAAATGCTGATGGAGATCGTGAATTTGAAGCGATAAGTCTGAACACCCCTCCCGCAGGTGTTTAACCTGCGGGAGGGGAATGGAGTCTATATGAACGTAAGCGGGCCGGCGCCGATAGCCATAGTGCAGCGATATGACAACACCGACAGTGTGTTGCGCATGAACCAGCGCATTGCAGCTGAAGTTCTGCAAGTATCCGGCGACCGAGTTGTGCTCTCAATTAATGGCGTCCAATTGGTTGCCCGCTTGACCTCCTCCGACCAAGCTGCACAACTCTTGGAACGGCGCACGGCGCAGTTTATTGTGCGTGATCTCAGCCAATCTTTGGTGACTTTGCAACTTGTCCCTCGAGGAGCTGAGACCGAACAACCTGCGACAGCCCTATCGCCGCGTTTGATTCAATCGCTTCTCCTTCAAGCGGGCTTACCGATTAATGCTCAAACGGTCACCATTGCGAAGATGCTCTTAGCCAGCGGTTTGTCGGTGGAAGCTGAGATGGTTGAAGAAATCCTGCGGGCGCTGCAGCATATCGGGGAATGGACGGAAGGGGATGCGCTTGCGGCAGCGTTATTGAAGTCAGCCGGGTTACCAGTTACGGCGGCTACAGTGGATTTAGCTCGTTTGCAATTGCCCTCTCTGGGTGAGATGATTCAGACCTTAAGGAACCAATTGGAATCGCTCTTGAACAGCAAGCCAGCCCCTGAGCTGGCTGCACTGGCGAAGGAAGCCCAACAACTCTTATCAAACATCCTATTACCGCTGGAGTCGGATTCAAGTTCGCTTCAACAAAAATTGCAACTTGCCATTCAGGTCATTGGACGTTCGATCGAGCGCGAGTTGGCAGACTTAATCCGTCAACTCGAGGGTCAAGACGAGCAGTTGAGCAAAGGATTATTGGGGTTCGTTTTACTGCGGCGTGAATTGGCAAAGGAAAACCATCATCCAGCTTTGGTGGCAGCCATCGATCGCTTTGTCGACGGCTTAAGACTACTGCAGTTTCTCAACTCTGAACCAGACCCAACCAGAACGCAAGGGCAATGGTTAAGGTTGAATTTACCTTTGGGGGGATTAGCATTGATGGGTCAACATGAGCCATCGTCTCAAGCGTATCCGCATGCTGAACTGCGTATCGCCTATCTTCCAGATGAGACATTACCAACGATTGATGCTAAACAAACTCGCTTTATCGTCCGCGTAGCCCTTGAGGATGGTTCGGTCGCTGTGGATGTTTCGGTGGCACAACGAAAAGTGGGGGTGCTAGTCACTGCTTCGAATCAGCCTTTGCTTGAACGAGCTGAAAAAGAGCTTCAATCTTTGAAGCAAGGATTTGAGCAATTGGGCTATCAAGTCCAAACCACTCGTTGTGAGTTAGGTGAACCCTTCCAGAGCCAGTCTATGGCGACCAACATGTGGTCAGGCGTGGGTGAATTAAAGATTGAAGTGTGAAGCGATGGAGAAACGACTCTATTTGCGAAATGCGGGTTACTTGAACCAACGTCGTCCCAAAGCGACTGCTTTGGGGTATGACCCCGAACATGACGAGGCTCCAAAAGTGCTGGCTTCGGGAGAGGGGTTGCTTGCTGAACAAATCATTGCCATTGCCAAAGCGAATGGAATCCCGATTCGTGAAGACCCAATCCTGGCTGAAGCGCTCTCCAAGGTTGATATCGGTCAAGCCATTCCCCCTGAATTATATCCGTTGGTAGCGGAAGTACTGGCTTATATTTATCGCTTACAAGGAAGGACGCTTTAGGCGCTCGGTAAGAGGCACAGCCTAGTAGCCATCTTTGGCACAACAGGGCTGTTGCCCGCTGGTTATTCTTGAGACACTAACTTTCCTGTGACTCTTTGCTTGGCAGAAGAACTTCCTTGTTCGCATCCAATTCGTCTGCCAAAAATTGGCGTAATTCTTTGAAACGCTCGCCATGCCCATCTTGTGCCAACAATTCTGCCAAGCGGTTTTGCTCGTGAATAGCATCCCAGACTTCTTTGCGGTAAATTCTAATCTCACGGGGGGCTTGGATGCCGATCTTCACCCGATCCCCTTCGATGGCTAGGATGGTTAGGGTAATTTGATCGCCGATGACTAGACTTTCCTCTGCTTTACGGGTTAAGACCAACATGGTAGCTATCCTTAGCCGAGCAAATCAAAGAGACTGAGGGCTGAGATGGCGCGTTTCCCCACCTCTAAGACAGTTTGATAGACCGTCTGTTGGTGTTGCAAGTAGGAGATCGCCTCGGTCATATTGACATCCTCTTTTTGAGAGAGCAGACTCTTCAATTCAATTTGAGACTTTTCAAGGCGATCTTTGGTCAAACGCACTTCGCGTTGTCGGGCTCCGTTGGTGGTCAAGGCTTCATTGACTCTGTTAATTTGGGTTTCCAATGCTCCAATGGCACTTTGAAGTTGATTGAACTGATTGGGATCTCCATTGTTTCGCAGGGCATCGCGGGCGTCCATAATGGCTTCCAATAGCTCAGGAAATAATTCGTATCCACTGATGTTCTGGGCGACTGTAAGGTTTGGACTGATCAGTCGATAGATCGTCCCATTATCACCATTACGCACCACGCTATCGAGTGTACTATCGCTGTTGCTGTCGATCAAGGCGAAGGGCGGGTTGAGGGTCTTAAGACCCCCAAAGATGTAGCTGCCTTGATGGTTGGTGTTGGCTACACTCAGGACTTGTTGGAGCACCATATCAAGCTCAGCGGCTAGGGTGTTGCGTTGCTCGGTGCCTAGCGTATCCGTCATACCTTGACGGGTCAGATTCAGGGCGCGTGTAGCTAATTGGGTGGTTTGGATTAGGGCGAAATCGGTGGCGGACATCCAGCTCTCAGTAGTTGCCGCGCTATCCAAGTAAGCATTGTTCATTTTCAGCACAGAGCGGAGATTGAGGGCGCTGGTCACCCCACTCGGGTTATCCGAGGGACGTAGAAATTCTTTGCCTGAAGCCACCTTTTCTTGCAGTTGGTATAGGCGTTTCAGGTTTTCGTCCATGTATTCAATTGCCCTTTCCGTCATCATCCGTTGGGTGATGCGCATACGAACCTCCGTGTTCTAGTGAGTTAGCGGCCAACTACTCCCATTCCGTTGATGATTTTGTCCAGCATTTCATCCATGGCAGTGACCATGCGGGTAGCCGCTTGAAAGGCACGTTGGTACTTAATCAGGTTAGCGGCTTCTTCATCTAAGTTTACACCGACGACCGCTTCCTTTAGGGTTTCCAAAGACTTTGCTACCTCTAGGCGGTCGCGAGCAAAAGCTTCGGCGCGTTGGATATCAATGCCCATTTGGGTGATCTGGCGCGTGTAATATTGGTTGAACGTCTCGGTATTGCTGTTCATGACCAGTCTTTCGCGCAGGCTTGCCAAGGCAACGGCATTGTTGCTATCGGCTGGAGACGCACTTTGTTCTGCTGCCGCAATGCGCTCTGGCTGATTGGCAACATCCGTAGAGAGGCGAATGCTAAGGGCAGTTACACCGGTTGGATCGAAGAAGTTCAAACCAGTGGTTGAACCGTCCAGAGCATATCCGGCTGCGTGGAGTGTATTAACTTGGGTGACCAAATTCTGGGCAAGGGCGTCTAAACTGCTGAGCATACGAGGGATAATGACATCTCTGGCTTGCAGCAAGCCTGCTAATTCACCCCTTGATGGGGTGAAAGCATTGCCGTCAGCTTCCCAGTAGATGGAGGCTAGGTATCCACTGGTGGTTGCCAGCTTAAAGGTGGTAGCCCCGATCACTAAGGCATGTCCACCAATAGAAACAAGAGCCTCTCCATTTTCTTGAATAGCAGCGGTTGCTCCGCTCAGTTCCGCTAGGCGGGTGATGAGTTGATCCCTTTGATCCATCAAGTCATTCGGCGCGCTCCCAGCCGATTTGACCGCCACAATCTCCACGTTTAGGGCGGCGATTTTGCTGGCTAGGCTGTTTATTTCATTCACTCTCTGTAAGATTAGGGAGTTTTGATCTTGTTGGATGCGCACCAAGGCTTGAGCCCGCCAGTTAATGGCTTTGGCGAGGGCTGCGCCGCGCTCTAACAGGTCTGACCGAATGGCTGTGTTGGTTGGGTCGTTGCTCAGCGCTTGCCAGCCGCTCCAGAACGCGTCTAATTTCGGAATCAGGCCATCTTCGCTGGTTTCAGCGAGCGTTGCTTCTACTTGTTTCAAAAGGTCGGCTTGCATTTGCCAACCTTTGCTTTCACTTAGAGCGCGCCGATAGCGGTCATCAAAGAATTCCAGATTGTATTGACGGATTCGGTTGACGACCACCCCCATACCCAATTGGCCAGGTACAACGTTCGCTCTAAGGGAGGGGAAGATGTGCGGCAAATCAGCGCTCATCATCGCTTCTTGGCGTCGGTAACCGGGTGTGGTGGCATTGGCGACATTGTGCTCGGTGACTTGAATGGCGATTTGTTGGCTGAGCATCGCCTTGAGCGCTATATTGAGACCGTAGAGAATGTTGGACATTTCTCCCTCCTAAGCCCTTTGATCGACATCCCAAACCATGTCGAAGTTATTGGAAGACTTTGCACCGGGCCGATCATAGGTTAGGGATGGACGAAAGGAGTCAATTAAGATGGTTTGGAGTGCGTCCACGCGTTCTAAGGCGATTAGGGCTAAGGCATGGTTGCCACTGGTTAGGATTTTCACTTCTTCTGCCAGAGCGGAGATGCCATCTTTGAGATGTTTAATCCGCCTCCCCGTTTCGTTGTTTAACTTTTGGCAAATTGCCGTGATGGTTGGGTTGGGGTCTTTCAGACCGACTTGATCGCCAAGGTTTTGGGTCACCATGCGACGGCGGTCTTCAATTTGACCTAACTCGTCCAGAACGACCTCTTTTTGTTCTAGGATGACTTCCAAACTGGACAGGTCGTTCTTGGATAAAGCCTGGCGTTCCTCTTTCGTTAATTGGTGTAAGGACTGGCAAGCGCGGAATTCTTGGACGAGCAGTTCTTCCAAGGTTGCAGCAAGGGTAAGAAGATCATTCATGGGTCGTCAAGCCTTTCCTGTCAACTGCGTAATGGATTAAGAGCGGAGACCTTTCAAAAATAGAGAAGCCAATTTCTCCACCGGAACTTGGTATGTGCCAGCTTGCACTTGTTCTCGTAGGGCAGCGACGCGCTCGGTGCGCATATCTGGGAGCTCTTGCAAGCTCAGACGCGCTTTGGCAAGCAAACGGGCGCTCTCAGATAACGAGGCTTGGTCTCGGTTTGTCGAGCGCTCGGCGCGATCGTTTGCCTGAGCTCGTTGCTGACGCTCGATCGCCGCCGTGTTTTCGGCTTGTTTCTGAACAATGCGATTGTTTTGAGAGGGCTCAACTTTCATAGTCTTTCTCCTTTACCGACAGGACAGGTTAGGCTGACGACATTGGGGGATGTTGACCCTAACCTGTTATCGGCAGGTTTCTCCAAAACTTAAATCCTGCGCATTTGGATAGCTTGCTCTAACATCGTATCGGTTTGTTGAAAGGTGCGTTGGGACAGGCTGAAGGAGCGCTGTAACAGGATCATCTGGGTTAATTCGTTGGCTAGGTTCACATTCGACATCTCTAAGACATGATTGCGGATTTCTCCAAACCCTTCGTTGGTTGCTGTGCCAACCGTTACTGGGCCAGAGACTTCGGTTTCGAGCCAGAGATTGCCTCCATAACTGTCCAGCCCGTTGGGGTTTGGAAAACGCGCCAACGGAATCGTGCCAACTTGATTCCAGACCCCGTTTTGGAGCACCATTACAGAGCCATCCGTTTCGATGTTGATCTCTTCAAACTCTTCGGGCAAGGCCCCATCCCATACCAAGGGGAATCCGTTGCCGTTAACGATGCGCCGTTGAGAGTCGAGGGTAAATTCGCCATCGCGGGTATAAGCAGTGCGCCCATCGGGTAAGGTCACGCTGAAGAACCCTGCCCCATTGATGGCAAGATCAAGTTCCCGTGAGGTTAGTTTGAATGCGCCTTGATCCATAAAGCGTTGTGTGCTGCGCAATTGCACACCGCTGTAGAGGCGTTGTTGAAACATCTCCTGAAAATTGGAGCGGCTTGCTTTGAAGCCACTGGTATTGATGTTGGCTAAATTGTGGCTGACGACATCTAAGTCGAGGAGCCGGGTCATCATGCCACTGCGACTGATCTGGAGGATTTGATGGATTGAGAGTGTCATAAGTGCCCTTCCCTTATGCGGTGCTTCTAAAAGGTTCCTAAGGAATTAATCGCTTTGCCCAGCAGTTCATCCTGAGTCTGCACCATCTTTTGGGCAGCCTCGTAGGCTCGTGCAACGGCAATCATCTGGGTCATCAGTTGGGCTGGGTTTGCATTGGACATCTCCAGGTAGCCTTGTGCGACGGTGCCGACTGCGTCGCTGGTTGGACCTCCCTCAGCGATAAAATAATTGGAGCCGTCGCGCGTGAGTTCGGTGGCCGGGTCTTCAAAAGCTGCAAGCCCTAGGGTGGCAATCGTTTGCCCATTGACGAGAATGACGCCGCTTGGGCTGACGGCAAATTCCCCTTCGGGGAGGTTGATCGGTTGCCCACCCTCATCCAACACCTGATACCCATCTACCGTGACCAGATTCCCATCGATATCGCGATAAAAACGACCATCCCGCGTATAGCGTTCACCATCCGGCGTCTGAATACGGAAGAAACCCTCTCCTTGAATGGCAAGATCAAAGGGGTGACCAGTTAGTCGTAGACCGCCTTGTAGAAAGTCGGTGACTTCCGATGAAGTTTGAACGCCTAAACCAAAATTGCCAATCCAACTCAGGTTAGCCAATCCGGCTGTTGGTCCAAACGGATAGATCGCGGCGGTTTCTTTGAAGTCATCCAAACTGGTTAGCACTTGCTTGAAGCCTGGCGTGTCAACATTGGCGATATTATGCGCCAACAGGCCTTGACGGTAGAGGTTAGCTAACATGGCTGAGGCAGCCGCATAAAGACCCTTAATCATCGTGAGACCTCCTTCCGTTTTTCGGTGGTGTTCTGGTGCAGCCGAATCACCATGTTTACTTCATCGAGGGTCATCCCCATTTGGCGGGCGATATCCAAAGCGCTCATGCCACTGCTTGCCATGGAGACGACAATCTGATTTCGTTCGAGATTGCCGCTGGGCCTTAGTCCGGCGGGCAAATTTTGGCTGGGTTGATTTTGGCTTTTCTGAACCGCTGCCAGTAGGGTCTTAAAGTCGTCTTGTGCCAAAATACTGCTGCTAGGAGCTACAGCCTGAGGGGTGATTCGTTGGGGGGCAGGAACTGCTTTGGCTTGAGCAGCTCCTTCAGCCAAGCTTTTCAATTGTTCAACCACCGGTTTGAGCTTCTCGGCTTGTTCGGGTTGCCCCTGGACCCGCGCCGTTTCACGAGCAAGCTGGATGAGCTTGAGGGTATCGCTCAGTAGAACCGACGAAATGTTATTCATAGCGTTGCACCTCCCTGATCAGAGATGCTTTCTGAACGGTGAAGCGAAGCTTGACGCAATAGATGGGCTGGTTGCGTGTGATTTTCGGTTTGCATCAGTGCTCGCTTAAGTTTGGCACGCAAAGACAAAATAGCTTTGGTGTGTAATTGACAAACGCGTGACTCGGATACATCTAAAACCATGCCGATTTCCTTAAAGGTCAATCGCTCGTAGTAATATAATGAAAGAACCAATTGCTCCCGTTCGGGTAGAGATTGTAGAATCTGGATCAGGATTTCTTTGAGTTCTTCGTTTTCGACCAGCGTATCGGGGTTTTGTTGTTCTTCATCGGCTAAGATTTCATGTAACGAGATGGTTTCATCTCCTTCAGAGGTGATGACCGTATCTAACGAGAGTAAAATATGGCTGCTGTCAATGAATGCCTGGCGCAGTCCCTCCTCATCCCAGTGTAAGACTTCGGCTAATTCTTCCTCGCTCGGAGGTCGGTGATTCTTTTCCCAAAAGCTGTCGATTGCCCCTTGTAATTGGCGGGCGCGCTGGCGTGCGCCGCGCGAGAGCCAATCGTGAGAGCGCAGTTGATCGATCACCTTACCACGGATGCGCAAAATGGCATAGGTGCTGAATTGTGTACCATGAGAGGCGTCGTACCGATCGACGGCTTCGATCAGACCGAGAATGCCTTGGCTGGCTGCGTCTTCGTAGTCGGCGCCGAGCGCTTGAGAGATGCCCAACCTGCCCAAGACGAAATGCACCAAGGGGATGTAGCGTAAAATAATCTCCTCGCGCGTTTGGGGGTCGCGGGTTTTCAAGAAATGTTGGATTAATTCGGCGTCGTCTTTTCGTGTGTCCATAGATTAGATCAACTTATGCTTGTACTTCAAGCGTACTCTCTCCTTGATCCATTTCGGATTTTGCCGCCTCAAGATCTTTTTTGGCGCTTTCGATGACCTGCAGGGCAAGGAAGTAGTTGAGCAGCCAGAAGATCGCTCCGAAAGAGAAAATGGCAACACAGCCTCGCACAGCCGCCATGAGCACCGTAGAGCCTTTGAGCAGCGAGACGCCAGCAGTCGTCACTCCGGCTAAGAGGACAATCAGGCTGGCGAGCGAAAAAGAAACGTCCAACAGCGAAGGTAAGGGTGCAGCGTGCCGAACGGCTGCTTGCGTCTTGGGTTGTTTAGGCTTTTTTTGTTCCTTTGGTGGTTTTGCGTCTTGTTTCTTCGCCATTTTCTCAACTCTTCTTCAGAACAAGTTCAGACAAAGCACTTGCTTGGGCGGGGTGAAGATGATCCAAGATCGGATTGCCGTCGCATAAGTAAGCGATGGGGATTTTGCTCTTCCACACCAGGTTAAAGAGACTGCCATGCTGACCGGTTTCATCGAGTTTGGTGAATACAAAGGCGTTCACCCCCAATGGGGTAAAGGCCGCGACAGCCTGTTGAAGGTCAGCTTCCTTCGCCGAAGCTGCAAGCACTAAAAAAGTGATCTTTTGCGGCGCAACGGTCAACAGTTCACCTAATTCGATCACTTCCTGAGGGTTGTATGGATTCCGAGCAGGTGTATCGACCAGGATCAGGTCTTCGTTTTCCAGCTTGGCAAAGGTTTGTTGTAAGTCGGCTGTTGTGTAAACAAAGTGGGGTTCAATTCCAAACGCTTCGGCATAAGCTCGGGTTTGCGCAATGGCTCCGGTACGGATCGTATCGGCGCATACCCACGCAATGCGACGTGAGTCGGTTTGGCGGAGATGGGCAGTTAGTCGGGCGCAAAAGCTGGTTTTTCCTGCCCCGCTTGGACCAATTACGTACATGATGCGCGCCATGCGTGTCTTGCCGGCTTGCCAGCGTTCAAGGCGCACAATGCGCAAATAGGTTTCAAGCTGCTTACGCAGGGTTTGACGGATGCGTTCTTCATCGTTGAAGACCTTGGGATTGACAGTCTCTGCAGTGCGGCGTAGGAGGTCTTTGATGATTTCCGCATCAAGACCTTGTTCTGTCAGTTCCTGACGGGCGCGCACCAAAGCAGGTGGAATGTTAAGAGCGGGTTTCTCTTGAGTGGGGGGTTGAGGTTCAGGCTTGGGCAAGGTTTGTTCGACTTGCTGCCTTGCTAATTTCTCCGCCAATTGGGCAAGGTAAGCTTGGGGGTCAATCTCATTTACGGCGGCTTCGGCTGGTTTTTTCAAGAGTGCGTTGGCGATTGCCGAAGCGAGGGCTCCCTTTTGGGCTTGCTGAGACGAAAGTTTCGATTGACTTTTTTGAGTTGGAATGGCAACGCTGGGTGTGCCCGGCATTGCCAACACTTCAACGAGGGGTTGTTTCCAGACTTCCCAGGCTGGGCCGCCTGGCACTTGGCGGACAGATAGAATTATGGCCTCAGGCCCGAATTCGTTTTGCACAAGCTCTAAAGCTTCTTGACTCGACGGAGCAGTAAAAGTTTTCGGTTCCATCGCTTACCCTTCCATTACCATGCCGTGTGATTTGACTTTTGTGCCGGGGCTGACTTCGGAGAAGGCCAGCACCACTAAATTGGGCAACGATTGCTCAACTAACTTGCGAAAGGCAAGGCGGATTTCGCGGGGGCAGAGCAGAATCGGATAATGTCCAGCTTGAGCTAGTTTTTCCATCTGCTCACCAGTGCGGATTAAGATTTGCTGGGCGGTTTGAGCGTCAATGCTAAAGCCAATACCGTTTTCGTTAGAAATAAGATTGTCACGCAACAGGCTTTCTAATTGAGGCGATAGGGTAAAGACATGGAGGCTGCCATCTTCTTCCCGATAGAGATTGGTGATGGTGCGGGCCATGGATTGGCGCACGGCTTCCGCCAAGATGAAAGGATTGCGGGTGACCGCAGCATTATCGGCGATGACTTCAAGGATGCCACCCAGGTCGCGAATCGGGATGCGTTCTTTGAGCAGGCAGCGCAGAACGGCTTGTAATTCTCCTAGGGTGATTTGTTCGGGAACGACACCTTCGACCATGGCAGGGGTGCGGGCGCGCAGTTGGTCGATCATTTCCTGAACCATCTGGCGGTTCAGCAGGTCGGCGGCATAGTTGCGTACCACTTCCGTCAGGTGAGTGCTCAGCACAGAAAGCGGCGTGACCACGGTATAGCCGAGCAATTCTGCACGACCCTTTTCGGCATCTCCAATCCAGATCGCTGGCAGACCGAAAGCCGGTTCGGTAGTTGGAATGCCATGGATTTTCTCCTCGGTCTCGTTGCCTGGAATGGCGAGATAGCGGTCAATGAGCAGTTCCCCGCGCACCACCTCTTCGCGCCGAATTTTGATGCGGTATTCCTGAGGGGAGAGGCGTAAGTTATCGCGCACGCGCACAATGGGTAGGACAAACCCTAGTTCGTTCATCAGTTGGCGGCGGATACCGGTGATGCGCCGTAACAAATTATCGGGCTGGCTATCATCAATGAGAGGGATGAGTCCGTAGCCGATCTCGATCTCCAACGGATCGGCGACCACCATTTCGAGCATATCCTGGGGTGACTCAGGTTCGGCGGTAATCACCTCTTCGACCGGTTTTTGAACTTGCTTTTGCTGTAAATTCCAGGCTGCGTATGCGGCTGCGCCGAAACCCGCCGCTACCAACAGGAAGGGCAGCTTTGGCAAGCCGGGTATTAGACCGATGATGGCGATAATCAGGGTTCCAATCCCTAGGGCACTGAAGTTGGAAAGCTGTCCGATCATATCGGAACCAAGCGATAGATCGCTGGTAGTGCGGGTGACGATTAATCCGGAAGCAGAGGAAACGATTAGAGCGGGAATTTGCACCGCTAAGCCAGCGCCGACGGTCAACAGGGTGTAAGTTTGCAGGGCATCTAGCAGGGAGAGCTGGCGCTGAACGATGCCGATCACAAAACCGCCGATGATGTTGACGATCATCACGATCACTGCAGCGATCGCATCGCCGCGCACGAACTTGCTGGCGCCATCCATAGCGCCGTAGAAATCAGCTTCGATCTCGATTTCACGGCGGCGAGCGCGGGCTTGGGTCTCATCGATCAAGCCGGCGTTCAATTCGGCGTCAATCGAGAGTTGTTTGCCCGGCATGGCATCCAAAGTAAAACGAGCAGCCACTTCGGCGACGCGCCCGGCGCCATTGGTGATCACAACGAACTGGATTACCATTAACATCAGGAACACAACCACACCGACAACGTAGTTGCCACCCAGAATTAGGGAGCCGAATGTGCTGATGACTTTGCCGGCATCACCTTGAATCAGAATCAGGCGACTGGCAGCGATATTCAAGCCTAGTCGAAACAAGGTTACCAGTAAGAGCACCGAGGGGAACACCGAAAAATCCATCGGCCGGGCGATGTACATCGAGAGCAACATCACCCCGATCGACAGGGCAAGGTTGAAGACAATGAGAAAGTCCATAGCAATCGGCGGCAGGGGTACCAACATCAAGCCGATGATCAGGATGACCGCCAATGCCAAGACAATGTCTTTCGAGCGCAGGAGGTTGATCCATTGATTGGTAGGGAGTGGTTCTGTGCGAACGGTCATAACCTATGCTACCTCATGGGGTTAGGATGCTACGGCTGCAGGCACCTTTTGGCGCAGAGCGTAAACGTGAGCTAAAACTTCCGCCATGGCTACGTACAGTTCGGGAGGAATTTCTTGGTCAATTTCAACCGTCTTATAAAGGGCGCGGGCGAGCGGGATATTCTGAATCACGGGAATGTGGTTGGCAATGGCAATTTGCACGATTCGTTGCGCAATCAAATAAGCACCTTTGGCAACCACAACAGGAGCATTCATGGTTTCGGGATCATAGCGGATGGCAATGGCAAGGTGGGTGGGGTTCGTGATGATCACATCCGCTTTGGGGACATTTGCCATCATGATCGAGCGCAACATCTTGCGCATTTGCCCGCGGATGCGATTCTTGATCATCGGATCGCCCTCGCTGCGTTTCATTTCTTCCTTAACCTCTTCTTTTGTCATCATCAAGGAGCGTCGGTAAGTCCAGCGTTGGTAGGCATAATCGGCAAAGGCGAGGATCAGGAAGGCCGCTCCAACCCGTAATGCCAACTGAATGGCAATATCACCCCAAACAGTAACGGCACTATTGAAATCCAAATCGGTTAAGTGAAGCAAGGGCGAAAGTTGATTGCGCAGGTAGGCATACACCACCCACCCAATCAGGGACAATTTGAGCAGGGCTTTGATCCATTCAACCAAACCTTGCAGGGAGAAAAGCCGCTTAAAGCCATTGAGCGGGTTAAGCCGACTGAGGTTGAAGGTAATGCGTTTGCTTGACCATAGAAAATTGGTCTGCACCAGCGTGATGGAAACCCCAACCAGCCCTAATCCTAAGATGATCAGTAGCAGGTCTTTGCCGACCCGCAGCAAGTCGTTGATGATTCGTTGGGTAAACCAAACGCTGCTGACCTCACCGCTTGGCAAGGACGTCACGGTTTCAACGATCATGGCTTGGAGCTCAGCAATCACCTTTTTGCCTGGCGAACTCAGCAGCCAAACACCGATGAGCATGGCGGCTGCAGCGTTCAGCTCTTGGCTCAACGCTACCATGCCCTCTTTACGGGCTTCTTGAATCTTACGGCTGGTCGGTGGTTCGGTCTTCTCAGGCATGTTACTTTCCAAGCAGCAGCAACATTTGCGTTGCCATATTGCTAAAAACGGTACGAATCAATGGCAACAGAGCAGGAATGGCAATCGAGAATGCAAAAATGCCTAAACCAATCTTGAGCGGAATGCCCAAGAAGAACACCTGAATTTGCGGGGCAACGCGGGCAAGCAGCCCTAAAGCCAGATCGGTCAATAACAAGGTGGCTAGTAAGGGAAACGACATCTGCACGCCGATCTTGATGAGGTTGGCTGTCAAGCGAAGCACCGGTTCTTGAGCGACGGTGGGGAGATCCGAATTGAGCGGCAAGATCTCAAAGGTGTGCTGAAGCCCAATAATAAAGCTGTGATGCCCGTTAATAGCTAAAAAGATGAGAAAAGCGGTGATTACAAGGATTTGATCCAGTGGTGTACCTTGTTCTTCCAAAGTGGGATTAAGGATTTGGGCTGCCGCAAAACCACTGCCCAAACCGATCAGGTTGCCGGCGATGCTCAAGGCGCCAAAGGCTAAATTGGCAGCATAGCCAGCCAGAGTGCCAATGAGAATTTCCTTTCCGATCGCAATAGAGAACGAAAGGATGTCCATTCCCAACCGACCAAAGCCGGCAAAGTTCAGGGGAGTCATGAAAATCGCTAAGATGAGCCCAAGTCCGATCTTGATCGGATTGGGGATCGAACGACCTGCCAAAACCGGAACATGGATCAGGGCTGCCATAATCCTGGTAAAAGTCAGGAAAAAGGCTTGAAATTGAGCAACGTTGACCAATGATTCGTTCATGGCTTTTGCTTCTATCTCCACCCTAAGGATACCCAGACCTAGTCAATTCTGCAGTAAATGAGAGATGAAGGTCAACTAAATATTGCGTAAAAAATGCCGAAAAAAGCTCAAGATTTTAACCGTCTTGCCGATAGCAAGAGATTATCAGGGATTTATTGTACCAAGACCGCTTTTAGGCGCGCAATTAGGGTTTCGATGTCAAAGGGTTTGACCAAAAAGTCATCTGCCCCTCGATCAACCGCTTGTTGCACCACTTCGCGGACACCTAATGCAGAGATCACCAAAATTCGTGGATGCTGCCCATTGTTTGGGCGCTCGCGCAGGTGTTGCAATATTTGCAGTCCGTTCATCTGGGGCAACAAGATATCCAAAACAATTAAGCTGGGGGAGGATGCTTGAATCATCTCAAGGGCTTTGGCTCCGTCCGTAGCCAATTGAATCTCGAATGGCGGTGAGAAATGCTGGCGCAAAGCAAGCTCGAGAAGGTCTCGCATGAGCGGGTCGTCCTCAACAATTAACAGAATAGGATTGCGCATTTGAGCATTCTCTCCTTAGGGTAGTTGCAGGCGATCTTGATAGACAAATAAGCCTTCCTTGAGCCGCTCGGCAAGGGGAGCAATCTTCTCGGGTGTCAGTTTAAGGATTACCATAGTGGTTGGATGGATGATTTTTCCTGCCAGAACGGGGTCTTCGGTTTGGTCTTCGGGAGCTAAGGCATTGGCAAGGTTGACCAGAGCAGCCAACCGCTGGTCGGGAAGATCAGCGTTCGGGGCGTGATGGTAACGGATGGCTTCGGTTAATTCGGTGGGGAATTGCCAATGCGTGGCGGCTAAGCCTCCCACGCCAGCGTGATCGATGCCAAACAACCGTTCTTCAACCTGCCACATCGGAAGACGATTGGCGCGCATCATGCTGGCGATTTGGTTATAGTCTGCCATAACATATTGGTCTAAGACCAGTTTACCGATGTCGTGCAGTAAGCCAGCCACATACGCTTTCTCCGGGTCGGGGTAATGGAGGGCGGTGGCTAACCAGTGAGCAGAACTTGCCACTGCCACACTGTGATACCATAACCCCTGATCCCCCAAGCGATAGCCTGACAGCCGGGCGCTCAGTGGCCCTGCTGTTATGGTACTGTAAACCAGGGAGCGGATTTGCTGAAAGCCCAGACGTACCACGGCTTCTTGAATCGAGGCACAGGGAATCAGGTATCCCAAGGCGGCAGAATTGGCAACCTTCAATACGTAAGCCGTTAAAGCTTGATCTAAAGCGATCAGTTCTGCCACTGTGCGGGCGGTAGCGTGAGGATCATCCAATTCCTTAAGCAGGCGGGTGGCGCTAGCCGGCAACGGGCGCAGACGATGGACGCTGCGGATGATCTCATCTAAACGGCGCCGGGCTGTCACGTTTGCAGGAGTCATGGGCATAGTTTTCTCTTCACCATCAGCGAGGCAGTTCTGCTAGACTCGTGAAGATCATAATCGTGAAGGAGAGCATTTTTTGCCCCATCCAAGAGCCGAGAATGGCGATCACGAAACCGATGCCGATGATTTTGGGTACAAAAGTCAAAGTGGCTTCGTGAATTTGGGTGGCGGCTTGGAACAAACTGACCAGGCTGCCGACCACTAAACTAACCAGAAGGATTGGTCCTCCGACAATTAGAACGGTGATCAAGGCATTTTGAGCGAAACCCATGATGTATGATTCGGTCATAGTTCACCTCATTGAAAGAAACTCATCGATAGTGAGCGGATGATCAAATACCAACCATCTACCATCACAAAGAGCAGAATCTTGAAAGGCAATGAGATCAACGATGGGGGTAACATCATCATCCCCATCGAAAGTAAGATAGAAGAAATCACCATATCAATAATCAGAAAAGGAATGTAGATGGCGAAGCCCATAATGAAAGCCGTGCGAAGCTCGCTCAAAACAAAGGCAGGCAGCAAAACCACGGTGGGAATGTCATCGAGTGTGTTTGGCCTTTCTTGGTGGTTCATCTCCAAGAAAAGCTCTAGGTCTTTTTGGCGGGTTTGTTTGAACATGAATTCGCGCAAGGGCGCCATGGCGTTCTTGAAGGCAGTGGATTGATCAATCTGCCCAGCCATATAGGGTTTCAAAGCTTGTTGATCGATTTGTCCATACACCGGCGACATAATAAAAAAGGTCAAAATTAAGGCTAACCCGACCAAGACTTGGTTGGGTGGAATTTGAGGTGTGCCAATGGCGTTGCGCAAGAGCGAGAGCACGATAATGATTCGGGCAAAAGAAGTGGTCATCACCAATAGCGATGGGGCGAGGGATAGGATGGTGATGAGGATGAGCAACTGCACCCCAGAGCTGACCTGCTTGGGCTGTCCGGCCGGCTCAACCGTCAAGGTTAGCCCAGGTGCGGACCATTGCGACTCGGCTGAACACCCAGCTAAGAAGATGGAGGCAAGGGCAAGACCGATTAACAGGGTGAAAAGAAGTTTCGATTTCGATCGAGCGGTCGTGTTCATGGCTTGGCTTTAATCTTGTTCAAACTTCGTAGGAAGAAGGCTGAAAAATCTGGCAGCGGCAGGGGATGGTTAACTCCGGCTTCTTCTGTTGGGATGGAATCAGCTGGCTCGAACTGACTGAGCAATTGAATGTTGTGGTCGGTGGCTCCAATCAAATACGTCTGAGAGCCTACTTTGACGAGGTGTAGTGCCCGATGAGGGGAGAGATGGGTGGTCTCCAGAATTTGAATTTGTTTACGGTGCAGGGGATGTCTGACATTCTGCCTGCGCCGAAGATAGATTGCTCCGCTGTAGATCAACAGCAGAATCAAACCTAGCTTGAGAAACACATTGAAGAATAAGGTGGTGGTAGAGACCGCCTCTTGAGTGATCATAACGCTGCCTCAACGCTTTCTCGCATCGGAGAGACCAGTTCGGTGATGCGCACGCCGAATTTATCATCTACCACCACCACCTCGCCTTTGGCGATCAAGTGGTCATTAACAAAGACATCCACCGCATCCCCTGCAATGCGGTCTAACTCAACTACCGAGCCTTTTTGAAGATCAAGGACCTGACGAACCGTGAGTTCGGTTCGCCCCAATTCGACCGTCAAATTGAGGATGACATCCATCAGCATGTCCAACGAAGCTGCTTCGGTGGCTTTGGGAGATGTGGGGGGGTGGGAAGGCCGTATGGCTACCTGAGTGGAGGCTTCTTCCTGACGGACTTCGCCAACGGTGCTTTCTTGCTCCATTTCAATTTCTAAGGTTTCATCGCTCATGATTCACCTCTTTAACCCTTAGGGATTCCCGTTATTTAGAATCTTTTCGGTAATTTGAACAGCATAGTATTTTCCGGATTTGCCTATCTTTCCTAAGAAACATTTTTTGTTTGAGATTTGAACCACCACATCTTGATGGATTGAGGTATCTAAGGTGATGACATCACCCACCTTGAGCTTCATAAGCTCCCCAAAGGTGCGTTTGGCAGTCCCGAGAAAAACTCGAGTCGTCAGGCGCACAACGGTCAGATTTTCAATGTTTTTGCGGCGCGCATCGGGGTCGACTTGTTTCTCTTTTCTTCCGGTAAACCAGATGTGCGGTTTCAAGATATTGGCGATCGGCTTGAGCATGGGGAAGGGAATGTAAATGTTCATCAAGCCGCTCACATTGTTGAGGTTAAGTTCAAAAGCAACGAGCATCACCCGTTCATTGCCCATCACCATTTGTACCCAATGTTGGTTGGTAGTGCTGTCTTCAAGGCTTGGTTCAATGGCGACCACCTTGCTCCATGCGGCTTTGATGTCATTGAGCATGTGTTCGACAAGCCCGCGCAGCAGGAATTGGTCGATTTCGGTCAATACGCGCACCTTGCCACCCCGTGAGCTTTGCCCACCGAGACGCTGCTCAAGGATGGTGTAACTGATCTCTGGGCTGATCGTCATCACCATCTGCCCTGGCAAGGGGGCTAAGGTGATCATGTGAAACAGCGATCCGGCTGGCAAGTCTTTCAGGAAATCGTGAAAGCGGCCTTGCTCGGTGTGGACAACGCGGGGACGCATATTGCTGCGGACAAACGTGGGCAAGGAACTGGTTAAGCGCTCGGCCAAGTCCTCGTGCACTAATTCAACCGCCCGCATTTGATCCTTGGAGAAATGGTCGGGCGACCAGAAGTTATACGGGCGTACCTGCTTTTCGGAGACAGCCTTTTCCGCCTTGCCGCTTTGTTGTTCCATCAGCTCAGCAAGGTTAACACTGCCTTCGGAGGCGGACTGCTCGATTTCGATGGCTCCAGCGAGTAAGGCATCAATTTCTGCTTGCGATAACATCCTTCTGCACCTACGGTTTGGTTTGACTACTCAACGAACTTACTGGACGACAAATTCGGTGAAATAGACGTAGATGACATGATATTCCGGCAGTTGTTGATTGATCAATTCTTTGATCTGTTGCCGCAAATTTTCCTTGCCTTCGGCCGTATAGACCTTTTCAAAGGTCTGACTGGCAAAGAGGGTGATCAAAATGTCGTTAATCACCGGCAGACGGCTTTCCATTTCTTGATTAAAGGTAGTGATATAGGCATTTTTCTCTTCTTCTGACATCTCAAAGAACTTTGGATCGGTTGGGGCAAATTCTAGAACCACTCCGACACGCAAATATTTCCGTCCGGTGGGATCAACGAGGTTGACGATTTTGCTGCCTGTGTCGACCATGAGACCTTGCCCTGGCGGCAGGTGAGATAAATCGATTGTCTCACTTTTCTCTTCCTGCTGATCGCCCGAAGCTGCCGCAACGCCTTGGGGCACCGCATAGATGGGATAAAAGGGTTTGGGAAAAGTGTCGGGAGCGAAGAAGATATAGGCAATCGCTAGGTTCGTGACGACAAGGATCAACAAAGCCAAACCGAGTAAGATTTTGGGTAATAATGAGAGGATATTTTTCATACTCTTTCTCCCTAGGGTTGTTGTGGAGCAACATTCAGATTCAGGTTGATCACGTCTTGACTGACCGCATAAACGACGATAATTTCAGCGCGGCTATTCAGGGCGCGGTGTTGGGGTGTGTCATTGGGAAAGATGGGCTGAGTGTCCCCTCGACCGGCGACTAAAATGCGTTTTGGGTTAATGCCACCTTTGGTTAGATATTCACCGATCACTAAGGCGCGTGCCAAAGATAATTCCCAATTGTTGCGGTAGGCTGGGTCGGTCGGCGGCGTGTTGTCGGTATGTCCGATAATGCGGATTTCATTTTCGATACCCTTGACCATCTCAATAATCGTATCGAGCACCGGATAAGCATCCGGGTTCAAATTTGCAGTGCCTGGCTCAAAGATTAGTTGTTCGCTGAGTGAAATGAGCACGCCCTCAATGTTGTTCTGGACGGAGACAACGCCACCCAGATCGGCCGAAGAAAGCATTTGGGTAAGTTGCCCGGCTACCTCTGTATTGGTGACGGGCGCTTTGGGAATGCCTGGAATCACGATCGGGGCCGATTGTTTGTTTTCATCCACACCCCCTGAGCGGTCGATACCGGGGTCAACAATTCGGCTTGGGCCACCGCCGAAAGCCACACTCAAGCTCTCAGCTAATTGTTTATAGCGAATAATATCCAATTGACTCATGGAGTACAGCACGACAAACAACACCATCAGCAGGGTAATGAAGTCGGCGTAACTCACCAGCCACCGTTCGGAACCGCCACCACCATGCCCGCTCATGCTTCAGCCTCCGCAGGTTGCTGGGCGCCAGCCGCTGCTTTGCCTTTGCCTTTTTGTCCTTCGCCGGCGCGTTCCTTAGGCGGTAAGAAGGCACTGAGTTTCTCTCTGACGATGCGGGGGTTTTCGCCGGCTTGCAAGGATAAAATGCCTTCGAGAATCATGTGTCGATAGGCGACTTCCTCTTCGCTATTGGCGCGCAGTTTGCCACTGATGGGCAACCAAAAGACATTTGCCGAAAGGATGCCCCACAAGGTTGCCAAGAAGGCGGCTGCAATGGATTTGCCCAAGGAACCTGGGTCATCCAATTTCTGCAGGACTGAAATCAACCCCATCACGGTACCGATAATCCCCATTGTTGGACCGTAACCGCCGGCTGCGCTGAAGAAGTTAATCCCTTGGGCATGGCGCTCTTGCATGTGGTGAATCTCGATCTCCATGATGGCACGCACTTGCGAGGGGTCAACGCCATCGACAACCATCTGGACACCCTTGCGTAAAAATTCGTCCTTAATTTTCTTAGCTTCGTCTTCGAGGGCTAACAAGCCTTCGCGACGAGCTTTGTCTGCCATTTTGGCAAGCAAGTCGATGGCTTCGCTAGGATTGCTCTTATGCCCACCCAAAAAGGCATTTTTGAACCACATGGGGATTGTGCCGAGGGCTTTCATCGGGTAGGAAATCAAGGTTGCCACGAAAGCACCCCCAACAGTTAACAAAATGGCTTGAGGGTGAGCAAACAGTTCAGCCGGTGAACCACCATCCATGATCATCACGACGGTGATGATGACCATGGCAAGTACTAGTCCCAGAATCGTAGCAAGATCCATCTTATCTTTCTCCGTTGTGCTTGATCTCTAGGTTAGGGTTATGTACCAATCTCTGATAGCGGATAAACGCTTCGATAATTTGCGCAACGCTCTCTTTGACCACCACTTTTTCATGGTTAACAAGGGTGATCACTGTGTCGGGAGTGGCCTCAACGGATTGAATCAATTCCGCATTGAGAAAGTATGTTGCGCCGTTAAAGCGTGTGACCTGAATCATGGGGTTTGCCTTGGTCTAGTCCATCAATCTTTTCAAACCTTGCATTGCTCTGTGCTACAATTTAGCATAGAGTGATGGGGAAGTGCATAAATTGGTCGTGAAGGGTGAGTTAAGAACGCCTAAAAAATGGATGAGGGCTTTTTACGAGTTGGTTTCAAGTGAATTGATGGGCGAAGAGATCGTAAAAATCGTTCCCACTCCCACTTGGCTGTCAACATGAATGTTTCCCCCGTGTTGTTTGATAATGCGATGAACCAGGGACAGTCCTAAGCCGGTGCCTTTGCCGGGCGCTTTGGTAGTGTAGAAGGGTTCGAAAATGCGGTTAAGTTTTTCGGGTGGGATGCCCTTCCCGGTGTCACTGACGACCACGCGCACCTCGCTGGAGTTGGCTGAAGTTGTAATACGGATCATGCGCTGTTCACTTTCGTCAAATGAGTCAATCGCGTTGGCAAGTAAGTTCACCCAGACCCCTTGCAGACGGTCCTGGCTTGCCATGATTTGGGGCAAGTTCTCGCTGGGTTCATAGATCAATGTGATGTGGCGTGAAACCAGTTCGTGTTGCATCAGAGAAATGGCGCGATTTAGGGTTTGGTTGACATCGGTGGGCTCAAAGAGATATTCCTCTTTCCGAGCTAGGTCGAGCAAATTGCGCACTACTTGGGCAGCTCGCTGGCCGGCCTTGGCAATCAGATCGATCATCTCCAATTTGTCGGTATCCTCTTTGAGTTCCCGTTGGAGCAACTGGGTATTGGCAATAATCGCGGTCAAGGGGTTGTTGATCTCATGTGCCAAGCCAGCCGCTAATTGTCCCACCGCTGCTAACTTCTCCGATTGCGCTAAACTTGCCTCCAAACGGCGCTTCTCGGTTACATCTTGCTCAAAGAGGATCGCTTGGATGACCTGATTGTTCTCGTCAAAGATGGGGTAGGTGCTGATCTCCCACTCCAAAGATTGATCGTCTTTTTGCCATTCCCGTTTGGTGCGGGTAGTAACTTTACCGCCGAATAACGATTCGATCACTTTGCAATCGGGGCAGATGTCCTCATAATTATAAAGGGCTTCATAGCAACGGCGCCCCACTAGTTCGTTTGGGAGACTGTTAATGCGTTTCGCCCGATCCATGTTAACCGCAATTAAGTTGTATTTTTTGTCGATAATATACATCGATACAGGGATATTATCGAAGAGCGCTCGCAGGGTATTGCGCGAGCGTAAGAGCTGCCATTGATTGACTTCGAGATTGGCGTTTTGGATTTTAAGTTGATTGAGTTGACGCTGCTGGGCAATAGCCTTTGAGAGCAGAGCGGCAAATTGAGCAAAGCTTTTCTGATCCTCTTCGCTAAACCGTTCTTGACTGAGGTTAAAGAGAGCAATCGCTCCCAGCAATTCATCCTCCCAAGCTAAGGGTTGGATGTAGAGGGAAGTGAGGGAGAATGCTTCTGATTGAAACCAGTGCGGGATTTCAGAATTGGGTGCAACGAAGCCAGATTTCTGACTCAAAAGATGTTTTGCAAGCGGATGAGCTTGCCAATTGGATTGTGACGCAATGCTCCAAGTGGGCTTTGCTGTGCGAGAGACCTTAAGCGTTTGTTCCAGCCCATCGGGGCGAATAAGCAAAAAGGCACCGCCTTCTGCTTGAAACGCCTGACAAAGTTTTTCGACAAAGTCTTCCTGCAGAGCTGCAACTTCGATATTTTCTGGGCAAATCTGAGTCAACAGCTCAAAGAGAATGCCTTGGGGTTGCAGAGACATTTAGCTCTCTTCAGTTGGATTGATGGTATAGCCGTAACCGGGTACGGTGCGGATGAATTTTGGCTGCGAGGGATCTTCCTCAATGCGTTCACGTAAGTTTTTAATATGCACGCGGACGAGATCCGGGCTGCCGGCATCTGAAGGGTAGTCCCATACCTCATCAAGCAACCGAGCTGGCGAGAAAATTTGCCCCGCATGGCTCATTAAGTGAAAGAGTAGGTCGTATTGAACAGGGGTCAAGCGTAATTTGCCTTTATGTGGCGTATAAAGCTCATAGGATCGCGTATCAAGCACATATTCCCCGACGATCAGGCAATGTTCAGCTTCGATGGCTTTGTTTTCGGCGCTGATCTTCTGGAGGATCGTTTGAACACGGGGTGGAAGCGCGTCGTCTTTTTTGGCAGATTGGCTCTCAGATAAGGAGGCTGAGCGTGCTCGCTGGCTGCGCCGCAGGATTGCCCGCACGCGTAAGATCAACTCGTCAATATTAAAGGGCTTGCTTAGATAATCATCGGCACCGGCGTTGAAACCGGCGATTTTGTCTTCGTCCTTGATTTTGGCTGTTAGGAACAAAATCGGCACGTCGGATAACACAGGGTCGGCGCGCATCTCGCGACAGACCGTGTAGCCGTCCATGCCGGGCATGACAACATCCAGAATAACGATATCCGGCACGAGTTTGCGGGCAAGTTTCAAACCTTCTACACCGCTGTTGGCAACCGTGATCTTGAACTCCTCCCCGCGCAGACTACGCTCAATGGTGCGTGCCACAATCTCGTCATCTTCAATCACCAATACATTTTTTACGCTCATCCTCCATTAACCTCCACTTAAGAATGATACCCGAAAAATCGTTCCTTGTGAATAATCACTTGTGATGGTGAGTTCTGCTGAGTGCTGACGAAGGATTTCTAAGCATAGGTTGATTTCAATTCCGTTGCCCCTTCCACCAAGTGTCTTGAAAAAACTAGTAGCCCCGATCGCTTGTAGGTCTTGTGAGGGAATCACTCGCCCATTATCTCGCAAGACGACTTGGGGAAACTCTTCTTGGGAAGTAGCGATCCAAATGCGGCCCTCAGGGACGCCCATGACTCCATCTCGAGCTAGGATGAGGAGATTAACCCATAGCGCAGTCAGTTTTTGGGGATTGCCGCGAATGGGGGCAACGTCTTTGGCAAAGTTGGTTTCAAGGGCAATGCCTTCGGCTTTGATTTGGTCACCGATCAAGGCAATGGCTTTTTGCAGGCTTTGGTTTAGATCAATAAGCTCCTGAGTCTCTGTGGGAGGGCGGCTGAACTCAATCAATTGTTGCACCGCTTTTTGCACGCGCCAGCCGGCTTGTTCGATTGCCAACACCGACTCCCGCCCGGCTTGTCCGGGTTGGATTTCGTTGAGCAAAATTTGCGCTTCGGCAATAATGGTAGTTAGGGGATTATTGATATGGTGGGCAACGCCGGCTGCTAAGTCCCCAATGGCTGCCAATTGGAAAGATCGCTCTAGCTGACGTTGGGCGTTTTGGATGCGCTCCTCCATCTTTTTTCGCTGGGTCACATCGCGGATGACGTCAATATATCCGAGCAAACGATTATCTGCGCTGACATCGCGCAGCGGGGACAGTCGCGAGCTGACCCAACGCTCCTGGTTGCCCACCAGCACCTTTCGCTCCACATCCCCAGGCAAGGTTTTATCCTCAAGGGGAAAGGGGGGCAGGGGGTTGAATAAGTGACGATAGACCTCTTGCACAGATTTTCCAATGACCATGTGGGCTGGCAGGTTGAAGAGCTTTTCCGCTTCATGATTCCAATACGTGATCTTACCTTGTGTGTCCCAAACGACTACGGCATCGCGCATGTTTTGCAGTAAGAGGGCTTGATAGCGAATGTGCTCGTGCTGTTTCTGCAACGCTTGCTTTAGTCGTTGGGTAGCGACAGCTTTTTCAATCCGTTGAGGCAAATCTTGCCAGTAGTTACTTCCCTTAACGAGATAATCAATGGCGCCGCTTTTCAAGGCTTGAACAGCAATTTGTTCGTCACCTTGTCCGGTGACCATCAGAATGGGCAGATGGATGTTCTGATTTTGTAATCGCTCTAAGGCTTCTAGCCCTGTTCCGTCTGGCAGGCGATAGTCCATCAAGATGACATCGGGTTTGCTTTGGGGGAGAATTTGCCATAACTGCTTCAGCGAATTGGCAACGGTGACCTCGAATCCTTCAGCAAAACGCAAACGTTCGATCACCAATTGCGCTTGTTGGGCATCATCCTCGACGAGGAGAACCCGAATGGTCAGCGGGACGGTCGGCGCAGTCATCTCTGATTACACTGATGCAAAATCACGGTATGCTTGAAGGGTTTATAATGCGGGCTTTATTAAATCACCATAAATTTTGCATAAAGAAGACTTGATATTTTTGAAAGGTTAGCCGACCCTTAAGTACAGAGGATGACAGAGACTACGGTGAAGGAACCGCTGTAGCTTCAAAGCGAATCTGTCCGAGATCGAGCTGCTTGCCGGCAACGACTTGGATCGGAAAGTCGCGACCGATCTGATCGTCAGCAACGATCAAGACCTGCTGGCCGCTTGGGACGCCTTGCATCAGGAAAGTTCCATCAGGAGCTGTTTTGGTTTCCAGAGAGGTGCCCAAGATGTAAATTTCACCTTGAAACGGTGAGCCATTGGAAGTGATGACTTGCCCGTGAATCGAGCCAGTGCCAAATAGGGTGGAAACTTTGCGGGTTTGCAAGAGAGAAGCTGTAGACAAGAAAAGACTGAGGATCAAAAAGAAACCAATCCAGCGCCTGAGGTTGCGTTTCTTTGCTTGTGGATCGGGCGCTGAAGGTTGATCGAATACAGAATAATTTTCGAAAGAGGGTGAGTTCTCAGAGCGCATCTTGACCTCCCGTTGTCTCAGTTATGGATTCGACAGCAAAGAGATTTGGTCGCCGCAGAATTGTGTATCATCCCAAGTGCGCAAGCCAATGCCGCCTTTGGTGTAGGTGTCATCTGTGGCTTCAAGAATTTTCTCTCCATCAAGGATCACGGTGTAGAGATTATCTTGAACGCGAATTTCTACGGTATGGGGGGTGTTGTAGATGGGATAATCTTTGGGGATCGGCGTTTTGGCGATGGGTTGCCAAATTTCTTTGCCATTTATCCACTTACGGATCACAAAGGCCTTTAAGCCTGGATCATATTGAAAAATATATCCGTTAGCGCCTTTTGCGTTATAGCTGGTGCGGAAGAAAATACCATAGCCATCTCCCTGATACAGATAGGCGTTTTCCAACCGAACAGTGTAGTTTTGGACATTAGCCTCCATAGAACAGAGGTTATACATTTGGACGCCCTTACTAAGGCAAACTTGTCCTTGATTGGCAAGCGGCTTTCCATAGTGGGTCTTCCAATTGTCCAATGAGTCAAAGGTATCTTCACAGATGGCTTTGGCAGTGCAAGCAGATTTCAGGTTGATGGCTTCGGCGACATCGCAGTAGAGCTGTCCTACAGAGACTCCAAATACCTGCAGAACTAACAAGCTTGAGATAGCCACAAGGCTGATCAAGATCGCATATTCGACCAAGCCTTGGCCTTCTTCACTGGAACCCATTGCGCACCTCCGCTGAGACTTAGGAACTGACGTTACGCAGTTCATTCGTGCCGCGACATTCATGTCGCCTGAAACCACGAGATAAATCTCGCGCTACTGCGTAAGGTGAGTTAGGAAATCAAGCAATGACACCATATAAGCGATGTTGCTTATCCTCATTTTATTCGCAGAATGCCAAGATTTACCTCACAAATTTGTAAAATGGCTAGGGAAATCCATTGCAATTTTGTAGCGAGGCATCTATGGTCGCTGGGTGAGTCGTTCATGGCGTGGTGGTTTTCAGCGTTTTCTTAAGGAAAGACCTTGCAGAACAGCGATTGTCCTGCAAGGTCCATAAAGAGAAATTTAAATTTTATGCTGGTGTCAGGCTTGCTTAGCGATGGGCAGCGATATCTTGACGGGCGCGTTCGAGAAAAGTTTCTACGCTCATCGGGCCGGGGTTTTCACCCGAACGCAGGCGTAAGGCAACTTGGTTGTTCTCCTGTTCTTTATCTCCAACCACCAGCATATAGGGGATTTTCTGCGTCTGCGCATCGCGGATTTTGGCGTTCATCCGTTCGCTACGCTGGTCGACTTCGACGCGTAAACCGGCTGCCTTGAGCTGTGCGGCTACCTGACGAGCGTAGTCCAGGTGACGATCGGCAATCGGAATTAAGACCGCTTGTACTGGTGACAACCAAACCGGAAAAGCGCCGGCGAAATGTTCGATTAGGACGCCCATGAAGCGTTCCATCGAACCCAACAAGGCGCGATGAATCATATACGGTCGATACGCTTTGCCATCTTCGCCGATAAAGGTCAGGTCAAAGCGCTCGGGTAGGTTGAAGTCAAATTGAATGGTGCTGAGTTGCCATTCGCGCCCCAGGGCATCGATCATTTTTAAGTCGATCTTCGGCCCATAAAAGGCGGCTCCCCCCGGATCGATGTCATACGACAAGCCAGCCCGGTCGAGCGCCATCTTGAGGGCTTGGGTGGCATCTTCCCAGCGGCTGGCTTCACCAGCCGATTTTTCTGGGTCGCGAGTAGAAAGATAGGCGTGAAATTCATTCATCCCGAAGGCTTGTAAAATGTGCAAGCAAAAATTGAGCACGCGGTCGATCTCTTCGGGCATTTGATCGGGACGACAGAAGAGGTGGGCATCATCTTGGGTGAAACCGCGTACCCGCATCAACCCATGTAAGACCCCACTGCGCTCGTAGCGGTAGACCGTGCCCCACTCGGCGAGACGCATGGGCAGGTCGCGGTAGCTGTGAATCTGGCTTTTGTAGATCATAATGTGGAAAGGGCAGTTCATCGGTTTTAAGAAATACTCTTCCCCTTCGATATCAATTGGCGCATACATGTTTTCCTTGTACCATGCCAGATGACCGCTGGTTTCCCATAACGTTGCGCGACCGATGTGGGGGGAATAGACCAAATCATAGCCGTTTGCCAGGTGTTCTTGTTTGCAATATTCTTCTGCCAGATGTCGAATCAAGGCTCCCTTAGGATGCCAAAGAATCAGGCCGCTGCCGACTTCTTGAGAGGTGCTAAATAGGCCCAGCTCTTTACCAAGGCGGCGATGATCGCGCTTTTTCGCTTCTTCCAAGCGCCAAAGATATTCTTCAAGTTCTTCTTTGGTGTGCCAGGCTGTGCCGTAGATGCGTTGCAACATGGGGTTTTTCTCGTTGCCCCGCCAGTAGGCTCCAGCAACGTTAATGAGCTTGATAGCCTCTGGGTTGATCTGCGAAGTGTTTTCGACATGGGGGCCGCGACACAGATCGACAAACGTATCATGGGTATAAATGGAAATTTCTGGCTTTTCGGTCAAGGGATTGCCGTGTTCATCCGTGCCCCCCTTTTCCAAGTCGTTGATCAGTTCGAGTTTATAGGGCTGATCTTTGAAAATTTGGCGCGCTTCTTCGGCGGAGACCACCTTTTTCTTAAAAGCATGATTTTGGCGGATGATCTCTTTCATGCGCCGTTCAATCTTCTCTAAGTCCTCTGGGGTCAAATTGCGTGGCAGGTCAAAATCGTAATAAAAACCGTCCTCGATCGCCGGCCCGATGGTGTATTTGCCGTCCGGGAACAACTCCAAAACCGCTTGCGCCATCACATGGGCTGTTGAATGACGGATTCGAAAAAGCAAGTCGTCTTCAGGTTGTTTTTCGGCTTTTTTATTCATTCCTACCTCCAAATTCAGCATGCAACACGCACAGATGTTCAAAAAGCAGATCGCAGAGTCAGGGAAAACAAAAAAACTCCCGCCCTGGGGCGAGAGCGATTGCTCACACGGTTCCACCCAGATTGAACTGATACACAGTCCATCTCATTACACCGATAACGGGGTGTTCCGTTCCCCTTACTATGAGCAGCCTCAGTTCAGGGTTAAGCTCCCGGGTGGTTTTCGCCCTTGCCTTGTGCAAAGACTCTCAGCCAGCGGTCTCTGCTCTCTGGGTCAAGGTTGACAGGGCTACTCGTCCCGATCAACGCGGTTTCTGGTGGGCGGAACAGGGCTCGAACCTGCGACCTCTGCGATGTCAACGCAGTGCTCTAACCAACTGAGCTATCCGCCCGCACACCCCGAAATTATAACCCAGACTTGCGATGTCTTCAAGGGAAAATTTTCAGTGGTCAATGGGTTTCTGGACAGTGCCATTTTTGGAGAGCCTGATTCTGTTGTCCCGCTTCCTGCCTGAAGGGCAAGGGTTAATGGGATTAAGCGTCACAGGCCGATTTGGTTAAGAATGCTAAGAGCTTTTGGGTAATCTGGTCGGGCTGTTCTAACACGACCATATGCCCGCCGCCAGGCAGGATTTCTAATTGGGCGTTGGGTAGGTGACTTGCCAGCCATTGAGCGTTAGCAACGGGAGTCATGCGGTCAAGCTCACCGGTTAAGACGAGAGCCGGTTGCTGAATTTGGCTGAGTTCTGTGGAGAGATCAAAGCGGTTACAAGCCGCCAAATCCTGATACAGGACGGCAGGATGACTCTCGAGCAGGCGACGTGCAGTAAGTTCTTTAATGCGCTGAGAGGTGCTGGGGGCAAATGACCACTGGATGAGCAGTTCAACCGCTTTGGGCAAGGTGTCGGGCTGGGCGGCAAGTTCCAATAGGGTTGGGTTAACAGCCAAACGTGCTGCAGTGCCGATCAGGATGAGCTTGCACACGCGCTGCGGGGCGTGAAGGGCGAGCAGTAAACTGATGGCTGCCCCCATGGAATGACCACACAGCGCTACTTGCGCAATGCCAAGCTGATCCAGCCATTTGAGCAGGGTAAAAGCCATTTCCTCAAGGGTTTGAACGGCTTGAGCAGCCGATTTCCCGTGGTTCGGAAGGTCTGGGGCGAGCACGGTGAGGTTAGGTAAACGCCGTACTTGCGGTGGCCAAGAAAAACTCATCCCCCCGGCACCGTGAATGAGGACAAGCGGCGTAGTTGACGGTGACTTTTTGGGTTGAGAGAGGGTGTAATAGATGCCTCCAGTATAAGGCATAACTTTGCTCCTTTATCTGAAAGACCCTTTTTTGAGGCGGTCGGCTGCATTTTCGTTAAGTGGGATCCAGACCCGCACGGTTGTGCCTTTTTCTGGCTGTGAATCGATCTGAAAGATGCCGTTGACTAATTCGGTTCGCTCGCGCATATTGACCATCCCAAGACTGCCGCGCTGTTCGTAACCATTAGCGAGCGTGGCCGCATCAAAACCAACCCCGTCATCCACGATTTCTAACAGCAAGATATCCGCAGCGGCGATATTCAAGCGCACCCAGATATGGTCGGCTTTGGCGTGTTTGCGGGCGTTGTTGACGGCTTCCTCAGCGATAGCGAAGATCACGCTTTGTTTGTTGAGCTCTAAATCTTGGATGGTGGTTGGATCAGCCTGGACGATCACTTTTTGCTGGTAAGTTTCCATCATTTTTTCAGCCATTGCCTCTAAAGCCGCAATTAAGCCCTGTGACTCCAGCACCAAAGGCCGCAGGGTGAAGAGCATGTGCCGAACCTCTTTGGTTGTGCGACGAGCTAATTCCTCAATTTTGTAGAGTTCTTCGGCGGTTGCGCGTGGGTCACGCTCGAGCAAACGTCGGGCAAAGTTGACCCGCATGGCAAGGGCAGAGACCGATTGGGTTGGGCCATCGTGTAGATCGCGAGCTAATTTTTTGCGGGCTTCCTCTTGGATCTCGATAATCCGCTCCTTCTCTTCTTCCAACTTTTGATAAAGCAAGGCGTTTTCCAGGGCGACCATCACTTGGTTTGCGATGACTTGCAGAATTTCGCAGCGTTCGGAGGTGAAATAATCTATCTTGGGATGGGCATAGAGCAATAAGCCATACACTTGCAAACCTTTACGCAACGGTAAAAGGTAGACGGCTTGACAATGGCGCAGAGAGACTGCCCGGCTAAGCTCCGGGTCTCGCATCGGATGGTATTGCAGGGTAGGCTGATCGTTTTCGAGGGCGGCGTGTAAAATCTTGCTATTTAGAGAAAAAGCAATCCGCTGATCGGCGGGGGTGAAGTGGCGGGCAGTGGCAACTCGCAAACCTGCCTTTCCGTTGGGCGCTTCTTCGACCTCCAATACGGCAGACACCAATTGATTCTCTGACCCGTCATCAGACAAGAGCGCTTGGGTGCTGGTATCCAGAGCCGTTTCAAGCACGCGCTGATAATTCAATGTAGCACTGATGGTGTTGATCAGCCGATACAGGGCATGACGCCGTTCGCTTTCAAATTCTTGGCGTGATGAGTTCGATGGTTTTGGTGCGGTTGGTTTTGAGGAAACATGCTGTCGGATTTGCAGCAATCCAAAATTGACTACACTGCCTAGCAACAAATAGCTGACCGAATAGGCAAGCATTATGGTTAGGAATGGGGAGGAAACCGCTCGGGTGAAAAACAGCCAGCCAAAGCAAATCAGATTAAGGATGGCGACCCCAATCAACCCGTAGAATGGCAAGTTCATCGCTGCGCTAAGGAAGGGTAATAGGGATACCCACCCAAAGGTGAAGAACGAATCTCCGCTCAGCAGTAAGACCGACGCACTCAGGACGAAATCCAAAACTACGCTCAACCTTCGCAGTTGTAGGGCAAAGGAGGAATAAGCTAACCAGATTAAGTACCCTAGATTTATGCTGCCATAAGCGAAAAGGACGAGCTTCGTAGGAAAAGGAATCTCACCAGAGAGTGCCAGCAACAGCAGGAACATCCAACGCAGGCTGACGCTCAGCAGATCCCACAAGGTGAGTGGAGTTTTGGACCGGTTCATTCTATCTATATTTTTGATCCAAGTCGATTCAAACACACTTTTCTAGCTATTCGCTTAACAATCTGGTAAGGTAAGACAGCAAACTTTGTAAAGCGCGACCACGGTGGCTAAGCGAATTCTTTTGGGGGGTGCTGAGTTCTGCCATGGTTTGGTTTAGGGCAGGGAGCAAGAAAATTGGATCGTAACCGAAACCGCCTGTGCCGCGCGGCTCGGGGATAATCTCCCCTTCACAAACTCCCTCAAAGAATCTCACGTCTTGTCCCGGCAGAGCCAGGGCAAGCACGCAGCGGAAACGTGCTGTCCAAGGGCGGGGTTTGTCCTTTAGACGGGACAAGAGGTATTCACAGCGGTCGGCATCGGTTGCGTTGGGGATGTTGGTGTACCGCGCCGAACGGATACCGGGTTCGCCATTGAGAGCATCAACTTCCAAGCCGGAATCATCTGCCAGGGTTGGCAGGCCGCTAGCATGGATGTACGCCAAAGCTTTTTTGGCTGCATTTTCCGCATAGGTTGCACCGTCTTCGGTGATGTGGAGGTGCAACGCAAGATGGCGCAAATCCAAAAGCTCGATCGGCAAACCAGATAGGAAGGCGCGCATTTCCTGGATTTTTCCATCATTCGAGGTGGCGAGCAACAGTTTAGCGAATGGGTTCATTTTGTCCAATAAATTTTACATTGAAATTCTGCAAATACAAAATATATAGTAATTCTTGACAGATTGAAAGGGTTATGCTATAATTTTTGTATCCTTCCGCATTTGGTTGATCCGTGGTCGCGAAAGGTCCCCTTCGTCTCAACGCTGGTTTTATCGTTGGTCTTCCCGTTGGTGAGAGCCGAGATTTTGATATTGACATCTCCCATATCGTTCTTGAATCTGACTTAATTTTAGATGACTTAAGTGGCAGCGTACATATTACCCGCACTGCTCAAGGGTTGTTGCTGCACGCGGTCATGGGCGCAACAACCCCGAGTCAATGTGTGCGATGCTTGAAGGATTTTACCTTACCCTTAGAGGTTGATTTTACGGAATTGTACGCTTTCTCACGCAACGGGATGAGCGAAAGCGGTTTGCTATTGCCCGATGATGCCCAGATCGACCTTGCGCCTTTGGTGCGCGAGTACATGCTTTTAGCCATTCCAATTCAGCCGTTGTGCATGCCAAGCTGTAAAGGACTTTGTCCAATTTGTGGCGCTGATCAAAACGAAGGTGTCTGCTATCATCCTGAAGAAGAGTTCGATCCAAGGTTATCGAAATTAAAAACGTGGTTCGAGCACAACGAAATCGAGTAGCTTTTGGTCTTGTTTGCCTGTTCTAGCGAGGGAGGGATGCGCATGGTTCTATCCGAGGCAAAGCTTGTTGAGGATGTCAATCCGTTTCTATTGCCGTCTCTGAACGAGGTGGAATCGGTGGAGCTGGAGGATTTCGATGAGAATTCGGATCATTTTCCCGATGACACCCTTGATATCTATCTGCGTGAGATGGCGGCCGTTCCCCTGCTGAGTCATCAGGAAGAGATTGAATTAGCGTGCCGTTTTGAGCGAGGCAAACAAGCCCAGCTTGAACTTGCAAGCACCAAAGGCAGAATTAGCAAGAGGAAGTTGGCTAAACTCAAAGCCTTGATCAGCGATGGCTTAGCAGCGCGTGAACATTTGATTAAGGCTAATACACGTTTGGTGATTTCCATCGCACGGCGCTATATTGGCTGCGGGGTGCCACTGAGCGACCTCATCCAAGAGGGCAATTTGGGTCTAATCCGCGCCGTCGAAAAGTTCGAATACCAGCGCGGATTTCGTTTTTCCACCTATGCTACTTGGTGGATCCGTCAAGCCGTCATGCGCGCCATTGCCATGCAGAGCCGCACGATCCGCTTGCCGGTCTATCTAGGCGATCGCGTGCGCCAGTTTCAACAGGCGGCTCATGCCCTGGAGCAAGACTTGGGCAGAATGCCCACCTCGCAGGAATTGGCTTCAGAACTGAACGTACCACCCGGAAAAGTGGATTGGGTCTTGCAGATGTCTCAACCACCGCTCTCGCTTGAAGACCCGTATGGGGATGAGGAAGATGCGGAATTTGGAGCTTTCATCGAAGATGAAATGGCGGAGCAACCCTATGACGCTGTCCAACAATTGATGCTTCAGGAGCAGGTGGAACAGGTGCTTTCTACGCTCAGCCCGCGTGAGGCGCGCGTGCTGCGCTTGCGTTTTGGCTTGGGGTATCCCAGGCAGTTGACTTTGGAAGAAGTGGGTGACAAATTTGGCTTGACGCGAGAACGCATTCGTCAGATTGAACTGCAGGCCTTACGGCGCTTGCGGCATCCCAGTCGAGCCAGAATCCTGCGCGAATATCTTTAGCCGCAGCGTTAAAGCAGAGGTTGACAAAAACCGACGGCGCGGATAAACTGACCCCAATATGAACGGTTGGATGATGTTGCCAAAGAAGATGATGAACTTTTCGATGGCGGCGATGCCCAGGCCGCAGCGGAAACGGACAGCCCGGTTACCTTCCCAATCGGGTTGAGAGAGAAAAACACCGAACCTGATGGGCTGTCCAAAGAGGACAGCCTTTTTAATTCTTGCTCTGGAGGAGACATACCATGACCCAAAATATCCTGGTGGCGGTTGCTTGGCCGTACGCAAACTCTGAGATTCATGTCGGCAATCTGACCGGTTCTTACTTGCCGGCTGACATCTTCGCCCGTTTTCAGCGTCTGAAGGGAAATCGAGTAGCGATGGTTTCGGGATCGGACTCGCACGGCACGCCGGTAACCGTACGCGCCGACGCCGAGGGCATTACTCCATATCAGGTTTATCAACGGTACCATCAGGGCTTTATTGAATTATTCCTTAAAGCTGGCTTGACCTATGATCTATTTACCAGCACCCATACGACCAATCATTTCAAGGTCTCACAGGCGATCTTCTTGGCTTTGAATCAAAATGGATACCTCTACACCCAGAGCGAACAACAATGGTTTTCGCCCACCCAAAATCGGTTTTTACCCGACCGCTATGTCGAAGGTACCTGCTACCTATGTGGATATGAAGGAGCGCGAGGGGATCAATGTGACGGTTGCGGCAGCTTGCTCGACGCCACCCAATTGATTAACCCGCGTTCTAAGATCGATGGCTCGACCCCCGAATTGCGCCAAACAGCACACTTCTACCTCGATCTGGCAAGGTTGCAGCCGGAAATCGTGCGCTTTTTAGAAGAGCGTCAATCCTATTGGCGTCCGAATGTCTTGCGCCAATCGTTGGGCCAAATCCAAGCCGAAAACTTGCGCGGCCGACCGATCACCCGAGATTTGGATTGGGGTATTCCGGTGCCGATGGAAGGCTGGGAGGGGAAATGTCTCTATGTTTGGTTTGAAGCGGTGATCGGCTATCTTTCAGCAACCATTGAGTGGGCGCAAATTCAAGGACAGGCTGACGCTTGGCAAGATTGGTGGTTTAATCCCGAAGCGCGGGCTTATTATTTTATCGGCAAAGATAACATCCCCTTTCATGCAATTATCTGGCCAGGCCAGCTGATTGGCTCTGGGGAATGGTTTGGGAAGCTCTTCGCCAACCTTGAAGGAAAGCGATTGACGTTACCATATGACGTGCCCGCCAATGAATTCATGAATTTGGAGGGCAAGAAAATCTCGGGCAGTCGCAACTGGGCGGTGTGGGGGAATGATTTTCTGAGCCGTTATGATCCCGACCCCCTGCGCTATTACTTGACTGCCAATATGCCCGAGACCCGCGATACCGATTGGGATTGGCAAGATTTCTATCAGCGCAACAATGGCGAATTGGTGGCTACCTGGGGCAATCTTGCCAATCGGGTGTTGTCTTTTGCCTTCAAACATTGGGAAGGACATGTCCCAGAAGCAGGCGAGTTACGCGCCGTTGACCAGGAATTATTGGAAAAAGTTCGCCAAGGTTTCCAAACCGTAAGTGAACACTTGGAAGCTGTTCATTTGCGGGCAGCCCTTTTAGAGACGATGAACCTTGCCAGCGAGGTAAATAAATATCTCGATGTGACCGGCCCCTGGTTTGAGATCAAAACCAATAAAGAAGCGGCCGCTAAATCCATTTTCACTGCCTTGCGGGCAATTGATACCTTGAAGGTGCTTTTTGCTCCTTTCCTGCCGTTTAGTACGGAAAAACTCCATCGCTTTTTCGGGTATGAGCGGCCCTTCTTCGGCGAACAAAAAACCGAGCTGCTAACCGATGAACTGGGTGAACACCGGGTTTTGCTCTATGATGGCTCACAGGCAAGCGGTACTTGGAAAATCAGCGACTTGCCACCGGGTCAGGCGCTCATGCAGCCTGCGCCGCTCTTCAAAAAATTGGACGAAACGATCGTTGCTGAGGAACGGGCGCGCCTGGGAGCTTGATGAAGGTTTAAGCCAGATCGGGACGTTCCATTGGCGCACGGAGATACCAACATCCGTCCGCTCTTTGGATTACTTCATAGACGTTGCCTTGATAGCTTTGGGTCAGGAAATGGTTGCCGAACGCATCCTTCCAGCGCCGGCCCATCGATTCGATGGCAATCCATTTCTCTTGCCAATAGATGGCGCGTATCCGGATGGCATCGAGTCCTTCACCGCTGAAGTCAACTGCGATTGGCTGGGTTGCTTTGAGCTGATTCAGTTTGACGGAGTCGCCCTGATGCAAGGTGAGGCGCGTTGCCAGCAGCCAGAGGGCGCTCTCTGCGCTTTGTTGTTTGATTTGCTCCCGCGTTCCGAAAAAGCGATATTGGGTAGCGTGAACCTGATCGAGGATCGCCACCCCAATCCACACTGTGCCGACCGGCTTTTCAGGCGAACCGCCCCCGGGGCCGGCGATGCCGCTGACCGAGATGGCTGTCTGTGTGACAAAAAGTTTCTGAACCCCTTGCGCCATTTCTTTGACCGTTTGTTCACTTACGGCGCCAAATCGTTCAAGTGTTTCCTGTTTCACCCCAAGTAGTTGCTGTTTCGCGGCGTTGGAATAGGCAACTACTCCGCCCAAATAGTATTCTGACGCACCAGCTACATTGGTGAGGCGATGACTGATCAATCCGCCAGTGCAGGACTCAGCTAGAGAAAGAGACCAGCGGAGCGATTTGAGCCGGTCAGCCAGCAGGGTTTCTATCGGGTGAGTTTCCATGCAGGGAATTATACATAGAAAACTTGCTAGAGCAATTTTAGCTTTTGCGATCGGTTATAGGGCGCTGAAGAATTGATTGCGCTATTGTCGGCTGATGGCTAGATTCTCTACAAATTAGGGAGAGGGAGGTTCCAAGTGAAAAGAGAACCGTGGCCTGAAACTCTTGGTAAAATTTAACCGCCGTGAACGCCAATCCTGCGATCCCGCCGAATATTGCAGCTCTGTTGCCCACTTTGCCCACCCGCCCGGGTTGCTATCTGATGAAGGATGGCGAGGGGAAGGTTATCTATGTTGGGAAAGCGGTCAATTTGCGTAATCGGGTGCGCTCGTATTTCCATGCTACCCAACAACTCAGTCCACGCATCCGCCGCATGGTGGAGAAAATTGCCGATATCGAGTGGATTATCGTCGATTCAGAACTCGAGGCGCTCATCCTTGAGATGAATTTGATCAAAAAATACCGCCCGCATTACAATGTGCGTCTCAAAGACGATAAGCGGTATCCCTACATCAAGGTGCATTGGGGTGATGATTTTCCCAAGGTGACCGTTACCCGCCAGATGGTGCAAGATGGATCGCGGTATTTTGGCCCCTATACCAGCGTGTGGGCTGTGCATCAGACCTTGGATTTGCTGCGCCGCATTTTTCCTTACCTGACTTGCGATCGGGTGATCACTGGCAAAGATGAACGGGCATGTTTATACTACGATATCAAATTATGTAGCGCACCTTGTATTGGGGCGATTGACCGAGAGAATTATCGCCAAATGATTGCCGATTTATGCTATTTCCTTGAAGGGCATACAGAGGAGATCGTTGCCCGTCTGAAGTCTAAAATGGAAAAAGCGGCCGAGAGTCTGCAGTTTGAACAAGCAGCCGTTCTCCGCGATCAAATTCGTGCTATCGAAAACGTTGTTGAGAAACAAAAGGTCATCTCAAGCGAGATGACCGACTCGGATGTGATTGCCCTGGCGCGGGACAATGGGGATGCTTGCGTGCAGATTTTCTTTATCCGAGGCGGAAAATTAATCGGCCGCGAATATTTTCTGTTGGAAGGAGCCGAGGAGACTCCTGATTCAACAGTAATGGCTGAATTTATCAAACATTTTTACGATCAAGCAGCCACGGTACCCGATCAAGTCCTCTTGCCTCATGAAGTCGAAGAAGCCCAAATCATCCGACAATGGTTAAGCCAAAAAAAAGGCTCGCAAAAGGTGGAGATCAGTGTGCCGCGCGCTGGTATTCAGCAAGAGTTAATCCAGATGGCGGCTGAGAACGCAGCGCAGACTCTAGCGACTCTCAAGATACAATGGGAGGTCGACACCCATCGTCAAGAACAAGCCTTAGAAGAGCTAAAAGAAGCTTTGGGCATCGAGAAGCCTCTCAACCGCATTGAATGCTATGATATTTCAAATACGCAGGGGGTGGCTGCGATCGGTAGCATGGTGGTATTTGAAAAAGGAACACCCCGCAAGAGCCATTATCGTCGCTTTAATATCCGCTCGGTCAGCGGCCCGGATGATTTCGCCAGCATGGAAGAAACCCTCGAACGCCGTTTTCGCCGCTGGCTTGCCGCACAAGAGAGTGAAAAGAGCCCAGGCAAGAAACCCGATGCGGCCTTTGCTATTTTGCCCGATTTGGTGATTGTGGATGGGGGAAAGGGTCAGTTGAACCGTGCCATCAGAGTTTTAGAACGTTTTAACCTGCTCGATCGGGTAAGCGTGGTGAGTCTGGCAAAGCAACAAGAAGAGATGTTTTTGCCCCATCGCTCGGATAGCGTTTTGTTACCAAGGCATTCGCAAGGATTTTATCTGCTTCAACGTATCCGCGATGAAGCGCATCGTTTTGCCATCACCGCCCATCGCAAACTGCGCACCAAACAGGGGCTGTCTTCCCGTTTGGAGCTGATCCCCGGCATTGGCCCGGTCAAACGCAAACGTCTGCTGCAACGTTTTGGCGATCTTGAGTCCATCCGCAATGCCAGCCTAGAAGAGTTAACTTCAGTGGCAGGCATTACGCCTGAGTTGGCACTGCAGATTAAGTCCAATCTTGAATGAGAGGAAACGTATGGCTAAAAAACAAGTCTCTCGCCGAGAGTTGCGTCAAATTCGCATTCGCCAAATCCTATTCGTTGTGGTTGCCATATTGATTATTTTGGCGATGGTGCTTGGGTCGCTGCGCTAAGAGGGCGCTTCGCCTAGGCGTGTTGTTCAAACAACGTTCGGATAGCCTGGTTAAATTCAGGGATTGAAAAAGGCTTTTGTAGCCAGTGAATCTGCCCTCCCTCTAAAGCGGTGCGATATTCTTCGGTGAGCGGATGGCCTGTAATGAGGAGCATTTTGAGCTGCGCTTGTTTGGTTTTGAGGGTTTGATAAAGCTCGATACCGCCCATGCGGGGCATCACGATGTCGCTGATCAGTAAGTCGATTTGTTCTCGGTATGTTTCCCATACTTCAAGCGCTTGGCTGCCATCTGCGGCGGTTAGGGTTGTGAAGTTTTGAGCTTCTAACAAGGCTTTCAAAGCGTTGCGGGTGGCTGGGTCGTCTTCGACCACCAGAGCTGTCTTTCCTTTACCATCGACCAACAAGGAAGGCTGTTCGGTGATAACTTCCTTTGACGGTTGCAAGAGAGCGGGGAGGTAGATTGTAAAGGTCGTTCCAACCGATGGCTGACTATGGACATCGATGTAACCGCCGTGTTGTTTGACGATGCCGTAAACTTGAGCTAACCCCAAGCCGGTGCCTAGCCCAACTGGCTTGGTGGTGAAGAACGGTTCAAAGATATGAGGCAAGTGTTCGGGGGCGATGCCATGGCCTGTATCTTGGACTTGGAGAGTGATCCATTCCCCGGCATGGATGAAACGGTTGGGCATTGAATCCGTTTCCTTTATGCTGAGGCGGGCCAGTGAAATGCTCAGTACTCCCCCGTGTGGCATGGCATCGCGAGCATTTAACACTAGGTTCATGAGCATTTGTTGCAGCCGAGTGGGGTCAGCCAGCACAAAATAGTTATAGGGTTGATACTTTAGCTCAACGCGAATGGTCTCCGGTAGAACCCGCGAGAGCATTTTTTCGAACTCTTTGATAAAGGGTAAGAGATCGAGCGTGGTTTGTTCCATGACGGAACGGCGGCTGAAATCCAGAATCTGGCGGATGAGACTGGCAGCACGGTGTACCTGCTGTTGGATGATCGCTAAGCGGTCTTGGGCAGACTGGTTTATCGAAGGATCGTTGCGCAAGAGGTCAGTATATACCAAAATGGCTGCCATGATGTTGTTGAAGTCATGCGCAATGCCGGCTGCCAATTGTCCGACGGTTGCAAGCCGTTCCTGCATTTGAACTCGGGTTTGAATCTCCCTTTCTAAGGTGACCTCCCGTAACGTGATCACCCATTGAGTGGGGGGCTGCCCGATGGGGTTAGCTTGGGCTTCAAAAATCCGCCGTGCGGGTTCTTCGACTATGAGTTCAAAGGGGAGAGAATCGGCGGGGTGAGCAAGCAATTCGCCGATTGGCCTCGAACCAAGCGAGAGCAGTATATTTCCTTCAATCTTTGCTTGTAAGGAATCTAGCAATTGGTCGGCAATCGGGTTTAGCAGCAAAATGCGGTGTGCGCTATCGAGCAATACAATGCCAATGGAGAGATTTTCGACCAGATTGCTCATGCGTTTCTTTTCGGCTTCACGCACGCTTTCGAGGCGTTGCAGAGCGATGGAGGCTTGGTTGGTAAAGGTCTGTAACAAGCGCAGTTGTTGTTCAGTAAAGGTTTGAATCTGCTCGTCGCCGATTCCCAACATCCCCACGATTTGATCGTTCAAGATGATAGGATTATGGGGGATGGAGTGAAAACTCCGAATAGGCACTGTGCCCTGATAAGGGTTGGCGAGATTCACCTCAATCGAGGCAAGCAGACTTTCCTGACCAAGAACTTGCCTGAGTTCGTTCTGGCAATGTTCTTGAAGGGCAGTCATAGCTTCGTCCGTGAGTGGCCGTTGAGTGTTTACATATAGGGTCGGTGTTGTAGAAGAGAAAAGACAACCAACGGCAAAATCGCATTTGACGGCAGTGCGCAAGTGACCAAGCAAGATTTGTAGCAAATCTTGGTGGGTTAGAGCTGTTCCGATCTCTTGGCTTAGCTTATAAAGCTCGTAGAGTTCGCCTGTGCGTTGCAAGACAGCCTCTTCAAGTTCATCGGCGTAGCGGCGAACGTTCTCATACAGCGTTGCGTTTTCTAGCGCAATGGCGATTTGACCGGCAAGCAGTTGAAAGAAATCTACATCGGTCTGGCTTAAGGCAACCGTTTGATCCGTTTCGATATTGAGCACCCCGACGACTTCACCGTGTAGGAGAATAGGCAGAACAAATTCAGAAATGGTTTGCGGATTGTCGGGCAAATAATCCGCATCTTGGGACACATCCCACAGCACTTGAGGTTGTCCAGTGCGTACTGCTTTGCCGATCACACCGCGCTCGAGGGGAATTTGGGGAAGGACTAAGGTGTCACCATGAGAAGCTCGCAAGCATAACTGGTTGGCTTCTCGCAAAAAGATTTCAATAATTGGGTAATGAAAATTGGCAGCCAACTCATCGACAACCGTCTGAAGCAATTCTTGTAGGTTGAGATGGCGTGAAAAGTTTTGGCTCAATTTTTGGAGCAAGGTCACCTGACGCAAATGATGTTGAGCTTCTTGAAAACGTTCAGCATTGCTTAGTGCTAAGCTTACTTCTTGACAGATCGTTTTGATGAGGTTGAGGTCGGCAGCGTTAAAGGCATTGGTCTCATCATGCATAATGGCTAGAATGCCATACAATTGATCCTCGAACAGGATTGGGGCTGCGATCGCAGAACGGACATTTTCGTCGTAACCTGCATGATGCCACCAACGCTCATCTTGGCGAACATCGGGAATCAAATCAGCAGTTCGATTTTTCATTACCCAACCTATGAAGCCTCGATCGCCACTCCAATGGATTGTGCGGTTATATTTTTCGATTGATGTTGGAAATTCACCCCAGACAGCTCGTAAGGAGAGGGTATCCTGATCGGGCAAATAGCGATACGCTAGACCGAAATAGCCGTTAAGCGATTGGGTTGCCATGCGGATGGCGTGTTGCAGAATTTCATCCGGTTCCAGGCTCGAATTAAGCTGATGACCGATGGCGTAGATCACACTGAGTTTCTGTTTGTCGCTTTCTGCTTTTTGATAGAGGCTGGCGTTTTCGATGGCAATGGCAGCTTGATCGCCCAAAAACTCCAGTAAATTCAGTTCCAAAGACGAGAACTGGCGTGGAGTTGGAAAGGAGACGTTCATCACCCCTACGACTCGCTCGCCAATTTTGAGCGGAATGCCAACAATAGCGCCATTCCAGTTATTGTCCATTTCTTGGAAAAGCGGATGGTCGGTCATGTCGTTAACCACGACCATTTTCCCACTATGAGCTACCTGAATGGTTAATCCGTTGGGTCTGGGTTTGACATGGCGAATCGGTTTGTGTCCATCTAAATGGAGTTCTGCCCCAAAACGCAGGGCAGTCTCGCTTTCGGGCGAGTAGAGGAAGATATAGGCATTACGAATATCCGAAAAGAAATGGGATAAAGTGTTTAAAATCTGATGTAGCACAGCATCTAAATCTAACTCGCTGGTTAAACTTAGGCTGGTTTGGCGCAAAGTTTCCAGCATGTTGGCTTGTTGTTCTTTTGCCTGAAAGAGGCGGGCATTTTCGATGGCGAGGGCAGCATGTTGCGCAAAGGTGGTTGCCCAATCGGCATGGTATTTTTGGAAGGCATTGGATTCGGCGCTTTCGAATGTGAGAAATCCAAGCCCATCCGTGTGCGTCAGCAGAGGCACTCCCATCCAAGCTTTGATCTGTGTACTTTCACACCAGTCGCAAAAACGTTGATCGAGCTGTGTGTCTTGGAGCAGCACGACACGCTTTTGGTCGATCATTTCTTGCCATAAGGGCTTGAGCTGGGGGACTTTTTGCTCAATTGCTCTCGGATCGCACGCCAGCCCTCGCTGGGCTACTAATTTAAGAGCGCCGCATTCATCATAAAGGAAAAGTAAGGCGTGATCGTATGGAATGGCTTGGGCAAGTTGGTCGAGAATGGTGACGAAGAGCGTTTCCAAATCGAGTGTTGAAGTCAGCGCCTGAGCGGCTAGAGCTAATTTTTCTGCAAGCACCCTCTGCTGATGTTCGGCTTCCAGGAGGGTTGCGCTTTGCAGGACGAGGCTGGCTTGATTGGCAAAGAGGCACAGCAACTGAAGCTCCTCTTCGGTAAAGCGGTTGGGGGTCTGCAAGTCAAACACTTGCAAAACCCCTTCGAGACGATTTTCCAGGCATAGCGGCGCCGAAATTACGGAACGATACGGATAGGGAGGCCCAAACTTGTTTGAACGGAATGGCCAAGTGGCATAATCGTCAATTAGGAGAGGTTTTCCTTCTTTGGCTACCCAACCGGCGGCTCCTTCTCCATACGCTATCCGTACGCCGTGATATTGGTCGGCATAAGGGCTGGCTTCGATGTAGATTTCTAATTCCTGTTGTTCCGGATAAGCGAGATAAAGACAACCCCCTTCGACTTCGAGCAATTCCATGGCTGCATGTACAATTCGTTCAAGCAAAAACCGCCGATCAAAATTTCCCCCCGCCTGCATGGACAAGGTTTGGATTTGAGTTAATTGGTTAATGAGCCGTTGCGTTCTGTCTCTGGATGAGTCTACAACCCCGGGCTTCGTTTTTTGCATGGTCTTACCCAATCTACTCTTCTCTATGGAAATAAGCGCCTAAAAAATGTTCGAAATGGACAAAAAACACCGAACAAAGCGTATTATATCGCCTAGGCGGTTGTTGTTCAACATTTTGATTTTAGACCCAAATCCATTGATTTTCACTTACAGATTTCTTAGTTCGGAAGAATGATAAGCTGTGAGCAGGCGCAAGCCTGTGTGTCGGTGATGACCCCCATGGATTGTCTCAACTTCACCCAGCCGTTTGGCAGGTTGCAGTGGTCTGTGCCTGCATGGTTTAGGTGGATGGGGACGCTTGCGCTCGGGGGGACTCTGCAGCGAAGATATGCTCGCTTTGCCTTTCCAAAGTGGCAGGTGCCTGTGTTTGCGTTGTTCAGGGACACACGAACAGCCTGCCTCCGCTTGGAGGTTTGTCCTCATCTGTTCTTGCATGGGGTCATGAGGGATAAACAACGATGTCTTTTCCCGTTGGTTGTTTTTGAGGCAAATCATGTTGCAGGTTATAGGTAAGGATAAGCTCGTCTGCCGAAATTGATCAAGGATTTTCGTTGAGGAAGACCAATGATTGCCATGAGCAGGGTTTTGTCCATGTTGGCAACAAAGCAGCGATAAAATAACCCCTCTCCTTTTGGGAGAGGGGTGAGGAGTGATGGAAAAATTTGCCTTCAGCGAGATGAAAGGCGATCGAGCAATGGGTTTAGAACAGACCAACGACTCTGCCAGTAGTCAGATCCAGGTCAACATCATAGAAGACTGGACGAGTGGGTAAGCCTGGCATGGTGCGCATCTCGCCCAACAAGGGATAGAGGAAGCCTGCTCCGACCGAGGCGCGAATATCACGGATGGGAACCACAAACCCTTTAGGGACTCCTTTCAAGGATGGGTCATGGCTGAGGCTGAGGTGGGTCTTTGCCATGCAGATCGGTAATTTATCGAACCCGAGGCGGGTGTAGAGCTCGATCTTCTTTTCGGCTTCGGGCAGATACTCGACTCCATCTGCGCCGTAGATTTCCTTGCAGATGATCTCGATTTTATCTTTGATGGGGATATCCAAGGGGTATAGGAATTTGAAGTTGCTGGGTTTTTCGGCGGCTTTGACAACCGCTTCAGCCAAGGCAACCGCTCCTTCACCGCCGTGCATCCAATGTGTGCAGACGCAGGCATCGTCAGCGCCGGCCTCCAGAGCCGCTTCGCGCACCAACTGCACCTCTTTTTCGGTATCCGTTGCAAATGAATTGACTGCCACCACGCAGGGGATGCCGAATTTCAGTACGTTCTTAATATGGTGTTGCATATTGCCCAAACCAGCCTTAAGCAACTCTAAGTTCTCCTCAGTGTAGGCTGGGTCGAGGGGCTTGCCTGCGACAACTTTCGGCCCGCCACCGTGCATCTTCAAAGCTCGTACCGTGGCAACCAAGACCACTACATTCGGAATCAAGCCAGAGTAGCGGCATTTGATGTTGAAGAATTTTTCCATGCCAATATCGGCACCAAAGCCGGATTCCGTGACTACATAGTCCGCTAGCTTGAGGGCAATGCGATCGGCGATAATCGAGCTGTTCCCATGGGCGATGTTGGCAAATGGGCCGGCATGGACGAAGACCGGGGTGCCCTCGAGGCTCTGCATCAAGGTTGGCTTGATGGCATCTTTCATGAGCACGGTCAAGGCACCCGCTACCCCTAAATCTTCAGCGGTGATGGCTTCCCCTTTACGGTTGGTGCCGATCACAATGCGCCCGAGGCGCTCGCGCATATCGGCAAGGTCGGTGGTTAGGGCTAGGATGGCCATAATTTCGCTGGCGACGGTAATGTCAAAGCCGGTACGGCGGGTCATGCCTTTTTCTTCTGGGCCCAAACCGATCTCGATTTCGCGCAAGAAGCGATCATTGGTGTCGATCACCCGCCGCCATGTGATGGAGTCGGGATCAATATCTAGGCGGGCAAAGCGGCTGCGCTCTTCGGGGGTCAATTCATTCGGATCGGTCTTGTCAATGCCTAGTTTCCTGAGACGGCGCAACATCGAAGGCGAAAAACGACGCTTCCCTTCCTTGTCGGGAGGACAAAGCGCATTGAAGAGCTTTTCGTCGTCTTGTTGGGCTTCGTGGAACATGCGCGCATCGATGGCTGCGGCAAGCAAATTGTTCGCTGCGGTGATGGCGTGAATATCGCCGGTGAGGTGCAGGTTAAAGTCCTCCATCGGGATCACTTGGCTATAGCCACCCCCGGCGGCGCCGCCCTTGATGCCAAAGGTTGGCCCTTGGCTGGGTTGACGAATGCAGGTAAAGACGCTTTTCTTCAGGTGAGCGCCTAGGGCTTGGCTCAAGCCCATGGTTGTGGTCGTTTTACCTTCGCCTAGAGGGGTTGGGGTGATCGCCGTTACATCAATATAAATTCCATCTGGGATGTCCTTAAGCCTTTCAAGGATTTCAAGTTTTACCTTTGCGATGTAATTACCGTGCAGTTCGAGTTCATCTTCCAAAATGCCACATTCTGCCGCAATTTGCCGAATGGGTTTCAGCTCGGCTGCTTGGGCGATTTCAATGTCGGAAGGGACGGGGAAGACGCGCTTGAGGGGTTTATATTCTACAGGCTGTCTGGCGAGATTTTTTTTCGAGGCAGTCATAACTTATTCCCTTTCCTTTGGTAGTTTTTGAGAAAAAAGAGTCTGTCTCAGTATATTTTTACAGGGAAATGCCGAAAAGGCAAGGGATTCCTTTCCTTATTCAAATATGCTTTGTGTCATCAGAGTATATTGGTAAAAAATATTGCAATAGTCTGAATAGACGGAAGTTCATAACATTCGTCGCTCTTGATAAGAAGGGTATGACTGGAAGAGACGTCTTGGATTTTAAGTCCTTTCGGATTAGATAAGCAATGAAACCCTCGAACAGAGGCGCTCGCCTTGCTATCGGCCGCAACCACTGGCGGCTAGGGCTAAAGCGCCACAACTGCCGGCCAGATCCCCCAATTGGGGGATGGTGATCAAGGTTTCAATCTCGTCGGCTAGATAGGGCAAATAGCCAGCGCAATAGTGCAAGGTTTTCTGGCGAATGTTCTCGAGTAATCCAGGATGTTTCATCACCCCTCCCCCAAGCAGAATGCGTTGCGGGCTTAGCGTGAAGATGAAATTGGTCAGCGAGAGGGCTAGGTACTCGGCTTCTAATTCCCAAGCAGGATGGTCGGCAGGTAAAAATTGGGCTTTTTGTCCCCAGCGCTGGTAGAGCGCTTCACCGCTTGCCAATCCTTCTAGACAATTACCGTGATAAGGGCAGCAGCCGGGAAATGGATCCCGTTGCCAATCGTGCGGAATGCGAATGTGCCCCATCTCTGGGTGAAAGCGGCCGTGGAGCAGGTTACCGTGTGTCATGCCGCCCCCGCCAATGCCGGTGCCAACCGTGAGGTAGAGAAAGGTGTCCAAATTTTGTGCTGCGCCCCACTTCCATTCGCCCAAAGCAGCGCCATTGACATCTGTATCCACATAAACGGGCAGCCCAAATGCCTCTTGCAGTGCCTGGACCCAGTTGAAACCCTGCCAAGCTCGTTTCGGGGTTAAGCCGATTTTTCCGTAATCCGCTGAGAGAGGGTTTACATCGATTGGGCCGAAGGCAGCTATGCCGATAGCTTGCAGGGGTTCAAAGTGTTGCTGGCTGTCCCTAAAAAAGGCTATGATGGAAGAGAGCGTTTCGGAGGGCGTGGTGGTGGGAATCGAGGTTTGTGACAAGAGGTGATCGGGGTCGCAACCGACCACACAGACCATTTTCGTTCCGCCCGCTTCGATACCGCCTAACATGCCTCTCTCTCTGCAAGATTTTTGATGAGGTAAAGTTGACCGCGCTGAAAACCGCGTTGGAGATAATACTGGCGGGTGCCAACCGCAGAAATGACCGCTAGCTTGGGATAACCGCGCTGGCGGGCTATCCGTTCCGCCCAATGAATCAGCCGTGTTCCCAAGCCACTGTGCTGGGCAGCGCCAGGTTGTTCTCTACCCAATTCGACGGATTGGCCATAGACATGCACCTCACGGATGAGGGCAGCTTCTTTGAGTTCAGCGATGAAAGCGTTTCGACCACCATCATGGGGTAGCGACAGACGCAAAAAACCAGCCAGATGATCTTCTGCGGTGACAAAGCTCAGGAAGTGTTCCTCCGAAACATCCGTGGGATAGACGATTGACTCGCTGTGCAGCCGCCGCTGATCAAGGGGGCGTTGCCCGATCTCCCGACAACGGATGCATTGGCAGCGTGTGCCGCGTCGTTGTAGCTCGCGATGAACGTCTTGGCGCAAGCTGGTAACTTTATTGCCCTCTACGACGTAAGTGGAGGGAATATCACGAATCACCCGATTGACGCGGCAGTAGCGAGGGATGGAGGGTTTGATGTCGGCAATCAGTTCGATGAGCTCTTGGGTTGAATACGGCCGATAGCCTCCCGCTTGCCAAATGGAATACAGTTCGGTGTTTTCCAGCAATTGGGTGGGATAAATTTTGATTTCATCCGGGCAGAAACCTTCCCACATGCGTTGGAAATCCTGCCGATCTGTTTCGGGAGTGGCGCCGAGCAGGTTTGGCATCCAGTGCAACACGATCTTAAAGCCAGCCATGCGCAAGAGGTTGACCGCTTGGCGGGTTTGCGCAACAGTGTGGCCACGGCGGTTCAGGGCTAAGATGGCATCGTCAAAGCTTTGGGCACCCATCTGGACTTTGGTGACGCCTAATTGGCGCAACCAAACGATCTCTTGGGGCGTAATTTCGTCTGGGCGGGTTTCGATCACCAAACCAACGTTACGATGCAGAGCCGTTTCATTGAGGGCAAAAGCTTCTTCTAGGGTTGCGCTGGGTATGCCATTCATGGCGTCGAAGCAGCGTTGGATAAACCACTGTTGATAATCGCGGCGATAGGCGCTCCAAGTCCCTCCCAAGATGAGCAGTTCGATTTTATCCGTTGGGTGACCTACTTCCGCAAGAGCTTGCATGCGCGAAGCAACCTGATCGAAGGGATCAAACTGATGTTCCACAGCCCGCCTGGCACCGGGCTCATCGGAGATGTAGCTTTTGGGCATATTCTCTTCGGTGGGGCAGAAAATACACCTTGCCGGGCAGGGATAAGGTTTGGTGAGCACAGTCACCGTCGTGACACCCGAACTGGTGCGCACCGGCTTTAGGCGCAGACGAGCCAAGAGCTGCGGATCGGGAGATAATCTGCCATCAGAAACCATTTGGCGATAGGCTGCAACCAAGGCGTTCTTGCCTAGGTATCCCCCACCCGGCAAGGGATGCCTTCGCAATGCCTCGGCGACCTCAACGCCTTGTCGAACCTGATCCACGACCTTTTGGGCTAATTCTTGATACTGAGATAAGCGCTCTCGTTTCTCTTTCCAAAGTTCTCTTTGCATTTGTTCCATACCTATAAGCTTTCGTTCATCCGTGGTGGATTGTCGATCCTTGTCCATGCTTATCGAACGATTTGCGTTCCGAAGGACGCTCTTGTTTCGCAACTAATTTTACCAGAGCATCCTGAGCGCACGATTTTCGGTTCTCCAAAATTTTTGATGAAAAGGAGTATAATATCCTTATATCCTAAGCGACCTTTCTTTCATGCGCGTCCTTGTTTTTTCCGATGTTCATGCCAATTTGACCGCTTTGGAGCGGATTCTCGCAGATGCTGGTTCATGCGATGCGGTGTGGTGCTTAGGCGATGTCGTCGGTTACGGCCCAGACCCGAATGAATGCGTTGAATGCATCCGCCGTTTACCCAACCTGACATGCATTTTGGGCAATCACGATGCAGCCGTGCTCGGATTGATTGAGGTCGAGGCGTTCAATCATGAAGCCCGCCGGGTGATCCAATGGACGCAACAGCAATTGACCGATGCCAATCGAGATTTTTTGAAAAATTTACCTGAGCGGGTGGTGATTGGAGACGTGACCCTGGTGCATGGCAGCCCACGTCAGCCGGTTTGGGAATATCTGCTAGATGCCCAGACCGCGCGGCACAACTTTGATTTCTTTGACACCTCGTTTTGTTTTGTCGGACATACTCACTTGCCCATCCTGTTTCATCTGAATGAATTCGATTCGTATCCAATTGGGGGGTATCTGCCCCCGAACCAAGTGGTGCAATTGACCCCGCGTGAGATTGTCAATCCCGGCTCGGTGGGGCAGCCCCGCGATCGGGATCCACGCGCCGCTTATGCCATATACGATACCGAAACGCATTGCTTTGAACATCGCCGGGTTGAGTACGATGTGACGCAGGTGCAACATCGCATGCGTCTAGCAGCCTTACCGATGCGCCATATCGAGCGCCTATCGCTAGGCTGGTAGCAAGCGGAACGTTTTAGACATCTCGAACGTCCTTAAACCAACCAAGCCATCAATAGGATTTCCCCCATTCATTTGCGCCGAGGAGAAGAAAGATGAAATCGAGCGTTTTCTCGAAATTCCATTGGATCGTTCCCCTTTTCATTGCCGCATGGTTTCTTTCTGCGTGTGCAGCCAGAGTTTCCAACGTGCCCCAAAGCCCAATGAAGGGCATCTCCAGCGATGAAGGTTTTGCTCCTCCCTACGAGTTCGCCCCGACGGCTGCCCCTGCTCTACCGCAACCAAGCACAGGTGGTTTTCCCAGCAGTGCCCCGAGTTCGGTCGAGCGAATGGTGATCAAGAATGCCAAGCTCTCGCTCATCGTCAAAGATCCCCCTTCTGCGATGGAGGCTATCGCCGATACCGCCCAGCGCATGGGTGGCTATGTGGTTTCTGCTGACCTGTATCAAACCACCACTGCCAGCGGCAAGGAAGTACCGCGCGCGTCGATTACGGTGCGCGTGCCAGCCGAAAAACTCGATCAAGCTCTTCAGGAGATCAAAGCCCTTTCGGATGAGCTGCCCCAAAGTGAAAACCTCAACAGTCAGGATATTACAGCCGAATATACAGACCTGGAATCACGCCTGCGCAACTTAAAACGGGCGGAAGAGCAACTGCAAGAAATCATGGATCAGGCTTATTCCACCGAAGACGTCTTGAACGTCTATCAGCAGTTGACCCAGGTGCGTGAGCAGATTGAAGTCATTGAAGGACAAATGAAGTATTACCGCGAGTCGGTTGCGCTGTCTTCAATTAGTGTAGAGCTGATCGCCCAAGAGGCGGTTGAGCCGTTGACCATCGGCAAATGGAAGCCGGTCGGCGTAGCCCGCGATGCCCTGCAAGCCCTGATCAACGCCGTTCAGTTTTTGATCAATGCTGCCATTTGGGTGGTTATCTTCGTCTTGCCCGTATTGCTGTTAAGCTATGTGATCTTTGTTCTCCCTTTGCGGGCTGTGTGGCGTTGGATACGGCGGCGCAGAAAACCCCAATCGCTGGCTCCGACCGAACCACCTACTCCT